>JBGQLL010000033.1:0-19418 GCA_041500065.1 Pseudolabrys sp.
GTCCGTCGTCCTCGGCATTGCGGGGCCCGCAGGCGGGGTCGTAGTGGTAAGTGGGTAGGGCGGATAGACATAGTCGTGGTCGAGCGGCAACCGCCCCTGAAGCCCGCGTATCCTCGGTGGAGGAGGATGCGGCAAGTCATCACTCCAGGAAATCGGTTTTTCAAAATAGTGAGGCGGTCCCAGTCGTAGCAGTTGTGGCTTCTGCCGGCCGGCGACCGCCCCAAGCGGACAAGCCCCCCGGGCCCCCGCTTGGCTGCACTTGTTAAACCTTGATTGGTGTTGCTGCTATGACCGGTAGGCAACAGTGGAGCGGAAAAGAAAGTTTCACACCGGAACTTAGCGTGGCGATGAAATTGAGTATTAACAGGCGGCGCGCCGCCCCAGACCGCGACTTCGCTAAATAGAATTTCAATCAGCGGCATAGGCCTGTAGCCGTGCCGCGCGCGGACCTTTCGCGCATCATGCCGATATCTCTGATCAAGCTCCAAGTTGCCAACCATGGCGTGTTAAAATTAACCATCCTCCGAGTAACTCCTGACGATGGTATCTGCATGCCCTCGGCATGCGTCGCTCATCGTTTACGTTAGCTGCGGCCATCCGTCGCCCTCCAGAAATGCGAGCGGAACTCTGCCCCCGAGCTGGGAATTGCATGAGAACGCTTCTCATTGGACCTCTGTTCGCAACCTTGATCGGCTGCAGCTGTCCTGTTCCGCCGCGGGCAATGTTGGACGGGTGCACCTCGTACGACTGCTTTGAGCGAACCGCTGTCAGTCAGCCGATCCAACTAAAGCCCGCGCCAGCCAAGCCCAACTCCGCGGCACCAAAAAAGAAACCGATAGCTTCGGCGAACACGGCGAGACCGCTACCTGCTAAGCTGGTCAAGAGCACCAGTCTTGCCGAAGGAAAGGCGCCCTCGATAGCTGTGGTGCCGGCCTCTGGTCAACCCTCTGAGACCGCCTCAGGTCAGCCCTCTGAGACCTTCGATTCCGTCCTAAAAAAAGCAAAGGCCGCGATCGCAGCGAAAATGGAGAATCCGACATCGGTCGAGTTCGAAGATATAAAGCGGGCCATGAGAAAAAATACATTTGGGCAACCGGTCGACACCATTTGTGGCCGCGTCAAAGGGAAAAAACCGTCGGGTGAAGATACTGGAGAGAGGCCGTTTCTATACCTGGTGAAGGAGGATCAGGCCTACGTCGTTGATGGTAATCCAAATTCTGTGGCGGCCACCGCGTATCGCACCATCTGCACAAATATGGATTCGCGCGGGAAGGATATTCCCTAGCAACAACGTTGGGCTGCTCGGGTATTCCTGTCAAACTTCGTGGAAGCTGCGCCTGAAAACTTCCAGGAACGGTTGGAACAAGTAGTCAAACATCGTGCGATGCTCTGTGATGATCAAGACGTCAGCGGGCATCCCGGGGATGAGTTTGACGTTCGGAGCCAAGCGGCTCATCGCGTCACGATCTACGTTGACCTTGACCAGGTAGTAGGGCTGATGCGTATTGCTATCGAGTAGCCGATCTGCCGACACCGACTGAACTGTTCCGGGAACTCTCGGTGTCGAGCGGCTTGAATACGCCGTGAAATGGATTTGCGCATTCAATCCATCATGCACAGCTTTCACGTCGAGCGGCGTGACGCGTGCTTCGATCACCAAAGCATCATTGGACGGAACGATTTCAAGGATCGGCCGGCCTTTTTCAATCACGCCGCCAACGGTTTTGAAGTTTGAATTGACGACCGTGCCGCTAATGGGGGCGGCCACCAATGTTCGTTTGAGGACGTCCTCGCTGCTGCGCAGCTTCTCCATGGTGTTGGTGAGGTCAACCCGAACGCTGTCCGACTCAGTCGCAATTTGCGTCGCCCGTTCTGCGTCGGTATTCACGATCTGCAGTCGAGTTTCCCCGATCTGCTGCTGGGCTTTGGCGACTTGTGCGAGATATTCGCCGCGCTTGCCCTCGATCTCGACTTTCGTACGTTTCAGCCTCAAATACTCCGGCTTCGGCATCAATCCCTGTTTTAAAAGAATTTCCTTGCCCTGCAGTTCTTCGGCGATCAGTTCGAGCTGGCTCGATGAGCTTTCTACCTGCGCTTCGATACCGTTGATCTGATTAGACAGTTGATCGATGCGTTGGCGCAAAATGTTTTTTTTGGTTACAAGCTCGGCGGCTCGCGTTTCGAACACCATGCGTTGTGCATTAATGATGATGGCGATGTTTGGATTAATGATGGTGGCGATGTTTGGATTGGTCGATTGCAGCTCGAATGGCCAAACTATCTCGCTCCGGCCCTCATTTTCCGCCTGAAGCCGTGCTTGCTTAGCAAGCAACGACCATAGCTGCTGTTGCAACGCATCGTGATTAGCGCGCGCTTGCACATCTTCGAGCGCAAGCAGAGGCTGACCGGCTTCCACGACGTCGCCATCATGCACCCGCAGGTCAGCAATAATACCATCCTCTAGGTGTTGAACGACTTTCTTGCCCTGAAGGGGAGCAAGAGTGCCAGGGGCCATGGCCCCGCCGGCGAGCGGAGCTAAAATGCCCCAGCTTACGAATGTTACCACGAATGCAACGACGATGATGAATCCGATTCGATTGGGGCTCTGGATGCTTTTTTTCAGAGAAGGCTGGCGACGTCTTCCATGATCCGGTGCCAGAACGCCCAGATCCCCGCCCGCCGTCTTCAGAATGATTTCGTGCCCGACCATTGGTTACCACCAAATCCGAAACGTCCTAACGCCCATCTCAGTCTGAGTCCCGTAGTTCATGCTCATGAACTCGCTTCACGATCGGCCATCCCCGGAAGCCGCTCGAGCCATGCCCATAAATCTTGCACCAAGATGAGCGTGCAGCGACCATACTTGCGGGCGGGCAGCTGCCCCTCCCGGATTGCGCGAAATAAATTACTCCGGCAGATACCCGCAATCTGGGCGGCCTCTTTTGGCCGAATAGCGAGGGAGCCGTTTGCAAGCGATCGCATCGGTGCCGCCGAACGCGCGGCGACTTTTTGAAGCAAAGGCCCAGCGCTTTGCTGCGGTGCCGGGTACCTCATCGCGCTCAGCACTTCATCACGTGGCCCATACATCGCCACGAAACCTTCCTTCAGGACTAGAATCTTGTCAGCTTGCGCGAGTGTAGACGGCCTGTGACCGACGATAACGAGTGCGGCGCCTTGTTTTTTGAGACTGAATATTGCCTCCGAAAGAGCGGCTTCGCCTGCTTGATCGAGGTTGGCATTGGGCTCGTCGAGAATAATCAGCTGCGGATTACCAAAGACCGCCCGCGCCAATCCGACTCGCTGGCGCTGTCCGCCAGACAGTCGGACGCCTCGATCGCCGATTTGGGTATCGTAGCCCTGCGGAAGGTGCTGGATTATGTCATGAGCGTGCGCGAGCGTCGCCGCAATCAGAATTTCTTCATCGGTGGCATTCGTTGTCATCCTGGCGATGTTGTCGCGCACCGAACCGGTAAATAATTCGACATCTTGCGGCAGATAGCCGAGGTGGGTGCCAAGTTGCGCGGGTTCCCAATGATGGATCTGCGAACCATCAAGCCTGACCTCGCCAACATTTGGAACGGCCAGCCCCACAAGGAGGCGGCACAAGGTGCTCTTTCCCGCGCCAGATGGTCCGATGACTGCCAGGACTTCTCCCGGTTCGACCGAGAACGAAACCTTGCTGAGGATCAAGGTATCGGTGTTCGGAGCTACGAATGTAACTTGATCGACAGCGAGCCGACCGGTCGGCGCAGGCAGGCGTGTGCGTTCGAGCGGCTGAGGATGTTCTTCGATCGTCTTCTTAAGGCGGCTATACGCAAAACGCGTCGTCATAAAATTTCGCCAGGCGCCCATTGCCACTTCGACGGGGGCGAGCGCACGGCCAAGCAAAATCGAGGCGGCAATCATGCCGCCTGATGTCAGTTCAGACTTGAGCACAAGCCATGCGCCTACACCGAGGATCGCGACCTGCACGAAAAACCGGACAAATTTCGTCGTCGCAAGCACCCCGCCGCCGATTTCTCCCCCGCGGCGCAGTCCGTCAACGACCGCCGTGTTCAACAGCGCCCAGCGAGCGGTCATCGCCGACAACATACCCATCGAATGCACCACTTCCGCATTGCGAATCGCAGCATCGGCCAGCCGGGTGGCTTCAATTTGCGCTTTGCTGGCGGACGCGCTGGCCTTGCGGGTGGCAAACTCGTTGGCGATGCTGAGTACGAATAGGACAACAGCAGACGAGACCGCCACCAGACCGAGCACAGGATGGAGCATCCAGATCAGTGCGACAAACAAAGGCACCCACGGGAAGTCCAAGAAGGCAGTCAGACCCTGCGTGGCGATAAAGTTCTGGATTTGGCTGATATCCTGAAATGACTGCGCGCCATAGGGATCACCCTTGAGCCGGCCGCGCACGCCACATGCCAGAAAAGCAGGTCCGAGCTGCTCGTTCAACCAACAGCCGATCCTGATCGTGATGACCGTGCGCAACGTATCGAGCGCGCACATGACCGCAAGCGCTATCGTCACAATGAGGGTAATCATGATCAGTGTGTCGACATGCCCTGTTGTCAGCACACGATCGTAGACTTGCAGCATGTAAATAGGGGAAGCCAGCATCAGAACATTGATGACGAAGCTGAATGCCGCGCACGCGCCAAATGCTGAAATGCAGCTGCGAAGGGCCGTGTTCAGCTCGCTTGTCTCGATCGATCGCCACTTTTGAGCCGAAAATGTCCCGTGCATGTCACTGCTACTCTACTCCACGCGAAAAGGCGCGATCGGTTTCAGTCGCCCTCGATGTCTATCTTCCTTCGCTGCCCTCTATGGCCTGTGGCTTGTGCCGATCCCTGCCAGCGCGCCGTGTCGGCTGGGTTCATGCTGCATCTCGATTGCGATGATGCAGAAGAACATCCCGTGCCAAGGTGCCTTGCGGAAGCCGTCACGGCTTGATGAAGCCATGCGTTCAGGTTGGTACGATCGCTAGGACCTCTTTCTTCACGGTTCACTCGCTCGCCAAAAATATCGAGCTTGGTGGACTCATCATGTGTTTCAATGTGAAGCCTTCGGACTCTCGTTTGCACGTCACACCTTCCTTCGTTTGTGAGTGCGTCGCCGTGCGGGTTACGATGTCGTTACTGCTTGTTTTCTCTCGTCTGAGCCCGCATCGTATTGCTTCGGCAATGGACGACAATAACTCTTCCGATGGATGCCTGCTCCTAAGGGGTATTGTGACGCGCCTGAGGTGGCGCTGGGAGCACACTTCAGTGTCATCGGAGTGTCCAGACGGTATTTGTCCAGAGCGGCATCTCTGTCGAAGAGCGTCACCTGATTTCCCATGGCGGTTCGGGCTCCCGGCCGGAAGGTTTGGAATGTGACCGGGAACCCGAACTTGGCGCTCAGAACTCTACGAGAGCTGACGACACAAATTTTGGTCGTCTTCGATCTCACCAGATTGAGAAATGATAACCGCTCGTCGCAGATACTGATTCCGAAGCCGCGCTCGATCCATACCCCTGGAATGCGTGCGACTCAGTAATGGTCTCGCTCGCGGTGTTGGGCCCGTATGCATCGGCAACGGCATTCGCCATACCGAGGTTACCAAACACGTGAGTGTGTACGTCGACGCTTTTGTCGATATCCACGTTCTCGTGGATATTCACGTATTTGGTGAAAGTGAATGTCGGGTGGCTAGTCGTCATAACTAACTCCTGTAGTACCGTTTTCTCGCGTGCGCATAATACCGGTACTAATATTGTGGCACGCCGGCGAAACTCGCCGACTACAACACGCTATGGTCGTGTGCCCGCGCTGTGCAATTGCGCGTAAGGTCAGTGCCTATACGAGGGATACGCGCTCTCACTTTTGATCATTGTCGCCATTCGCGATGACTGGCTCCGATCGTGTACCCTTCGCGATCGGCAGACGTCCCGCAGGCTTTCAAGTTATCGAATGGTGACGGGAGATAGAATTATTCGCGGTTCCGCACAGGCTGGGGTTGTTTCACGCTGCGACCATGGCTGCTCCGGACACCAACGAGAAGTGATTCTCGACAGCCAGTGAATGAGTCAACGTCGACGCCAGGGAATTCGTGCCTTGCGCGTCGGCGACGGCGGCGACGGATGCAAGATTTTCTGACGGAACATTGCTGGGAAGATACCCGCCGTGTCCGCCAAACTGGCCGGATGCGTGTGTTTGGAAATCCATCACGATCGGGCCATTCGGTGGCGTCCAGTTGTCTATATCGATCGCGTAATACACCAATTTCGATACAGCGACGTCCTTGTTCCCAATATGGAAATTCAAGTCCAGTTCGAATTCCATCACGATATCGGCCCCGGTGACCGATAAAAAGGTATCGGCGCCGGCTGCCGCGTCGCCATGCGACGAGGTGCCGGACGCTTCAAAGACTGCAAAGCCCGATGCCACGGTGGCATATCCCAAATCCTTGACGCTGTTGTTCACCGCGCCGGTGGCGTCGGTGTTAGTGCCCGTAGCGTAGGCATCTCCACCGATCACTGTAACAAGCGCCGAAGGCTCGGACGCCAACGGCGACCCAGAATTGGCGCCGTGGCTCGTCGGAGCGGAGTCGAGCCCATCAGCCGTCGGTCCGATTGCGCGGTCATGTGCATCCTGGGGCCGGTCAGGGTGCGGACCCGAATGCCAACCGTCATTTGCGCTCCAGAGGGAGTCGGCGCCAAAGACGTGCTCGCTGTGATGATCGAACCCGGCGTGTTTGCGATCGTGTTGCGGTTCGTGGTCGTGATGGTTGGATTTCATGATTCTCCGACCTCGGTGCAAAGCCGCGCTAACATTTGACGAATGATAGAGCGGTTCACTGGGCGTCCCTATTCATCTGATGGGAAGTTCGTATTCCACTGATGACATAGTCCCCATAGTCAAAATAATACCTTGCGACCGGAGATTGCTGTCACCCAAGAGGGTCATGCGTACCTCGAAAGCGGTAACGCCAGGTCGCGTTGCTAATTCTACGTAATTTCATTTGACCACGGCGATCGGACAAGGTTCCATACAACTGAGGGGGGAGCGTCAATGTGACCGGTTGTGGAGTAGCGTCATGTCACAACTAGGTACGAAATCCTCCGTCGCGATCTTTGATGCCAAAGAACTAAGACGCGCGAGCATAACCAGTCTTCTTGAGCCGTGGGCCAAGACTGAAAACCTGCGGTTTATGTCATTAGCTCCCGAGCAGGCGAGCGAAGTACTTCACGCAGACATAGATTTTCGGATGCTGATCTTCAGCGTGGGTGGCGAATCCATCGCTGAGCGAGAGAATCTGCAACAGCTTAAAGTGCTACGTGCGCTCGCAACAAATGTGCCGCTTGTTATCATCTCCGACAGAGAGGATGGTAATGACATAGCCGCTGCATTTAGCATTGAAGCGCAGGGCTATATTTATAGCGGGATCACCTCCGCGCTCGCATGCCAGGCATTGTCCTTCATCTTGCATGGCGGCTCCTATTTTCCGCCATCCGCAACGTATCACCTGCGGCCACGACCGGAACAATCCAATTCCGAAGGGGGATCCCCTGGTGGCTCCGAACCGGAGTCCAAACACAACGGGCATGGCGCGAACGGCAGCGGGGCGGCGCAACCACGACAAGATTTCGGATCCGCGAACTTGACCACCCGCCAACGACAAGTCCTTGAGCACATTCGTTTGGGGGAATCTAACAAGTTGATTGCGCGCCGGCTCGGCATGACGGAAGGAACGGTGAAAGTTCACGTCCGCCAAATGATGCGAAAATGCGGTGCGTCCAACCGAACGCAACTGGCCCTCGGCGGGAGTTCAACCGTAGCCGCCGAGACTTATTCGCCAGTCTATGATGTGGGTGCAAAGTCGATCGAGAAGAACCTAGACCCTTCTTTTGCGGCTGTACCACCCACACAACCAACGCAGGGCCTGACTTTGATCAATCGTGCATTACGGGGTGGGCCACGCGTGTTTGACAACCACTGACCATCGCCATGGTGTGGGCGACTGATATCAGTCGCCATCCCTCACGAACATCATCGCACGGCGACCATGCTCGTGGCTGTTTAAACAGATAACCCGAGTGTTAAGGCCGGTCGGTCGCCCATTTATCGCCAGTGCGTCACCCGCCGCGCCATCGCCTCATAAAAACTATTGCGCGCCTGTGTGGGGCTACCGCGCTCGCGCGAACCGACTCACGCACAGTCATTCGCGGCGGCGACGTGGGAACGTTCCCCCAAAACGGTGAATGAGCCGATCAGCGGTTTGTTCAGGTCATCTCGCGTTGTCGCCACCATCCACCAACGCGGCGGCAGTACGGTGCTAGCAGCACGCCGTTCGCCACTGTCAGACCTGGGTCTGGGGCAGGGCTGTAGTCACGCCATGTTCAACTGGCCGGCCTCGCTGAGAGTCAACGCGTCCGGTCGAAGGTACCGCTCGAAGGATCAATCGGCAGCGGCGGACGCGGCACATCATCTTGTAGCGGCCTTGGCTTTGTACTTTCCGGTCGTATCGGGCTTTTTGCTGTCTTCTGCATGAGCTTTCCAGCGCTGCCTTTTTTCCGCACTTCCTGCTTATTTTCCGCCGGCGCCGATGCCAAAGCACTTGTCGCTGCATCGGGCACGGCCTTCGGCTGAGACGGCACGGGCGGCGGTGGCGCAGACTGAGCGGACAGGGCGTCACCACCCTGCGGCCAAGCAAAATTGTCAGCGCGATCGCGCGGAGCGGCGACCGTCTCGCCTTTCGTCAACACCTTCGTGGCGGCGGCATCGCCGTGGATAGGACTGCTACCCGGAGCCCCAAGCAGTTCTTCGGAATCTTTGTAATTCGGCGTTCCCGTCAGTGGTATCACCGGCCCAGCGAGTGGCCGCTCGGCCGATCTTGGTTCGGACGAGCTCGGTTCAATTGGTCCGGAAGGGAGCGCCACCGAAACGCGATTACTCATATAGCGGCGCAATTCGCGTTCGACGTAATGCGCAAGCTTAGCCGCTCCATATTTGGTGAAGAAAACGCCGTCACTCAAACGCAGTCGGCGCATTTGCCCCTCATAGTCAGGGCCGTAGTTAGAATACTTGCCAGCTTCATCCGCGAAACCGTCCCACACGTCGATGTAGGTAATGCCGGCGCGCTCCGCCCGCGCGCGATAGAGATCGTTGAGATAAGCGGCGTCAGCCGTGGAGCGGGCACCTCGAATTGGCGGTAGACCGACCCAGATGACCGGCACACCCTTAGTTTTCAATGCGGCGATCGTCTCGTCGATGCGCCGCGAGTAGATCTTGGCCCATTCGTCGCTGCGGAACTCGGCATCACCACGCGTTTTTTTGCCGGGTTGCGCCGCGGTCGCACCAATCTCATCCGTTTCGTTAGTTTTGGCAGACTTCTGACCACTCTTTTTTTCAGTTTCGTCCTTGGCCTGCTGCTGATCCTTGGTCCTTGTCTCGGCCTCTTTGACGAGATCTTTTTCACGAATGTCCTGACGATCGCCGACCCCAAGCATCATGACAACGTAATCGGCCTTCTCTTGCGTCAACGTATCGCGCGCGACGTGCCACCAGTCGAGGTCACTTTTCGCGTCGTAGCGCAGCAGGCCTGAGTAAAGCTTGTTCTTGCGGACGATGCCGATCTCCGGCGAATCGGTGAATACGTTTTCCAATCCATAGGCAAGCCAGTCGGCCATGTCGTCGCCCATCACAACAATCGACGTCGTAGGTTCGACTTTGGAGTCCGCTTTGTGGGGTGGTGGCGCACGCGAGCTTTCGCTCGGTTGTTGCTCACGCTGGCGCTCTCGCCGCTGTTGTGGGGGGTTGTATTCGTCTTCGTAAGACCGCGAATTGTCCGAGCCGAAGAAATTTCGGAAAAAACCTCCAGCCTGGGGCTGCGTCCGCTTGTGCTGGTACTGCTGGTCCCAGAACTGAGCTTCGGTTGTCACGCTGGCCGATTGGGCTACCGTCAGAACGGCTGCTGCGACAAGCCAACGCTTACGCACTCGTACTCCACCGAACATGACGAACGCTTAGCAACCGATTTCGGCCGCAATGGGTCACGATCGCGTCAGTCCGATGGAATTGCTGATGGTGGGGGTGACTCTCCGCGTATCTGCTAAATATGGAACCAAGTTCCCATAGCCGCTCGGGAGGATTGCGGCCGGCTACCTCACTTGACGCTAGGGTAGGGCGTTTCGCTTGCAGTGCTGCTATAGGGGGGCTGCGGAACTTCGAAGATCATTTTCGTCGCCGAGCCTTAGGCCCGCGCGCAGAAACTTCTGCGGATCAACTGCCTCGCCGTTAATCCGTGTCTCATAGTGCAGATGAGGGCCGGTAGAACGGCCAGTGGACCCAATCTTGCCGACCACTTCGCCTATGCGAACAAACTGACCGATTTTCACGGTGATCACAGACAAATGGCCATAGCGGGTTGCAAGGCCGTTGCCGTGATTTATCTCCACCATGTTGCCGTAGCCCCGGTAGCGGCCGGCAACGCTGACCCGACCGGTGGCCGTTGCGCGCACAGGCTCGCCAACTTCACCCCGCAAATCAATGCCGGGATGAACGGCGGGGCGGCCCAAAAAGGGATCCCTGCGTATTCCGAACGGCGAACTCATATCCATTTCGCCGATAATGGGTTTACGAACGGGCACTGAAACAAGCGTGTGGGTGTAGCGATCAATCTGCGCGAACGCGCCGTTGATGCGGTCGAGCTGGCGTTCAAAGGCGGTGTCGCCTGACTGCGCTGGCTTAATCGGGACAAACGGCCCGCCGATAGATCCTTTGGAAGTTGCGCGGTCATTATCGATTCCGAGGCCGACCAGCACGCTGCGTATCCGGCTTGCTCTTGTGTCGATTCGTTCTTCAAGCTCAGTGAGCGTCGCCGTCTGCTTCTGCTCAGCCTTGTCAAGCGCGCCGGCGAGCGCCGAAGCGCGTTGCTCTAACGTCGCCTGCTGTCGAAGTAGCGCAGTGAGTTGCTGTTCGACCCGGGCCTGGTCGTGAAGCTTACCACTCATGATGTGGTCGACCCGCGCGCGCAATTTCGCAATATGGTCTTCATAGCTGATTTGCATATCAGTCTGACGAGCAATCAGGTGGGCGAGGATGTTATTATTAAACGCGAAATAAGCTGCGATCGACCACACCGCCGTGACTACGAGCGCGGACCTGATGGCCGACATGCGTGAGCGTATAGCCGTCATGACTACGGCAGAAATGCCCACACGTTGGGGCGGCCGATTGTGCGCACGGGCTGTGCGTGATCGGTGGCGCAGTCGGCGACGTGTTACCGGAGAAGATGAAGGCGACATCGACGCGCTCCATGCCGGTTCGACCGTGTCGAGCCAGATTCGCTAGAATTTGTCAAAGATCGCTGCGAACCCACCGAGCCTTGATCCGCGTTGGCTGTATGGCCCGCCGGCCGCCGACGCGTGTTTTCTCGAGAGGGTCTTGACGCAAACGTTGATTAGTCCGGATGGATTGACCCATCCGTCCCAGGAGTTCGCACCCGGTCGAGTACGAACAGACGGATCGCTGAAGATAAGTTGCCCCGTTGGCGGGATCTGTCGATCTCTGCGACCATATTTGATACCGTCGCATGTTGTGCCTGCGCGATTTCCTTCAGACCGCTCCAGAACGCATCTTCCAGGCTGACACTGGTCTTGTGTCCATCAATCGCGATGGAGCGCTTGACGACCGAGGATTTCATAGGTGTGTCCCCCATAGTTCGCAGTCTCGTAAAACACCGTAGCGGCGATTCGATATTTCGGGGGGCAGGCAAATACCTTGTCAAAAAAAGCTGCTGCGCGCGACGGTGCTATAATAGCGAGTATAGAAAGTACGGCGCTCTAAAATGAAAAATTCCAGGCTGGGGTATTTTATAGTTTCACAACGCGATCACAATACTCCGGCCAATACCCTCAACGCGCAAATCACGGATGACGTGTTTGTTCAGATAGACCGCGTAAGTAGGGAGTGGCTGGTTTGGATCAGCTGCTTAAGTCATTCGTTTAATTTGGTGAGCGCGATGGGACTCGAACCCATGACCTACTGATTAAAAGTCAGTTGCTCTACCGCCTGAGCTACGCGCTCGTCACCTGGCGCATGATCATATCCGAAAACCGATACCGACCGACAATGGAGTCGAGGACAAGCTTTTCGGGAACAGGCGCTTCGGGGCTGTGTAGGGGTGCCCGCATGCCCGGTCAATAGCTGCATGCGACCTACTTTAACTCGCGCAGGGCCCGCGATTTGCTAGACTAACGCCCGCGGCCAACGCCGCCCGGAGACTGCCATGCCGATCGTCAATCGCATCGCCGACCTGCACAGCGAAATCATCGCTTGGAGGCGCGATCTGCATGCCCATCCGGAACTGCTTTTCGACGTGCACCGCACGGCCGGCTCGGTTGCCGAGAAGCTCAAGGCTTTCGGTTGCGACGAGGTGGTGACCGGCCTCGGCCGCACGGGCGTGGTCGGCGTCATCCGCGGGCGCAACGGGTCCTCAGGCAAGACGATCGGATTGCGTGCCGACATGGATGCCCTGCCGATCGAGGAGGCCAATAATCTTCCGTACAAGTCGACCGTGGCGGGCAAGATGCACGCCTGCGGGCATGACGGTCACACGGCCATGCTGCTCGGCGCCGCGCGCTATCTCACCGAGACGCGCAATTTCTCGGGAACTGCCGTGGTGATTTTCCAACCGGCGGAAGAGGGTGGTGGTGGCGGCAAGGAAATGGTGGACGACGGCCTGATGAACCGTTTCGGTATTGGCGAAGTCTACGGCATGCACAATTATCCCGGCATGCCGGTCGGCGCCTTTGGCATCCGTCCCGGCCCGATGATGGCGGCGGCAGATTCTCTCACCATCGATATCGAAGGCGTCGGCGCACATGCCGCGCGCCCGCATCTCGGCATCGATACGGTTCTGGTGGGAGCGCAAATCATCAGCGCGCTCCAGTCGGTCGTCTCACGCAATGTCGACCCGCTCAAATCGGCGGTGGTGTCGATCTGCATGTTTCGCGCCGGCAATGCCGACAACGTCATTCCACAGACCGTGCAGCTGCGCGGTACTGCGCGCAGTCTCGCGGCAGACGTGCGTGATCTGCTGGAAAAGCGGCTCCCCGCGGTGGTCGAGAACACGGCGGCGGCCTACGGGGCGAAAGCCAAGCTCACGTATCGGCGTGGTTATCCGGTCCTGGTCAATCACGAACGGGAAACGGAATTCGCCGCGTCGGTCGCGAGCGCGATTGCCGGCCAGGACAAAGTCAACAGCTCACTGCCGCCGATGATGGGTGCGGAAGATTTCTCGTTCATGCTCAACGCACGGCCAGGCGCCTTCATTTGGGTGGGTAACGGTGATAGCGCAGGGCTGCATCACCCGGCCTACAATTTTAACGACGATGCGATTCCGTTCGGAACGTCGTATTGGGTGAAATTGGTCGAGACGGCGCTGGCCGCGTAGTCAATCGTTACTGGATCAGCTCGCCCGGCTTGGGTGCCGGAGCCGTGCGCGTCACCTCTGCCATCGTCGTGCTTCGCCGCGTGATCGGCAGCAACTCGGCGACCCGAGCCTCCAGGCTGCGCCAATATGCGAATTCGTTGAGCCGCGTCCGCTCGATCACTGCAAGACCCACGGCTGCAATGAACGGGAGGCTCTGCACGATGAGAACAACGGCAAAAATATTGATCTCGCGCACTTCCTTGTAGTTCGTCTCGACCAGGACGATTGCGCCAAGGATGAGCAAGCCCGCAAGCACTGCCTCCCAGAAGGCGTGGAAGTCGGTTGAGCGCCTCATGCCGCCCTTGGAGGTGCGCACGAACGGCAAGTGATCTTTGATGACCCCGAAGCTGACAGCACGCGCGACGGTCCATTGCACCGACATCGCGGCGAAAACAGAGCCGAGCAACTGGCCAGCACGAGGATGCACGCGCAACTGATAGAGGGTTGCGAAATGCGCCACCGATATGATGAAGCTCACAATGATCGGCGCGGTCAGGATGCGATCCGGCACGGCAATATCGAGGAATGCGACCACCGGCACCCAGATGATATTGAGGATGGCAACTGCGACGCCGATGCTTTCCGCACCAAGCCAGTTGAGCCAGCCAAGGGCGAATTCCCGCTTCTGCTCACGGGTGAGCCGGCTCCCGCCTGGAAGGAATCGGCGCCAATGCTTCTTGAGAATCTGGAAGCCGCCGTAGGCCCAGCGGTGCCTCTGCTTCTTGTAGGCCTCGAAGCTGTCTGGCAGCAGGCCGTGGCCATACCGTTTGTTGGTGTAGTGGGTCTGCCAGCCGAGCTCGAGCAGCGTGAGGCCAAGATCGGTGTCTTCGCAGATCGTGTCGCTCGACCACCCGCCAGCGGCCTCAATTGCCGAACGCCGTATAAGGCACATTGTGCCATGCGCAATAATCGCGTTGTTTTCGTTCCGCTGCACCATGCCGATGTCGAAGAAGCCGGCGTATTCGCCATTCATGGCATGATGCATGACGCTGCGTTCGCCATCGCGGTGGTCCTGCGGCGCTTGCACCAGCCCGACGCTCGGATCGTGGAAAAGCGGGACCATGTCTTTGAGCCAGTCCGGCTGCACCACATAGTCGGCGTCGATGATGCCAATCACCTCGGCATCGGCTGCGGTGTGGACGAGGGCAAGACGCAGCGCTCCCGCCTTGAAACCGGCGACGTCATCGGCACGCACAAATTTGAAGCGCTCACCGAGGCTGTGGCAATGCTCCTCGATCGGCAACCATAGTCCCGGATCCGGCGTGTTGTTGATGACGACGATGCACTCGTAGTTTTGATAGTCGAGCCGAGCGACTGCATCGAGCGTCTGCTTGAGCATCTCCGGTGGCTCGTTATGGGCCGGAATGTGAATTGAGACTTTTGGTGCTGCGGCATCCGGTATGAGTGCTGGGCTAGCAACCAACCGAATGGGTTTGCGTCCGAATGCGACGGCTGCAATTTCCTCGATGCGCGCGAGCGCGATCACAATCAACGGGATCAGCAGCAGGATTCCGAGACCAAGGGCGAAGACGGCGCCTGGTACGAAATAATGTCCATTCCAATAGCCGAACACTGCCGCAAACCAGGCGCCCACGACGTTTGCAGCACCAGTGAGCATGGCGGCTTGCATCAGCGTCACTGTGCTCATCGCCAGCAGCGGTAACGACAACAGTACACTCACAAGAATGGCGATGGCCGCCAAACGCCAATGATCGGGGTCGGTGATCGGACCAGTCCATTCAAACTTTGGATGGCGAGACGCATCGAAGAGTCCCCAATAAGGACCGACACCACCTTCGAAAGTTTTCCAGGGCTGATCGATTGCTTCGACAATGTTGTAGTCCATGCCGTACGCCTCGGCACGGCTCACAAAGTCACGCAACACGACGGCCTGCTCGATCCGGCCAGGATTGGCATTGTGCATATTGTAGCCGGCGCTCGGCCAGCCAAACTCGGCGATGACGATGCGCTTGCCGGGATAGGCCTGACGAAGTTTGTCATAGATCAACACAGTCTGATCGACGGTCTGTGTCTCGGAGAAACCTTCCCAATAAGGAAGTATGTGCGCGGCGATATAATCGACGGCCGAGACCAGCTCGGGATGCTCGATCCACACGTGCCAGATTTCGCCCGTTGTTACCGGAACATTGGTTGAGCGCTTCACGCGCTGAATCATCTGGATGAGGTCGCTGGTCTTCTGCTCGCCGCGGAAGATCGTTTCGTTGCCGACGATGACCCCGTTGATATTGCTGTGACGCTTGGCGAGGTCGATCACCGAACGGATTTCACGCTCGTTGCGGTCCTGATTTTTGTCGATCCAGGCGCCGGCAGTAACGCGCAGTCCGAATTCGGATGCGATGCCCGGCACGAGCTCTACGCCGCCGGTCGACGAATAAGTGCGGATCGCGCGCGTCAGTGGCGCCAGTGTTTTGAGATCGGCGCGAATTTGCGCAGCGCGCGCCGTGTTGCCGGAATCCGGATGTGCCGAACCTTCAAAGGGTGCGTAGGAAACGCTCGCGAGTTGGCCGTCGAAGTTGGGGGCGCGAACATTGTCGCGCATTAACGCCCACAACCCGGCATGCACGCACGCCACAAGGGCGACGACGGCAGCTACGGTGCGCATAGAACTCAAAACCAAGTGGGGCTGAATGGCAGACCCTCGAACCCGTCCCCTGGGCTCAGCCGAAACTCCGTCTGCAAGGGTACAGCGTAGCGCGGCGTTAGGTGGACATTCAAGTAACTACGTGACATGGCAAATCCTAGGCACCCGCAGGGCCCCTCAATAATTTTCCTTAACGGGAAACGCTCGTTAACGCTGGGTGGTTCCGCCGGACGTTGCGGCCGGAGGCGGCTGAATGGCGGCTTCCGCCGGGGTCGGCTCCAGACCGGGATTAACCCAACAAGCATGTACCCGCCCGTTAAGGGTCTCCTGGGCCTTGGCATCGATGTTTCCCTGCCGGACCAGACAGCGGAAAGTCGCCTGGATATGGGCGCTGGGGCAGCCGAAGCGATCGTAAAGGTCGAGGTGGCGAAAGGCCGTATCGAGATCGTCGCGCCACAACAAGGTTACCACGCGGCGGCCGAGCCAGACGCACTCCGGATTGCCGGCCGGGCCGGTCAGGAGGCGGGTAGCCTCGGCGATCTCGTCGATCTTTTTTTGTCCTTCCTTGACTGTATCGGCGGTTGGTTTTTGCGGCTCCGGGGGCTTGCCGTTTCCGCTGCTTTGCGCGACGGCAGCCGGAATGGTGAGACCTAAGCCTGCTACGAAAAAGAGCACGGCAACAGACTGACGCAACTTGAGAGAAAACCGCATTGTCCCCGTCGGATGTTTGATCTTGGCCCCTACGCCCGTCCCTGAACCCTTTTGTGCGACCCGATTGGGACGCTAATACGGCGGTAATTCACCTTGTAAATCCGCCCTTCGGTCCGCCGGCGTTGGTCGGAATTGCCGAAAGAGAACTTGGCCCCAACCACCGAATTTTGTCCAGCGCAACCGCATTCCTTGCTTAAGGAGCGGCAACTTGGCAGGGGCGGTGTCGCGCGATAAGCCGGTCGACGGCTATGGACGTTCCAATTGGGTTATCGATGCGCCACGCCTTCGCCTGCCTCGCCCTAACGGTTGTCGCTATAGCCGGGCTTTGGACCTGGCTTGGCAGTCCGGTGCTGTTGATGCCGTCCCAATTCGGACGTGGCGAAAAGCTCCATTGCGTTTCCTACACGCCCTTCCGGGGAGGCCAGACGCCGCTCGACCCGTCGGTCACGATCCCGGCCGCCCAGATCGAGGACGATCTCAAGCGTCTCGCCCAGGTTACGGATTGCGTGCGTACCTACTCGGTCGATTTCGGGCTCGATCAGATTGCAGGCATTGCGGCCAAACACGGCCTGAAGGTCATGCAGGGCCTATGGCTGTCGAGTAGTCCGATCAAGAATCAGTACCAGATTGAGACAGCGGTTGCGCTTGCCAACAAATATCCCGGCACGATCCGCTCCGTGGTGGTGGGCAATGAGGTCTTGTTGCGCGGCGACATGACCGCAACCGACCTCGCCAACACGATCCGCGCGGTCAAGGCGCGCGTTCATGCGCCTGTCACATATGCCGATGTCTGGGAATTCTGGCTCCGCAATAACGACGTGGCGAACGCCGCCGATTTCATCACGATACATATTCTCCCTTATTGGGAGGATTTCCCAATTCCCGCCAGCGACGCCGTCGCTCATGTGGAGGCAATTCGCCGTCAAGTCATCAATGCGTTTCCCGGCAAGGAAGTGCTGATCGGAGAAGTCGGCTGGCCGAGCGCAGGCCGCATGCGCGAAGGCGCACTACCGTCGCCGGCAAACCAGGCACGCGTGATCCGCGATGTGCTCGCTCTGAGCAAGCGCCAGAATTTCAATGTGAACATCATCGAGGCCTTCGACGAACCCTGGAAGCGCGCGCTGGAAGGAACGGTTGGCGGCCATTGGGGACTCTTCGATGCAGCGACCCGCGCGCCAAAATTCGCCGGAGCGCAGGCTGTATCCAATCACCCGCTCTGGCTTTGGCAGGGCGCTGGCGGAATCCTGTTCGCAGTTATTGCGTTCGGTGCGGCAATGACCGTTCGCACGAAAGACACCCCGCTGTCGTTCTGGTTTGCGGTCGTGGTGAATGCGTTCGTCGGTGGTGCCATGATCGGCTGGACGATTGAGAACATTCCAATTGAAAGTCTGGGGTTGGCTGGCTGGTCACGGTCGCTCGCGCTTGCCTCTGTAGCTATCGCCGCGCCAATCGTGCTGAGTGTGGCGATCATGTGCTCGACTCCCGTTCCCGCGTTCTTTCGCCTGTTCGGACCGAAAGACCATCGAGAGCGGAATCCGGTCGCGCTTTCCGCCGTGGCAATTCTGGTCGTCACGATGCTGCTGGCATTCGTGATCGCGCTCGGGTTGGTGTTTGATCCGCGCTACCGGGATTTTCCATTTGCGCCGCTGACAGCAGCGATTGCGCCGTTTCTGGTTCATGGTTTCACGGTGGCACGAGCGAAGGGCGTTCGTCCGGCGGCAGAAGCTGCGGGAGCAGCAGTGCTCGCACTTTCGGTCGGTTACATCGTTATCAATGAAGGTTTCGCTAATTGGCAGTCGCTGTGGGTGTGCGCGGTCTTGGCCGGGCTTGCTTTCAATCTGGCTCGGGTGCGCGACGTGCCAGGCTGACGATCAGCAGGCCGGCGGCGAGAGCAGACAGGCCCGTGTTGTAGAGTACGACACCACAGCAGGCAGCAGCGAGCGCTGCCCCAAAAAGCGCCAGTGATGGACGTAACAGATTGAGCGTAGCAATTATCAAGGCGCACCATCCAAAAACTGAGTATGTAAAGAGCGCGATAGTGACCTGACGCGTGACGCATAGCCACGCGTTCAAACCGGCCTGGCAGGCGAGGCCGACCGTTGGTTGCTCGACGGCGAGATAGCGCATGTAGAGCGCATAGCCGATCGAACAGAAGCCGACGATCAGTAGCCAATTTGTCGCGCGCGCGTCGGGCAGAAACAACTTCATGAAATCAGTATGCCGCTGCGCCGATACGGCGACAATCATGGTTGGGTGATCTGCTCGCCATCAAATTTGACCGCCTTGCAGGCTGTACGGGCGGCGGTGAAATGGACGCACAAGCCGGTTGCCGCAACGCTGTTGGGCAAAGGGCCAACTACCAGGCGATAGCCCTTGTTGGCGGGATGAGGATCGCGGACGGCAAGCGGATACATTCCGCTCAGCAAAGGTCCGAAATTGGCTTTCACCGTGGTCCAACGCTGGCGAACGCTGTCTATGGTGGCACCGCCGCCGAGATCCAGCCCGAATTCGCTTTGTTTGGTAGGTAGCGAGTCAGCGTCGGCAGCCGGCACAGCCGCAACGCGAGCTTGCGGCAGCGGGATCGATTGTGTGGTTACGGTGTCAGCTTTTGGCGGAGGCATGGCGGCTGCA
>JBGQLL010000034.1:0-19231 GCA_041500065.1 Pseudolabrys sp.
AATCCAGCCATCCTCTACGGGCTTGGCAATCTCCTGGAAAACGCGGTCGATTTTGCGGGCGATCGTGTTTCGGTTGAAGCGCAGTGGAATGAGGACTCCGTCGGGGTCACGATCGGTGACGATGGACCGGGATTCGCCCCGGAAATCCTGGCGCGAATTGGCGAACCCTACGTGACCAGCCGCCGGCATCATCAAAATGATACCGGGGAAGAATCGGCCGGCCTGGGCCTTGGATTCTTTATCGCCAAGACGTTGCTCGAGCGTTCAGGCGCGACGTTATTGTTTGAAAACAAGCCCCTGCCAGAACGCGGCGCTATCATCCGATTAAGTTGGAGCCGCAGCGATTTCGAGCAATCATTAACATTCGCAGCAACTTGAGCCCGGGGGGTACAATCACTATTTGTTGCGTGCGATTTGCACCCCGTACGAGCTAGGATGCGCGCCGGGTTCAGCGCGCTGGTGATGCTGTGGACGCTACGACGAGTGACACCGCCAATCCGGCGGCAAAAGAAAAAATCTCCGGCGAACGATCCTTGCTGATCGTCGAGGACGATTTTTCCTTCCTGCAGCGACTCGCCAAGGCACTCGAGCAGCGCGGCTTTATCGTTACGACCGCAGAGTCGGTCTCCGATGGCCTGCTGCAAGTGGAAAAGGCGGCGCCCGCTTTTGCGGTGGTCGACATGCGGCTTGGTGACGGCAACGGCCTCGATGTGATTTCAGCGCTCAAGCGCCGGCGGCCCGACGCACGCGGCATTATCCTTACCGGCTACGGCAATATCGCGACCGCGGTGAATGCCGTGAAGCTCGGCGCTGTCGACTACCTGGCCAAGCCGGTCGACGCCGACGACGTCGTGGCCGCGTTGCTCGCGTTGGACAACGTCAAGATCGATCCGCCGGAAAACCCGATGTCAGCCGATCGCGTGCGTTGGGAACACATCCAGCGCATCTACGAATTGTGTGGCCGCAATGTCTCGGAAACAGCGCGCCGCCTCAACATGCACCGCCGTACTCTGCAACGTATTCTGGCCAAACGCGCACCACGCTGACAATCAGTCGGCATCCCCGTAAGGCCCGGTGGGATCGGCGAGCGATTGCAGGCGCATCGCAGCGGCACGGGCAAATAGCAACATCATCGATTTACGTGTTGCCGCCGGCAGTTTGTGCTCGGGCGCCTCGCACTTGAATTCGGCGCCAAAGGCGTCGGCCACGATCAGTCCGGTATCCGGAGGGAAGATTTCGCAGGGCACCTCGATCGTCGTTGCAAAGAACAACCGGTCGCAGTGGGCGCGATAATCGTGCCATTTCTGATCGGCGCGAAAATCAGCAACCGACGACTTGATCTCGACGATCCAGAGTTCGCCGCTCGGATCGAGAGCGACGAGGTCGGCGCGCCGGCCGGAGGGCAAAGGCAATTCGCCGACCACGCAGCGTCCATGTGCGTGCAACAGTCGCGCGGTGCCGCGGGCGATGGCGAGCGCAGTTTCCGACTGACGCCCATCGACGGGCAGTGCGAGCGATGTGGACAGGAAGGCCATCAGCTCACCTTGCGATTTGATTTTGGCCGGACTTCGACGCGCTCAGGAAAAGCTTGCGCAAGCGCGGCGCGATTTGCGGCGATAACGCCACGTTCGGTAATCAACCCGGTGATAAGCCGAGCCGGCGTGACATCGAAAGCATAGTTTGCGACCGGCGAACCATCCGGAACCAGTTGCACGGTCTCCAGGCGTCCCTCTTTGGTCCTGCCTTTAATGGTCGCAACTTCGTCATCCTCACGCTGCTCAATCGGTATCTCGGCGAGGCCATCGGTGACAGTGAAATCGATGGTCGGCGACGGTAGCGCCACGTAAAACGGCACATTGTTATCGTGGGCGGCGAGCGCCTTGAGATAAGTGCCGATTTTGTTACAAGCGTCGCCTTGCGCCGTAACCCGGTCGGCACCCACGATCACCATGTCGACAAGGCCATGCTGCATCAGATGGCCACCAGTATTATCCGCAATCACGGTATGTGGGACCCCGTGATGGCCGAGTTCCCAGGCGGTGAGCGAGGCACCCTGGTTTCGTGGCCGCGTCTCGTCGACGAATACGTGCAGCGGCATGCCCTTGTCGTGCGCCATATAGATCGGCGCAGTCGCGGTGCCCCAATCGACAGTTGCCAGCCAACCAGCATTGCAATGGGTGAGCAGGTTCACGCGCTCGCCCTTTTTCCCGGCAGCAATTCCCTCAATGATTTTCAGTCCATGCCGGCCAATGGCCTGGTTCATGGCCACGTCCTCGGCGGCAATCTCGTTCGCGCGGCGCAAGGCTGACTCGGCCCGCTCCCCGCGCGGGCGATTGCGCACGGCCGCGAGCATCTCGTCGAGTGCCCATTTCAGGTTGATCGCGGTCGGCCGTGTGGCGAAAAGCCTAGCACAGGCGCGCTCGAGCGCTTCATCGGAGGCATCGGCACGCAGGGCCAGCCAGACGCCATAGGCCGCAGCCGCTCCGATCAGAGGGGCACCGCGGACCTGCATGGTCTTGATCGCCTGGGCAGTGTCTTCAAGCGTGGCAAGCCGCACAGCGGCAAAGCAATGTGGCAACTGGGTCTGGTCGATAATTCCGACACTTGCCCCGTCGTTCTCGACCCAAATGCTGGGCATTTGCTTGCCGTCGATTTTCATGGCTAACAAATAACGTTGTTTCGGCCTGGCGCAAAGCTGGGCCCTATTCGCGCCTGCTCTCAGGGGACTGTCATGTCCATCGACTACGAAGTTGAATACGACAATCGCGCCCGGGTGCCTGAGCACCCGGAGATTTTTGCGCGCTGGCAGCGTGAAGCGGCTGCATATCGCGCGTCTGCGCACAACGCCAAGCCTGGAATCACCTACGGGCCGTCGATGCGGCGGACAATCGATATGTTCCCGGCAAAGGACGACGACCACGCGCCGCTGGCCATGTTCATTCATGGCGGCTGGTGGCGCTCGCTCGAACCTTCGATGTTTTCGCAACTGGCGGCGGGCCCCAACGCGCGCGGTATCACCGTCGCGGTCGTGGGCTACGATCTTTGCCCGCACGTTTCGATCGCCGACATCATCGAGCAAATGCGCGCAGCCTGTCTTTTTCTTTGGCGGAAACGCCGCCAACGCATCTTCGTCTACGGTCATTCCGCCGGTGGGCATCTTGCCGCCTGCCTGGTTGCGCAAGATTGGAAAGCCTTCGCATCCGACACCCCGCCCGATCTCGTGCCTGCTGCCTACGCAATCTCCGGCGTGTTTGATCTCCTCCCGCTGGTGCATGTATCGCAAAACCAGGATTTGCGACTCGACGAAGTGGAAGCGCGGCGGATCTCCCCTCTGCACTGGAGCGTGCCGGCCGGGCGAAGTCTTGATGCAGTCGTGGGCGCACTGGAATCGAGCGAGTTTTTGCGACAGAGCAGTTCGATCGCCGAAGCCTGGCGACGCGCCCAGGCGCTCACGCGCTACGAGGAGATCGCCGGCGCCAATCATTTCACCGTCATCGATCCGCTCAGCGATCCGAACAGCGCAATGACCGCGCGTGTTGCCGCCATGGCATACAGCGTGAACGCTGCCACGACTTAAAACCAATACCGTCGTGCGAAAGCGATCGTCAGCGCCGCGCCGACAACGACGATCAGTACGCGCACGACATTGCGCGGAATGACGCGCGCCACGTAGGCCCCGATCAGTCCACCGAAAATGGTTCCGGCAGCGAGCGCGAGCGTTTGCGGCCACAGGACGGCACCGTGGCTCGCAAACACCAGGGTCGCGGCGAAGCCGTTGAGACTTGAGACGAAATTCTTGGCGACATTGGCGGCACGGTAGTCGCCACCGGTCGCGAGCGAAAACACGCCGAGCATCAGGATGCCGACGCCGGCGCCGAAATAGCCGCCGTAAAGTGAGACGGGCAAAATCACTTTCAGGCTGGCAAAGTTGAACGCGATGGCGTGTCCGCGCCCCTCGGCTCGCGCGCGCAGCCAGCGGCTGATCCTTTCGGAATAGGCAAACAGCAACGTGGCAAAGCCCAGCAGCAGCGGCACGATCTGCGCGAACATCCGCTCCGGCGTTGACACTAAAAGAACGGCGCCAAGTCCGGCGCCGACAATCGAAGCGACGATCAGACCCACAAAGGCGCGGTTGAATGGCGGCAATTGCGTGCGATCCGCCAACGCTGCCAGCATGGTCGCGGGCACAATGGAGGCAAGATTGCAAACAGCCGCAAGCTGCGGCGGCACGCCGGTCGCGATGAGTGCGGGATAAATGACCACTGCGGCGCCGCCAACGATCGTCGCAATGATGCCGGCAACAACGCCGGTACCGGCCAGAAGGGCGGTCGTTATCGGGTCCATGCGTGAAGACTTTTGTTCCGCTCATTCCCGCGTAAGCGGGAATCCAGAAATAAATATCGGAGTAGCGGGCTCTGGATCCCCGCTTTCGCGGGGATGAGCGACGTGAGAGCATGCATTGCGGATTGAATCAGAAAAATGCCTGGATGCCGGTTTGCGCGCGACCGAGGATCAATGCGTGGATATCGTGCGTGCCCTCGTAGGTGTTGACTGTCTCCAGGTTCGATAGCACGCGCATCACATGGTATTCCTCGGAAATCCCGTTGCCGCCGTGCATGTCGCGCGCGAGC
This sequence comes from Pseudolabrys sp., assembly GCA_041500065.1. Classification (GTDB taxonomy): domain Bacteria; phylum Pseudomonadota; class Alphaproteobacteria; order Rhizobiales; family Xanthobacteraceae; genus Pseudolabrys. The sequence goes on from JBGQLL010000034.1 coordinate 4,632, forward strand.
CGTGCGATGTCGAGCGCCTTGCCGCAATTGTTGCGCTTCATCAGGGAGATTGATGGCGGCGCGGCTTTGCCGGCTTCCAGCATTCGCCCGAGCCGCAGTGCGCCTTGCAGCCCGATCGCAATTTCGGTCTGCATATCGGCAAGTTTCTTCTGTACCAGCTGATTGGCGGCGAGCGGACGGCCGAACTGCTTGCGGTCGAGCACGTACTGCCGCGCGCGGTGCCAGCAGAATTCAGCGGCACCCATCGCCCCCCAGGCAATCCCATAGCGCGCATTGTTAAGGCATCCGAACGGACCAGCGAGGCCCTTCACATTTGGCAGCAGATTCTCTTCCGGCACCACACAGTCTTCCAGCACGATTTCACCGGTAATCGACGTGCGCAACGACAACTTGCCCTCGATCTTCGGCGTGGAAAAACCCTTGGCGCCGCGCTCGACCAGAAAGCCGCGGATGACATTGTCGAGCTTCGCCCACACCACTGCGACATGCGCAACCGGTGCATTTGAAATCCAGGTCTTGGCGCCATTGAGCTTGTAGCCACCGGACACCTTTTCCGCACGGGTCACCATTGAGCCGGGATCGGAGCCGTGGTCCGGCTCGGTCAAGCCGAAGCAACCGATAAACTCGCCGGTGGCAAGCTTCGGCAGATATTTGCGGCGCTGCGCCTCGGTGCCATAGGCGTAGATCGGATACATCACCAGCGACGACTGCACCGACATCGAGGAGCGGTATCCGGAGTCGACGCGCTCGAGTTCGCGTGTGATCAGCCCATAGGCAACATAGCCGAGCCCCGCGCCGCCATACTCTTGCGGAATCGTCGGTCCAAGCAGGCCAAGCTTGCCCATCTCAGACAGCATGCCGGGATCATATTTCTCATCGCGGTAGGCTTCGGTTACACGCGGCATCAGATAGCTTTGCGCGAAGCCGCGGGTGGTGTTACGCACCATGCGCTCTTCTTCGGTTAATTCGCTTTCGAGATCGAGCGGGTCCTCCCACACGAACGCCGCGTCTTTGAGGATCGCCGGCATACCACCGCGTTTCTCGGCCGCTTGCGACATGAAACCTCTCCTCGGAATTCCTTCCGCACATTATAGACCGTCGCGCACCCTCGTAGCCAACGCTTCGCCACCCGTATTTTTTGTCGAGGCCCCGGGGAGGCCCGTCTCTCTTTTCCCTCGCCAAATGCGAGGGGGATGGCGCGCCAAGTGGCGCAACCATTGTTCTGTCGTACCGCGTTCCCTCTCGAGAACGCGGGCGCCTCTCGGCGCGCCATCGCGGCGTTCTCCTTCCGGCGGCCGGGCACGCTTTGCGGGGGGCCTCCGACTTGTGGACGACCGCCGTCAGCCAGCTTCCCTGGCGGGCAGCCCGTAGTGGCCACCGGGTGGAGCCCCGGCGGCGCCCGAGTGCGTGCTTGCGAGGCACGCCCGCAGGCGCCGCATCCTGCTCCATCATCAAGACGCCTCTAGATGACGCCCTCGATGAGCAGGACAAAATAGGACTATCATCCTCTAGGAATAAAGTCAAGACCGATTGTGGATACGTCTTCGCTCATGTTTTCGCTCCACGCGCAAACAAAAACCCCGCCAGTAGCCGGCGGGGTTTTACGGGATTGAATTCGACCCCAGTTCAAATCGCCATCTTCAAATCCTTGGCGGCGCGGAATGCGACTTTCTTGCTGGCTTTGATCTTTATCGCTTCGCCAGTCATCGGGTTGCGGCCCATCCGAGCAGCGCGCTTGCGCACCAGCAGGACGCCGAGTCCGGAGATCTTCACCCGCTCCCCCTTTTTCAGGTGCTTGGTGATCATGCCGATCAGTTCCTCCATCATCTCCAGACCCTGCTTCTTGGTGAGCTGATGCTGTTCCGACAGCGCGGCGGCCAGATGCTTGGTGGTGACCGGCTTGCCGGCCTTCGGCTTGGATGAAGCGGCTGCTGACATTTCAAAATGCTCCTTGGAGGCGCACAATGCGCGAACCTTTTTAGCACTAAGGGATTCTTTTTGATGCGCATAGCCGAGACCCCGCAGACGACGGGCTTAACCACAGAAAGCTCAAGGACCGTCGCATTTGCGCGGGCCAGGGAAATAACCCGACCCGTTGCCGCTCGCAGACGTTTCGTTTATTAAAGACTTACGCGCGCCCGTAGCTCAGCTGGATAGAGCGTTGCCCTCCGAAGGCAAAGGTCGGACGTTCGAATCGTCTCGGGCGCGCCACTTCGCGATCAGCGATCGCCCTACTCCACTTTGATGTTAGCGGTCTGGATCACTTTTGCCCATTTCGGGATGTCAGCTCGTATGCGTGCAGAGAATTCGTCCGGCGTGCTGGCGATCGCCTCGAACCCAAGCGAATCCAGTTTCCGTGCGACCTCCGAGTCGGCCATCGCCTTACCAATCTCGCCATGCAGCATGGTGATAACCGGCTGTGGCGTGTGGGCCGGAACAAGAACGCCCTGCATGGTATCAGAATCCTGATTGGACAACCCGGCTTCCGCCAAAGTCGGTACGTCCGGCAGTGCGGGCGAGCGCTTCGGCGTTGTGACAGCAAGCGCGCGCAGTTTGCCTTCCTTGACCTGCGGAACAGCCGGAGTGAGCACAGTAAAGGCGATCGGCGTATGACCGGCGAGCGCCGATTGAATGGCCGGGGCCGAACCGTTGAATGGCACCGACACAAGATCGAGATCCTGTGTGTGCTTGAACATTTCTCCTGAGAGCTGCGACGTGGTGCCGACGCCGGGATGTGCAATGCTGTACTTGCCGGGATTTGCCTTGAGAAACGCAACCAGTTCCTTGACGTTATTGGCGGGAATTGATGGATGAATCACCAGCACATTGGGAGAAGCGGCCGCCAGAGTGACCGGCGCAAAATCCTTCAATGGGTCGTACGGAATTTTCGCATAGAGGCTGGGATTGACGACGAAGCTCGTGCTGACAATCGTGATTGCATAGCCGTCGGGCGCCGCTCGGGCGCCCGCGCCCATGCCGAGATTTCCGCCCGTGCCCGGTTGATTCTCGACATAGAATTGCTGGCCAAGCGCCCGTGAAAGAGATAGCGCGATCAACCGCGCGAAGACATCCGTTGGCCCGCCAGCGGCAAATGGCACAATCACGCGCACGGGTTTGACCGGATAAGTCTGCGCTCTTGCAATGCCCGCAATGGCCGGGAAAGCCGCAGCACCTGCGGTCAGATACAAAAATCGACGTCGTCGAAGGTCCACGAAATACTCCCATCCGGTGTGCAGCGCCAAACCATGTGTCCTGGGCGCTGAGTGACTCGGCTTTTGTCACGATCGGGCACGGCGTGGCGTCATCCATACGGATGACAACGGACGATACCGGACAAGAAACTGATTGGCGTGCGCCGAGATTGTCCGGCCGGGGCTAACCCGCCGCGGCCGTTTCGGGCGACGCCGACATGCGTCGCGGCTCGGGCACATAGTAGTTGCCGAACTTCACCATCGGCCGTGGCTTGAACACGATAGAGGTCAAGCGGTCGCACAAGGCTTTAGGCGACGTCGGCTTGAGCAGGAATTCGTTGGCGCCAGCGCGCAGGGCTTCGTGCACATGTGAGCGCTGCGCGCGCGTTGTCAGCATGATGATCGGGAGATTGGGGCGCGGGAAGACACCGGGCGAACGAACGATGCGCAATACTTCGATACCATTGAGCACCGGCATGTCCCAGTCGATATCAGGATCGCAGGTGCGGATTGCTTCGAGTGCAGCGAGGCCGTCAGCGGCCTCAAGCACCGACTTGGCGCCAAGATTGGTCAGCATCAAGCGCGTGAGCCGGCGCATGTAGGCATTGTCATCGACCACCAGGATATTAAGGCCCTGGATCATCTTTTCGATTTGTTTGTTGGCCATGAAACCCGCAGGACCGATTACTTTAAACCGTCCACAATCTAGAGCGCAGATCCTGTAGTTTTCATTGAGAGCGATCGTTCAACTTTTCGCAATCGGGGTGGATGGCCTGGAATACGGCACTTACCTATACGAAGGCGTGCGGTATCCGCGCGCGTTGCAGTTTACAAACCATTATCCATAGGGACAGCGAGACGAGCGCAATGAAACTTCCCGGCCCCGACCATCCGATCACAATCGCCAAAAACGACAACCGCGTGCGCGTCACGTTTGCGGGACACGCCATCGCCGACAGCACGCACGCGCTTGCGTTGAAGGAGGCAAGCTACAAGCCTGTCTTCTACATTCCGCGCACCGATGTCGACATGAGCCTGCTGAAGCGCACCGATCACCAAACGCACTGTCCTTATAAAGGCGATGCAAATTATTTCAGCATCGTCGCGGACGGCAGCCGCGCCGAGAATGCTGTGTGGAGTTACGAGCAGCCGTTCCCGGCGGTCGGCGAGATCAAGGAGTATCTGGCTTTTTATCCGGACCGTGTGGACGCAATAGACGAGACCTGATGCGCGGCCGTTCAGTGCAGCCGCGGCCCTTTGAGAAACTTTGTGCGGTCCGATGAATTCACCCGGACGTCGAAAGTCACTCCCTCGCGATAAAGAGTGAGCGGCACTTCGACCCCGGCGCGGCCAAGTGCCCACACCTTGCGGTAAAAGCCGGCAAGCGTCGACACGCGCTCTCCTTTGACGGCAACCACGACGTCGCCCGTTTTGATCTCGGCCCGCGCGGCTGGCCCCTTCGGCGCGATGCCGACGACTACGATCTTGTCTTCGATCTCAGTCGAATAAAGCCCAAGCCATGGCCTTGCCGGCCGATTCGCGCGGCCGAATTTACGCAGATCGTCAAGCACAGGGCTCAGCAGATCAATCGGCACGACCATGTTGAGATGCTCGTTCTTGCCTTCGCGCGCGCGTTCAAGTTGCAGCGAGCCGATGCCGATCAGCTTACCCTCGCTTGAAATCAGCGCGGTGCCGCCCCAGTTCGGATGCGCGGGATACGTGAAGATGGCCTCGTCCAGCACATATTCCCAATAGCCGGCAAACTCCTGCTTCGCGGCGATGCGTCCGGCCAGTGATCGCGTGCGCCCACCGGCGCCGCCTACGACCACGCGTTCGCCGACCTCGGCGGATTTCGAAGAGCCGATCTTAAGTGAGGGCAAGTCGATTTTGCCGAGAGCCTGCACGAGACCGAAACCGGTTTCCTGGTCGAAACCAAGCGCGTGACCTTGCACGACACGACCGTCGCCAAGATGAAGCCATACGGTATCGGCCTCGGTGATCAGGTATCCAATTGTCAGCACCAGGCCATCGTCGATCAACACGCCGTTGCCGGCGCGCTCGACGCCGAGCGTGTCGGCAGTGAAGGCATCCGGAGGGATAATCGAATGAAGGCCAACGACCGAGGATAGCGCGCGCTCCAGATCGTAGGAACAATCCTCCGCACGCGGCTGCACCGCTTGCGGCACCTTCCATTCGATCAATGAAGCCATCGAAACGCTCCCCCAATCGGCTCCCGTCTATCATACGCCGGATCATGCAGGCGAAAAGACGGCGCTCACATGTTAGTGTGTGAGCCGCCAGTCATGATCCCGCTATCCATCCTCGATCTCTCGCCGGTTTCCGCCGGCTCCACGGCCGCACAGGCCCTGCGAAATTCCCTCGATCTTGCGCGGCTCGCCGACGGCCTAGGCTTTACGCGCTACTGGGTGGCCGAACACCATAATTTGGCAGCGATCGCAAGTTCGGCACCCGACATCATGATCGGGCAGATCGCGGCGGTGACCAGGAATATGCGCGTCGGTTCCGGCGGCGTGATGTTGCCAAACCACGCACCCTTGATGGTGGCCGAGCGGTTTAAAGTCCTGGAAGCGCTGTTTCCCGGCCGCATCGATCTCGGCCTGGGTCGCGCGCCTGGCACCGACCCGGCGACGTCCTACGCGCTCCGACGCCGGCAAGGCATCAGTGAGGAGGACGATTTCCTCGACCGCTTCAACGAATTGATGCTGCTGGAGACCCGCGGATTTCCCGCCGGTCACCCGTTTCAGAACGTGCGCGCGATGCCGTCCGACGTGCCTCTGCCGCCGATCTATCTGCTTGGCTCCTCAGACTACAGCGCGCAGCTTGCGGGACATATCGGCGCGGCATTTTCCTTCGCCCATCATTTTGCAAATTTTGACGCAGCTGAAGCGATGCGGCTCTACCGCGACAATTTCAAGCCATCACCGTCGCACGACAAGCCCTATGCCATCCTGGCAACGCATGTGGTCTGTGCCGACACCGACCAAGACGCTGAAAGGCTGGCAACTACAGTCGATCTCAATTTCGTGCGGCGCGCCAAAGGCGAGTTTCAACCGCTCGCTTCACCCGAAGACGCCGCCGCTTATGACTACACGCCGGTCGATCGCGCACGGATCGCGCAGAACCGCACCAGGCTTTCGGTCGGTTCACCGGAAACGGTGAAGGCGAAGCTCATGCCTCTGATCGAATCCACCAACGCCGATGAACTTATGGTGACCACCATGCTGTTCGACCACGCCGCGCGAAAACGATCGTACGAGCTGCTCGCGACGGCATTTGCGTGACTTGCGAAAACATCGTCATTCGTTCTGCTCATCCCCGCGAAAGCGGGGATCCAGTTGCCCGACTGGATTCCCGCTTGCGCGGGAATGAGCGAAAGAGCATCGACCCCGAATGACGGAGGCGCAGTGCCATGCTAAAAGCCGGCCCGGGTTTTGTCTCAAAAAATTACGGGAGGTACCTTTGGGTAAGCAGTTCACTTTGACCACCACCGACAAGCACTCGCTCGGCGCTTACCGCGCCGATCCCTCCGGAACGCCGAAGGGCGGCATGGTGGTGGTGCAGGAGATTTTCGGGGTCAATCACCACATTCGTGCGGTCTGCGACCGGCTCGCAGCGCTCGGCTATGTCGCGGTCGCGCCGGCGGTGTTTGACCGCTTCGTGCGCAATTTCGAAAGCGGCTATACGCCAGACGAAATCGCTCATGCCCGCAGCTATCTCGGAAATCTCAACTGGGATCACATGATGGCTGACATGGCCGCCGCACAGGGCGATCTCAAAGGCGCTGGCCCGCTCGGTGTTATTGGCTTCTGCATGGGCGGCACCGCGGCTTTTCTGGCCGCTTGCCGCATTCCGGCATTCTCGGCCGCAGTTGCATTCTATGGCGGCATGATCGGCAAGTTCGCCGACGAAAAACCGAAATGTCCGCTACAGATGCATTTCGGCGAAAAGGATGAAGGAATCCCTCTGACGATGGTGGAAGAAATCAAAAAGAAACAGCCGCAGGCAGAAACCTACGTCTATCCCGGCGCCGCCCACGGCTTCTATTGCGACGAGCGCGCGAGCTACAACAAGGCCGCCGGCGACCTCGCGTGGAAGCGCACGCAGGAGTTTCTCGCGAAGCATATGAAGAAATAGCAGGCCGCGCTCGCGCGACGAGAGCAGCATTTTTGCTGCGCGATGCCCAGCCGAGTGCTGGGCATCTTTTTTCTTTGCGTGCGGTTGATCGGATTGTTTAATCAACGAAGAACAGCGCTTGTCCGAGCAGGAATTGCCATCGCGGCCACGCCGACGATGACACACGCGAGCCCGGCTCCGGCGGTCGATGTCAGGGTTTCCCCGAGAAATATGGCGCCAATCGCTACCCCAATCGGCACACGCAAATAGGACTGGGAAGTCGTGCCCACCGAACCAAGGGTTTGCACAAGTCGGAAATAAATCACAAAGGCAAGCGCGGTCGAGAATACCGAGAGGCCGAGCAAGGCTAAAACAGACTGTCGCGACGGCGCCAACATCCAAGGCTGGTCGACAGCGAAACTGACGGGAATAAGAATTGCCGCGCCGCAGAGGAGCGAGCCGGCCGCCGGCATAATCGGATCGAGCGCCTTGAATGTTCGGCCAAATATTGCCGCGCCCGCGTAACAAACCGTGGCGGCCACGATAGCGAGTTGCGCCCATAGCTCACGACCAAGACCATCCAAGGCCTGGACGCCGATAATGAGGCAGGTGCCGGCGATCCCCGCAAAAACTCCGAACAGCTTGCGCGCGGTCACCATTTCATGGCGCGTCATAACTGCCGTCAGCAAAAACGCAAAGATCGGCGAGGTTGAATTCAGGATGGTCGCCAAGCCCGCATCGACTGTCCGTTCCGCCCACGCGATCAAGGTGAACGGGATTACGCTGTTGAGGCATGCCTGGAATAGAAATCGTCGCCAGGTGGCGGCATCCTTTGGCAGTCTCAACCCGCGCGACCGGATGACAACGAGGAGGAGTCCACCGGCGATCAAGGTCCGTGCGGCGATCAGCGTCACCGGCGGGATCGTCTCGACGCCGACCTTGATGAATGTGTACGAGGCCCCCCAAAGGGTCGCGAGCGCGAGGAGAAGCGCGAACTCTATACTGGTATTTGCTTTGGTCATCATGGTCGATTGAACCCTTGGAATGGCGCACGGAAACTGTTCCCGTGTTGTAGTTAGGATCGCCGGGAAATGTTTCGCTATCGGCCGAAATGTGGATAGTGACCGCGTGCAGCCCGCACGTTATGATTGGCGCATGTCGACAATTGCTTCCGGCAATACGATCGCGGAGGTCGCCTCACTCATCGGGGATGTGGCGCGCGCCAATATCCTTTCCGCGCTGATGGAGGGGCGGGCACTCACAGCCGGCGAACTGTCGCGTCAGGCCGGCGTCGGCGCGTCGACGACCAGCGGGCATCTCTCCAAACTGACGCAGGCCGAATTGATCGCATTGGAGAAACAGGGACGACACCGCTATTATCGGCTTGCCTCACCCGAGATTGCCCACGCTATCGAAGCATTGATGGCGGTTGCAGCGACTGGACCAAAGCGACACCGCCCGGTCGGCCCCAGGGATGAAGCACTACGGACCGCGCGGACTTGCTACGATCATATTGCCGGACGCATTGGCGTGGCACTTGCGCGGTCCCTTTGCGAACATGGCCACATCGTGCTCACGGACGGTGCTGGCCTCGTTACCGACAAGGGACGGCAGTTTTTCTTCGACTTCGGAATCGATCTCGACGCAGTGACACGAAGTAACCGGCCGCTCTGCCGGACCTGCCTCGATTGGAGTGAGCGGCGCCCGCATCTCGCCGGTCAGCTTGGTGCGAACCTTCTGAACCGGTCAATCGGGCTCGGGTGGGTCGCGCGCGTGCCCAACAGCCGTGCCCTCAAAATTACCGTAGCCGGCAGACGCGGCTTCAGCGCACGGTTTCGCTTGCGGACGGATGAGTTGAGCGACACGTTCAAAGTTCAAAAAATTTAGCCGCCTCGCAGCCGGTCACGTGGAGGACAAACTCGTGGCCGAAGGCGCGCTCAGGCCGGCGCGCCTTGCGTGAGCTTGGCGCCGGTGCCGATCGGACAAGACACCCCCGTACCGCCAAGCCCGCAATAGCCCATCGGATTCTTGGCCAGATACTGTTGGTGATAGTCCTCGGCAAAATAGAACTCCGGGACGTCGACGATCTCGGTGGTGATCGCACCGTAGCGCTTTTTCTTGAGCTCCTGCTCGTACATCGCCTTCGAGGCCTCCGCTGCCTGATGCTGCGCGGCGTTGAAGGTATAGATGCCCGAGCGATATTGAGTGCCGACGTCGTTCCCCTGGCGCATGCCTTGGGTCGGGTCGTGGCTTTCCCAAAAGGTCTTGAGCAGCGCGTCGTAGGAAATCTTCTTCGGGTCATAAACCACCAGCACAACCTCGTTGTGGCCGGTGCGACCTGAGCAGACCTCCTCATAGGTCGGATTTGGTGTCATGCCGCCGGCATACCCGACCGCCGTGACGTGAATGCCGTCACCCAACTCCCAGAACTTGCGCTCAGCACCCCAGAAGCAGCCGAGGCCGAACATCGCCTTTTCGAAGCCCTCCGGATAAGGCCCCTTCAACGCGCGGTGATTGACGAAATGGGCGGTGGCGGTGCGGATCGGATTTGCGCGGCCCGACAGCGCCTCGCTGGGCTTGGGCATGGCAACTTTCTTGAAGCCGAACATGCTTGGTTCTCCTGCAATCGCTGTGCACAATATATGTCGGGCGGGGCCTGGCTTAAACGCCCATGGCAATCACGTTTCGGCCAGCACCGCCAACCCCGGTTTTACGGCCGCGCGTAACCGATCAGTGGCTTCTTCTTACGACCGAGCACGAGGAACAGGATGCCAAAAAAGCCCAGCAGGCCCCAGCTCGGCGCCGCCAGGATAGCGACCATAAGCGGGTCCCAGAGGTAACCCCCGGCATATGGCCGGATCATCGGTTCGAGCTTTGCGAGGCTGCCGGCGTTGATCAATTCCCACAGCGTGCGCACGCTGGTGAGGAAAAGAGCATTACCTGCGATCGACTTGGTGCCGTCATAGATCAGCAGGATAAAGCCCGCAGCCAGGCAGATCAGACCGACTAAGCGGAAGAGGAAACGGATCATAGCCCCCAATCAACCAATCATATGACCTTTTGTGTGGCACCGATTAACCCGTGGCCGTCTTTCATTCAACCGTACCACCGGCGGTAGCCGCCTTCCCTTGAGTCATTGTGGTTGCATCCGCTAACGTCGCTAGCGCCGGCGCACCGGTCGCGTTCATGGAGTACCAATGCCCGCCAAGCCCCCCGCTGGCCGCAACCGGCCCACCTTTACCGACCAGGAAGCCCTGCAATTTCACAGCGTTGGCCGACCGGGAAAGCTGGAAGTCATCGCAACCAAGCCGATGGCGACCCAGCGCGACCTGTCGCTCGCCTATTCTCCGGGCGTCGCCGTACCCGTCCTGGCCATCGCTGAGGATGCCAGCCGCGCTTACGACTATACGGTCAAGGGCAATTTCGTCGCCGTTATCACCAATGGCACCGCCATCCTGGGGCTCGGCAACCGCGGCGCACTGGCGGCAAAGCCCGTAATGGAAGGCAAGGCGGTGCTGTTCAAGCGCTTCGCCGATATCGACTCCATCGATCTGGAAGTCTCTACCGAGGACCCGGAGCAGTTCATCAATTGCGTCCGCTATCTGGGCGCCGGCTGGGGCGGCATCAACCTCGAAGACATCAAGGCGCCCGAGTGTTTCATCATCGAGCAGAAGCTGCGCGAGCTGCTCGACATCCCGGTCTTTCACGATGACCAGCACGGCACTGCCATCATCGCGGCCGCTGGTTTGCTCAACGCTCTCGATCTGACCGGCCGCGAGATCGCAACCACCAAACTGGTCTGCAATGGTGCGGGCGCCGCCGGCATCGCTTGCCTGGAATTGCTCAAGGCGATCGGATTCAAGCCTGACAACCTCATCCTCTGCGACACCAAGGGCGTGATCTACCAGGGCCGCAAAGAGGGCATGAATCAGTGGAAGTCGGGCTACGCCATCAAGACCTCGGCGCGCACGCTTGAGCAGGCGTTCGAAGGCGCCGACGTCGCCTTCGGGCTCTCGGTCAAAGGCGCTTTCACTGCCGACATGGTCAAGTCAATGGCGGCCAAGCCGATCATCTTCGCCATGGCTAATCCCGACGCGGAGATATCTCCCGAGGAAGTAGCGGCAGTGCGCGACGACGCCATCATGGCGACGGGCCGATCAGACTATCCGAACCAGATCAACAACGTGCTCGGCTTCCCTTACATCTTCCGGGGCGCGCTCGACGTGCGCGCCTCCGCCATCAACATGGAAATGAAAATCGCCGCCGCCCGCGCCCTCGCCGACTTGGCGCGTGAAGATGTGCCGGACGAAGTCGCGAGCGCATACGGCGCGCGGCCAAAATTCGGACCCGATTACATTATCCCGGTGCCATTCGACCCGCGGCTGATCTCATACGTGCCGCCTGCGGTGGCGCAGGCTGCCATGGACACCGGCGTCGCACGCAAGCCGATCGTCGACATGGGTGCGTACCGTCACCAATTGAATGCGCGGCGCGACCCGATTGCGGGCACGCTGGTGCAAGTGTTCGACAGGCTGCGCCGGCAGCCCAAGCGCGTGGTCTTTGCCGAAGGCGAGGAAGAACAAGTGATCCGCGCTGCGGCAAGCTTCGTCCATCAAGGGCTCGGCACGGCGCTCCTGGTCGGACGCGAGGATCGCGTGCGCCAATCCGCGCGCGACAGCGGTATCGAACTTGGCGAAGGCATCGAGATCGTCAATGCACGGCTTTCGACCCGCAATGCCGCCTATATCAACTTCTTGTATGAGCGGCTGCAACGCCACGGCTATCTGGTGCGCGATTGCCAACGACTGGTCAATCAGGACCGTAATCATTTCGCGGCCTGCATGGTCGCACTTGGCGATGCCGATGCGATGGTGACCGGTGTGACCCGCAATTTCTCAGTCGCGCTCGAGGACATCCGTCACGTGATCGATCCAAAGCCCGGTCACCGCGTGATCGGTGTCTCGGTTGTTGTGGCGCGCGGACGCACCGTGCTGGTGGCCGATACCGCGGTGACCGAAATGCCCGAGGCGCACGAGATTGCCGAGATCGCTATGGAAGCGGCCGGCGTCGCGCGCCGGCTCGGCTATGAGCCGCGGCTGGCGTTGCTCGCCTTCTCCACCTTCGGTCATCCGCCGGGCGAGCGTTCGGCGCGCGTCATCGAGGCGGTCAAGATTCTCGACGGAAAGCGAGTCGATTTCGAGTACGATGGTGAAATGGCGGCCGACGTTGCGCTCAACGCCGAACTGGCTGCGGCCTATCCATTCTGCCGCCTTTCCGGCCCGGCTAACGTGCTGGTTATGCCGGCATTTCATTCAGCGTCGATTTCAACGAAAATGCTGCAGGAACTTGGTGGAGCCACGGTCATCGGCCCGTTGCTGGTCGGGCTCGATCGGCCGGTTCAAATCGTGCAACTCGGGGCCAAGGATAGCCAGCTGGTCAACATGGCAGCGCTTGCCGCCTATAATGTCAGTGGCTGAGAAACTAATCGCCGTCATGCCCGGCCTTGTGCCGGGCATCCACGCCTTTCTAATCGACAGCGAAGGAAGACGTGGATGGCCGGGACGAGCCCGGCCATGACGGAGAACAATGGGAGAAATGTTTTGACTAATACACTTTCCGGCGTCATCGCCGCGGTCGCCACGCCGATCGACGAGAGCGGAGCACCCGACCTCAAGCGCGCGGTCAATCTGGCGCGCTATCTGCTCGACAACGGTTGCGACGGTCTCAATGTGCTCGGCACGACCGGCGAAGCGACCTCTTTCTCGCTCGACGAACGCAAAGGCGTCATGGACGCCTATAAGGTCAACGGTCTGCCGTTGCATAGGCTGATGGTCGGAACGGGCGCCGCCGCGGTATCGGATGCAGTCGCGCTTACGCGCCATGCGGCCGAGCTTGGCTTTGGAGGCGCGCTCGTGCTGCCGCCCTTCTACTATAAGGGTGTACCCGACGACGGCTTGGTCACCTATATCGATGCGCTGGTGAAGGCGACCGAACGAAGGCCTATCCCGATTTATCTCTATCATTTCCCGGCGATGTCGGGATTGCCCTGGCACATTACTTTGATCGGCCGGTTGCTCGACTCTTTCTCGTCCCGCATCGTGGGTCTCAAGGATTCCTCCGGCGACATGGGCTATGCCCGCTCGGCCGCCGCGATCTCGAAGACCTTCGCCGTCTTCCCGTCAACGGAAGCGTGCCTGTCCGAAGCTCGCTCGGGCGTTTTCGCCGGCTGCATTTCGGCGACCGCCAATGTCAACGCCGACCTCTGCGCGCGAGCCTGGGGGCAAGGTGATGCCGTCGCGCTCGACGCAGCAGTCGCGATCCGCAAACTGTTCGACGGCAAGCCGCTCGTCTCCGGCGTCAAAGCACTGCTTGCTCATATCCATGGCGACGCCAGCTTGGCACGGGTGAAGCCGCCGCTGGCACCGTTCTCGGCCGCTGACCGCGCGTCTGTGATCGCCGGTCACGACGCGGTGAGAGCCAAACGCGTGGCCTAAAGCCAGTGCTTTGCGGACGTTGACGCCTGCGTGCGGCCTCACTATAAGCCTCAGCCTTGGCGGCGAAGCTTTTTTGCCGCCGTAACTTCTTGTAAAACCTAGTCGCTTTCGCGGAAATCCCGAAGGCACCAACTGCGAATGAGAGATTGATGGCCAATACCAAGTCCGCCCGTAAAGCCACGCGCGTGATCGCTCGCCGGACTGAAGTGAACAAGGCACGGCGTTCGGTACTACGAAATTCGGTGCGCAGGGTTGAGGAAGCGATCCAAAGCGGCGACCGCAATGCGGCTTTGGCAGCTTTCAAAGCGGCGGAGCCGGTCATCATGCGGGCGGCACAGCGCGGCGTCGTACATAAGAATAATGCCAGCCGAAAAGTTTCGCGCCTCGCTCATCGCATTGCCAAACTCGGCAAGTAAGCGTCTGGCCCCGGCCGCACGGCGCGCGGGACTAATTCGCTCCGGATTCTTGTAAAAGACGTCCGAACAAGACGCTACCGGCAGAAAACAGACGGCTGAAACGTCGCTGTAGTCAAAGCGTCATCACGGCGTCAGAGACATTTGCTCGCCAATGATTTGCTTGGTCAAATCATCAGCCGAATAACGCTTGCGCGCGATAACGGCGGGCTTTTGAAACGGGGGTTACCCAAAAATTCGCTCAGATTTTTTTTCGTCTCGATAACGACTTAAGAGGAAAGCGCGGCAAGGACCCCAAAAATGCATATGTGACAGGCATTTTTGGCCGGCGGTACATTTCGAATTATTTTATTGTTGGTCGAGTGTGG
>JBGQLL010000035.1:0-19185 GCA_041500065.1 Pseudolabrys sp.
CTTGCGCGGTGGCTTCCTTCTTGAAGTCCTCGAGCCAGCGCTCGTAACTGCCAGAGTTGCGACAACTGGCGGCAAAAGCCTGTCCCGCACAAAGCGCGCCGAGCACAAATATCGCCAGCGCCAAGGTCCTTTTTCGCATCGCTCAGTCCGTCTGTTGTGGCGGAGAGATCACTCCTGCCCGGGTTCAGGTGGCGGTTATGGCAGAAACGAGACAATTTTTCGAGCGTACGCTTTGTCGCTTGTTGAGCGCTCGCAGAGAGTTGCGACGAGACGGCGACTTGTTATTTCGTCAGGTGTCGGGCAGCATTCACGAATTGGCGGTGTATTGAAAAATGGCCATGTGCTCTTTCCGGTGGTCGGGGGAAAAGTGGAAGCGTCGTCGACAATCGAAATTGCAAAACACACATTGCTTTCAGGCGGAGTTATTCTAGCCGTCGGCACCGTGACCGGCTTTGTGGCTCGAAAGCTCAAGGTTCCTGACATTGCCCTGTTTTTAATTGTGGGGATGGCGATCGGCCCCGCCTTGTTCGGTTTGATCAATATAAAATCCGACTCGGCGCTCTATCAGATCATTCTTTTGTTTGGCGCCAGCTACATTCTCTTCGACGGCGGCGCATCGCTGCGTTTTGAGGTTTTGAAAAGGGTATGGATTACGATCGTCGTTCTCGCGACGGCTGGGGTTCTGATCACCGCAGCTATAACCAGCCTCGCCGCGCATGCGATTCTTGGCGTTCCGTGGATCGTGGCCCTTCTGCTGGGCGCGGCAATCGCGTCAACAGATCCGGCGACGCTGGTTCCCATATTCCGGCAAGTCAAAATTCGCGATCGCGTGGCTCAGACAGTCATGAGCGAATCGGCGTTTAACGATGCCACTGGCGCCATCGTGACACTTGGCTTGCTGGCTATCGCGAAGGGCAGCGGCGACTTCTCGATCGCGGCGTCCCTTTTCGATCTGCTAAAGCAAGCCGTAATCGGAATTGCTGTCGGTGCAGCGCTCGGATATTTGGCGGCACTTTTAATCGCGCATGAGCGCTGGGCCGTCCTCGCGGAATACGCGCCGGTCGTGACGCTGGTTGCCGTCATCGGGGCATATTTCGCGGCCGACGGCATGCAAGCGAGCGGTTTCATGGCCGTTTTCGTGTTCGGCATCATGATCGGAAACAAGGATTCGTTCGGATTCAAGATGATGCCGCTCGAGGCGCAGAAGCTCGACGAGTTTGTCATGACGTCTGCGTTTATCATGCGACTATTCATTTTTTTGTTGCTTGGGGCTCAAGTCGATTTTCGTCTCATGGGACAATATTGGCTCGGCGGCATCATTGTTGTCGCTATTTTCATGCTGGTTGCCCGACCGGCGACTGTATTTCTTTGCGCGCTTCCCGATCGGCGCGCAAATTGGACTTTCAATGAGATGTTATTCATGTGCTGGACGCGTGAGACCGGCGTCATTCCGGCCGCGCTCGCCGGCCTTTTACTTGGTATGAAAGCACCAGGCGCTGAGGTCATAGCCGCGATCACGTTCATCGCTGTTCTTATGACGATTTTGATCCAGGCGCCGACAACAAAGTGGCTCGCAGCAAATCTCGGCCTTTTGGAGGAAACCAAGATGCCGCGAACAAATCGAGCAAAGAAACGCTGAGTTCTAATTGTCAATCGTAGGAGGGTCTCAATGGCAGCCAATGTCCGCTTTTCCAATCCGAACACGCTCGCGAAGCCACCAGGCTACAGCTATGTAGTCGAAGCTACCGGGCCCAATCGTCTGATCTTCATCGCCGGGCAGCTCGGACTCGACATGGAAAACAAGCTGGTCGGCATGGCGGGCGATTTCCGTGCTCAGGCTAACAAAGCGATCGAGAATCTTAAGCTCGCACTCGCCGATGCCGGTGCCACCATCAAAGATGTGGTGAAGATCAACAATTACCTCGTCGATATGTCGCACATCTCGATTTTTCGCGAGGTGCGCGATCAGCACTTTAATATGGCCGCACCGCCGGCCAGCACGACCGTGGCGATTTCACAATTGGCGCGGCCGGGTGCGCTGTTCGAGATCGAGGCGATTGCGGTGCTGCCGGCGAAGACTACGAAAGCGGTGAAGTCAAAATCGACCGCGCGTCGTGGCAAGGTTAAGACGCGCAGAAAGAAACGAAAATAAGCAGCGCGAACCGCGCCAATAGAGTCAGTCAGTGCGCCTCGTCCCAATTGTCGGCGGCGCGCGCGTCGACCTGAAGCGGCACGTGCAATGAAACCGCCGGATCGGGCGCGCTCTGCATTACGCTCTTGATGATCGGAAGCGTGCGCTCGACCTCGTTTGCCGGCACCTCGAAGATCAGTTCGTCATGCACTTGCAGTAACATCTTTGCGCCAAGCTTGTCTTTCTGAAGCTCCGGCTCAATGCGGATCATGGCGCGACGAATAATGTCAGCCGCGGAGCCTTGCAAACGGGCATTGATAGCCGCGCGTTCATTGAACGACCGAATGGAAGGGTTGCTCGCCTTGATATCGGGATAGTGACATTTGCGCCCAAACAGGGTGAGCACGTAGCCGTGCTCGCGACAAAACTCGCGCGTTTCGTCCATATAGTCGCGAATGCCCGGGAAACGCTCGAAATATTTCTTGATGTAGGCGCCGGCCTCTTTCGCGTCGATACCGAGTTGCGCTCCGAGACCAAAAGCCGAAATGCCGTAGATGATTCCGAAGTTGATTGCCTTGGCGCGGCGGCGCACATCGGGGGGCATGTTCTTGACGGGCACCCCAAACATTTCAGAAGCGGTCATGGCGTGAATATCCACGCCGTCCTGAAACGCCTTACGTAGGGTGGGCACATTGGCAATTTCCGACAATAGGCGCAGCTCGATCTGAGAATAGTCGGCGGAGACGAGCTTCATGCCCGGCGAAGCGACGAAAGCACGCCGAATTTTGCGGCCGTCGTCCGTTCGGATCGGGATGTTCTGCAAGTTCGGCTCCGACGACGAAAGCCGTCCGGTCGAGGTTGCGGCGAGTGCATAGCTCGTATGGACACGATGCGTCTTCGGATTGACGTAAGTGGGCAGCGCCTCGGTATAAGTCGAGCGCAATTTCGATACTTGTCGCCAGTCGAGGATGACCTGCGGAAGCTTGTGACCCTGCTCGGCTAGCTCTTCTAGCGCCCGCGCACCCGTCGACCATTGTCCGGTTTTCGTCTTTGTGCCGCCGGGCAAGCCCATTTGTCCAAACAGGATATCGCCCAATTGTTTTGGACTGCCGGGGTTGACGTCCGTTCCTGCAATCTTGTTGATCTCTCGTTCGAGAGCTGCCTGCTTCTTGCCAAAATCGTTGGAAAGTTGCGAAAGCACGCCTGGGTCGACCGAAATGCCGCGCTCCTCCATGCAAGCAAGCACGCGCGGCATTGGCCGTTCCAACGTCTCGTAGACGCTGACCACCTTCTCCACCGCCATGCGCGGCTTTAATGCCTGCCAGAGACGAAGCATTACATCGGCGTCTTCGGTGGCATAGGTTGCGGTGCGAGCGATAGGTGTTGCTTCAGGCGTAAACAAAGCTCTGTCTTTGCTCTTCACGTCATTGAAGCGTATCGGGCTTCGTCCCAGATAGCGGGTGGTGACGCTGTCCATGTCATGCGAGGCTTTGCCAGCGTCCAGCACATAGGACATCAGCATGGTGTCGTCCGCTGCCCCGAGGCGGATGCCTCGGCAAGCCAGTACCAGCCAATCCCGTTTTACGTCATGACCGATTTTGATGATGCTGCTGTCTTCCAGAATTGGTCTGAGCGCTTCGAGCGCATCGCGCTCTGAGATTTGTCCGCTGCAGAGCTTTGCCGCAAATAACCCGGACGTTTCTCCCTCGCTCGCCTCTCGATGCCCGAGAGGCAGATAGGCCGCCTCGTTTGGTGCGACAGCCAGCGCCATGCCGCACAGTGTGGTCTGCATCGGGTCAAGACTGCTGGTTTCAGTCTTGAGTGCCAGCACGCCGGTGTCGTGAGCTCGAGCGATCCAATGGGCAAGTCGATCAAGCGTGCCGATCGTTTCATATTTGGCGTGGTCGATTTTGCTGGCCCGCAACGCCTCGAGGCGGCGTTCGGATAGAGAGATTGGTGTCAGTCGTGCGGAGTCAGTGATCGAGCTGGCCGCACCTTTGCGCGAAAGCGGTGCAACAAGGGGAAGCTGACCTTGGCCGCTGGTGCGGCCCGCAGGCACAGCGGACGGCTTCAGAGAATCGGATGCTGCCGCGGCGTCGGCGGCCAGCGTCCCACCTGTCTCGATCTGACTTGCATCGATCCCCACCTTTTCGGCCACGCGTTGCGTTAGCGTCCTGAATCCCATCGACTTCAGGAAAGTAATAAGTGTCTTGTAATCCGGTTCGTGCACCGCGAGGTTCTCGACCGGCACCTCAAGCGGCACCCGGTCGTCGAGCGTGACGAGTTTCTTTGAAATTCGGGCGGCTTCAGCGTTGTCAATGAGGGCCTGCCGGCGCTTGTCCTGCTTGATCTCCTTCGCGCGCTTGAGCAGCGTTTCGAGATCGCCGTATTCGCCGATCAACTGTGCCGCGGTCTTGACGCCAATACCGGGCACGCCTGGCACGTTGTCAGATGTGTCACCGATTAGTGCTTGCACTTCGATGACCTTTTCCGGTGGTACGCCGAATTTCTCAATCACCTCCGGAACGCCGATGCGGACATCTTTCATAGTGTCGTACATGATCACGCATTCATTCACGAGCTGCATGAGATCCTTATCGGACGACACGATGGTGGCGGTTGCGCCCGCCTCGCAGGCGATACGTGCGTACGTCGCAATCAGGTCATCGGCCTCATAGCCGGCCTGCTCGAGAGAGGGAATCTCGAACGCGCGTACGGCGTCGCGGATGAGCGGAAACTGCGGGATAAGATCATCGGGCGGAGGCGGGCGATGCGCCTTGTAGTCCTTGTACATCTCCGTACGGAACGTCTTTTCCGATTTGTCGAAGATGACCGCGAGATGTGTCGGCCGCTGTTCTGGCTTCATTTCCTTGAGCAGCTTCCAGAGCATGCTACAGAAACCGTAGACGGCATTAACGTGCGTGCCGTCCGGCGTGCGCGGCTCGAACCTAATCGCGTGATAGGCGCGGAAGATGTAGCCAGAGCCGTCCACCAGGAACAGGTGGTCGCCCTTCTTGAGCGGGCGTTGGGCCTTTGCTGGAACGGAGGCAGGCGTGGCGGTCTTGGTCTTGGATTTGGCGGGGGCCGGCATAGTTACGAATAGTGGCCCCGGACGACGCGTTAATCAATCCGCCAAAAAGTGCGGCCACAGGAATTGCGTATCGTCTCGCACCTCTCGCCACTGCGGGTGGGGTTTGCTATGCAGACGCGTCCGGCATTGGCCGGAAGCGTCATTTTATAAACGGATAGTCCATGCGCGTTGCCATGATCGGCACCGGCTATGTCGGCCTTGTTTCCGGCGCTTGCTTCGCCGATTTCGGCCATGAAGTGGTTTGCGTCGACAAAGACAAGGCGAAGATTGCCGCGCTGGAGCGCGGCGAAATGCCGATCTATGAGCCCGGGCTCAAAGATATGGTAGCGGCCAATACCCGTGCCGGCCGGCTGAAATTCGCCACCGAACTGGCTGGCGCAGTCGCCGCGGCCGACGCGGTGTTCATTGCAGTCGGCACGCCCTCCCGCCGCGGTGATGGGTTCGCCGACCTCAGTTTTGTTCATGACGCCGCTCGCGAGATCGCGCGAGCGCTCGACGGCTTCACGGTTGTAATCACCAAATCGACCGTGCCGGTGGGCACGGGCGACGAGGTCGAGCGTATCATCCGGGAGACGCGCCCCGATGCTGATTGCGCTGTGGTATCGAACCCCGAATTTCTTCGCGAAGGTGCTGCCATTCAGGATTTCAAGCATCCCGACCGCATTGTGATCGGCAATTCGGATGAACGCGCGCGAGAGGTCATGAGCGAACTCTATCGGCCGCTCTATCTCAATCGCTCGCCGATCCTGTTCACCAGTCGCCGTACGGCTGAGTTGATCAAATATGCAGCCAATGCGTTCCTCGCGACCAAGATCACCTTCATCAACGAAATTGCCGACCTCGCCGAAAAAGTGGGCGCCGACGTGCAGGAGATCGCTCGCGGTATTGGTCTGGACAATCGAATCGGTTCAAAATTCTTGCACGCCGGTCCAGGCTATGGGGGCTCATGCTTTCCCAAGGACACTGTCGCGCTCATCAAGACCGCGCAGGACCATGCCGCTCCGCTTCGTATTGTCGAGGCGGTGGCGGCGGTCAACGATGCGCGCAAGCGGGCAATGGCGCGCAAGGTCGCAGCTGTCCTGGGTGGCGAGCTCCGTGGAAAAACCGTCGCAGTGCTGGGTCTCACGTTCAAGCCGAACACTGACGATATGCGGGAGGCGCCATCGATCCCTCTGATCACCGCTTTACAGGACATGGGTGCCAAGGTGAGGGCCTATGACCCGGTTGGCATGGAGCAGGCCAGGGGCGTCATCGGCAATGTCGCGTTCTGCAAAGACGCCTATTCTTGTGCCGAGGGTGCTTCGGTGCTGGTGATCGTTACCGAATGGGAGCAGTTCCGCGCGCTTGATTTCGAGCGACTAAAGACTGTCATGGCACAGCCGGTGCTCGTCGATCTGCGCAATGTTTATCGGCCAGAGGACATTGCCCGCCACGGCTTCGTATACGAAAGCATCGGACGGACGCGCACGTGACGCTTTATAGAACTCATAGAGGTTGCTATGCCCCGCGAAAGCGGGGCATCCGGTAGGCGCGAGCTTTGCAATAAAATCGCCGCTTCGGATTACTGGGTTGCCTGCTTTCGCGGGTGACGACGCCCACAAGATGCGAACTTTCGATACCTCTCTCCCCATCGATACCGTTCTAGTGGAGCTCACCGCTGCGCTAGACGGTAATAATGCGGCCGTTCTGGTCGCCCCGCCCGGCGCTGGCAAGACCACGCGCGTGCCGCTCGTGCTGCTCGACGAGCCATGGGCAAAAGGCAAGAAAATCCTGGTGCTTGAGCCGCGCCGGCTCGCAGCCCGCGCCGCCGCGGAGCGTATGGCGTCGACATTGGGAGAGCAGGTTGGCGGCACCGTTGGTTTGCGCGTGCGCTTTGGCTCGAAGGTGAGCAAGTACACGCGCATCGAGGTGGTGACTGAAGGCGTGTTCACGCGGCTCGTGCTCGATGATCCTTCGCTCGAAGGCGTTGCGGCCGTTCTATTCGATGAATTTCATGAGCGGTCGCTGGACGCCGATCTCGGGTTAGCTTTAGCGCGCGAGGCGCAGCAAGGGTTGCGGCAAGATCTCAAACTGCTGGTGATGTCGGCGACACTCGACGGAGCGCGTGTCGCGACGTTGCTCGGCAATGCGCCGGTGGTCGAGAGCGAGGGCCGCGCTTTCCTAGTCGAAACATGCCACCTCGGCCGCGATCCCCGCACGCCGATTGAGCGGCAGGTCGCAGAGGCGGTCGCGCGCGCGCTTCGCGCCGAGGTCGGCTCGCTTCTGGTGTTTCTTCCGGGAGCAGGCGAAATCCGCCGTACAGAAGCATTGCTGAAAGAGAGCGTCGCCGATGCGAATGTCGACATCGTCGCACTTTATGGGGCACTTGAGGCCCGCGAGCAG
Source organism: Pseudolabrys sp. (assembly GCA_041500065.1). Lineage (GTDB taxonomy): Bacteria > Pseudomonadota > Alphaproteobacteria > Rhizobiales > Xanthobacteraceae > Pseudolabrys. The sequence goes on from JBGQLL010000035.1 coordinate 7,605, forward strand.
GATCGCGCTATTTTGGCGTCGTCACCGGGTCGGCGAAAGATTGTGCTGGCAACTTCGATCGCAGAAACGTCGCTCACCATCGAAGGCGTACGCGTGGTTATCGACAGTGGTCTATCACGTGTGCCGCGCTACGAGCCCGATGTCGGTCTTACACGGCTTGAAACTGTGCGAGTGTCACGGGCAGCCGCGGATCAGCGCCGCGGGCGGGCAGGGCGCACAGAGCCGGGCGTTTGCTACAGGTTGTGGGATGAGCCGCAGACGGGATCGCTCGAACCCTTTACGCGCCCGGAAATCCTGTCTGCCGATCTATCATCCTTCGTGCTCGATTTGGCGCTGTGGGGCGCCGCCGACCCCGCGAAGCTCGCTTTGCTTGACCCGCCCCCAAACGCCGCGCTCAACGAGGCCAGAACACTGCTCGTCGAGCTCGGCGCTATCGATGCTGAAGGACGCATCACCGAGGAAGGCCGCAAGCTACGTGCCTTGCCGCTGCCACCGCGATTGGCGCGCATGGTCGTCGACGCGGCGGAGGAAGGCGCAGGCGAACTTGCCGCTCGTATCGCCGCCATTATTACGGAGCGTGGCCTCGGCGGCGCAGACGTTGATTTGCAACATCGGCTCGATAATTTTCGACGTGACCGCTCTCGTCGCGCCGACGATGCACGGGCTATGGTGAAACGGTGGACCGAGACGGCCGACCGCTCGAGAAAAAGCGGCGAGGGGTCCCCCGGCTCAATTCTTGCGCTGGCGTATCCTGACCGCATCGCCAAAAATCGCGGCGGCGGGAGCGGAGCTTTCCTGCTTGCCAATGGACGTGGTGGGTTGGTCGATCCCACTTCTTCGCTTGCGCGCGAACCGTTTCTTGCGGTTGCGGAACTTACCGGTGCAGCGGCGGCGAGCCGTATTGTGTTGGCCGCACCGATCACGCTTTCCGAAATCGAGGCACGTTTCGCCGGCGCAATTGAAAATCGCGATGCGATGAGTTTCGATGCGGCCACCGGTTCGCTACGTGCGCGCCGCAGCCGTCGGCTCGGCGGGCTGATTTTGGCTGAACAAACAAGGCCAGTTGCGGCGGATACCGGTAGCGCCAGACTTTTGGCGGAAGGCATCGTCGGGCGCGGCGTCCACAAGTTGCCGTGGAGCAAGGCGCAGTTGCAGTTTCGCAATCGTGTGAATTTTTTGCGGCGCGCTGAAGGTGAGGAGTGGCCCGATCTGACGGACAATACATTAGCTCGTACGCCCGACGAATGGCTTGCGCCGTTCCTGGTTGGTAAAACTGCGCTGTCGCAAATTGGTGCGGGCGATCTTGCGGCTGCGCTTGATACCTTGTTGCCATGGAATCTGCGCAAGCAGCTCGATGCCGAGGCGCCGACCCATTTCAACGCTCCGTCCGGTTCGCAAGTGCCGATCGACTATGAAGCGGAGGAGGGACCGAAGCTTGCTATCCGCGTGCAGGAGTTGTTCGGGCTTGGGGTACACCCCGCAATTGCGGGCGGACGCGTGCCGCTCCTAATCGAGCTGCTGTCACCAGCACACCGGCCGGTGCAGGTGACGCGTGATCTGCCCGGATTCTGGCGTGGCAGCTACAAGGATGTGAGAGCTGACCTGCGCGGCAGATATCCGAAACATCCTTGGCCGGACGATCCGTTGACAGCACCCGCGACCCGCCGCGCCAAACCACGCGGTCAATAGTTCCAATTGTCATAAATTTGCTTACCGGCAGCTCACCATCGCCAAAGCCGTGCCAAATGCCGTGTCTTCGTTAAGTTGCCCTTGATCCTCGTATGGCACGATTGCTCGACGTCACTGGGCTTTGTCATGCGCCAGCTTCTATTTTTTGCCGCCGTTTTGCTCGCGGCCGGTGGGTATGTCGCGCGCTATGCCGACCACACCGTCGAGACGCATCCTGATGCTCAGGCGGCTGTGGTGCAGCCCAGCTATGAACCGCGCGAACCTAGTACCTCCGGTCGCAGCCTGATATTGGACGGCGACCGCCAGGGTCATTTTCAGGTAGAGGCCAGGGTTGAGGGGCGCTTCGTCGACTTCGTGGTCGACACGGGCGCGTCGCTAGTTGTCCTACGCGAATCGTCTGCCGCGTTGGCAGGAATTCGTCCTCAGCCGCGTGATTACACCGCCACTGCGGTCACTGCCAACGGCAAGATCAAAGCTGCGCGGGCTACGATCGAGCGCATCGAGGTCGGCGGCATCACCGTCTACGATGTGCCGGCTATGGTGCTGCCCGACGAGGCACTGGCAAAAAATCTGCTTGGCGTCTCATTCCTGTCGCGGCTCAAGCGCTACGAGTACGCCAACGGCCGCTTGGTGCTCGAACAGTAGGCTAAGGTCCCGATATTTCCGGCCTCTGCACGGAGCGCTTTCCGGTTCTCCGGTGTTAGGGTATTGGAGTCGCGTCGCTCTTTGTTTGAGGTTCTGATGTTTCCGAAGCCGAAACCTGCGCTCACACCGAACACATATGCCTATGAATCCTCGCCACTGGTAAAGCCGACCGGATTCCGCGAATACGACGCGCGCTGGCTGCTGGAAAAAGAAATCAATCTGATGGGCATTCAGGCCCTCGGGCTCGGTCTCGGGACGCTCATTCGTGAGCTGAACGTGAAACCGGAGATCGTCACGGGCCATGATTTCCGGAGCTATTCGTCAGGGGTGAAAATGGCGCTGATCACCGGCTTGATGGCGTCTGGCTGCAAAGTTCACGACATTGGCCTCGCGATCACACCGATGGCCTACTTTGCCCAGTTTGAGCTCAATGTGCCTTGCGTCGCCATGGTTACAGCCTCCCACAACGACAACGGCTGGACAGGCGTAAAAATGGGCGCGCACCGACCCCTTACCTTTGGTCCGGTGGAGATGAAGCGTCTGAAAGAAATTGTACTGGGTGCAAAATTCGATTTTAAGGATGGCGGTAGTTACGCATTCGTGGAGAGTTTTCCCGAGCGCTACATCGCAGATCTGACCAAACGGCCTAAGCTCAAACGCAAACTCAAAGTGATTGCGGCCTGTGGCAACGGTACCGCAGGCGCTTTTGCGCCAAGAATTTTGCAAGCAATTGGCTGCGAAGTCGTGCCACTCGACTGTAACCTCGATCATACTTTCCCGCGCTATAACCCCAACACCGAAGACATGAAGATGCTGCACGCCATGCGTGACGCGGTGCTGGTCAATCGCGCCGATGTCGCGCTCGGCTTCGATGGTGACGGTGATCGCTGTGGCGTGGTCGATAATGAAGGTGAAGAGATTTTCGCCGACAAAGTGGGTGTGATGCTCGCGCGCGACATGTCCACGATGCATCGGAACACGACTTTTGTCGTCGATGTTAAATCAACCGGACTATTCCTCACGGATCCTGTGTTGAAGGCAAACGGCGTGAAGGTAGATTACTGGAAAACCGGCCATTCCTATATCAAGCGTCGCGTCAACGAGCTTGGTGCTATTGCCGGGTTCGAGAAGTCCGGACACTTCTTTTTCAACAAGCCGTTTGGCCGCGGATACGACGACGGCATGATCTTCGCGCTCGCAGTTTGCGACATGCTTGACCGCAATCCGGGAAAGAGTATGGCCGACCTGCGCAAGGCGCTACCGAAGACATGGGGTTCGCCGACGATGTCGCCGCATTGCGACGACGAGAAAAAATACGCGGTGGTGGAAGCCGTTGTGAAGCATTTCGAGGCAGCCAAGGCGGGCGGCGCAAAAGTTGCCGGCCAGTCGATCCGCGAACTGGTTACAGTGAACGGCGTACGGGTCACCGTTGAGGATGGCACCTGGGGCCTGGTGCGTGCTTCCTCCAACAAACCGGAGCTTGTTGTGGTCGTCGAGAGTCCGGTGTCAGAGCAACGCATGCGTGACATGTTTCAGGCAGTCGATGACGTGATCCGGACGCATCCGGAAGTGGGCGCCTATAATCAGACAATCTGAGAGACTGGCGCTGTTCGAGCGGTCTAAGAAAAGCCATGCGTATCGTAGTTCTCGGCGCCGGTCCCGCAGGTCTCTATCTCGCGTATTTAATCAAGCGCCGCCGACCCGAAACTGACGTCACCGTTATTGAACAGAATCCTGCCGACGCCACCTTCGGCTTCGGCGTGGTCTTCTCTGATCGGGCGCTGGAATTTTTGCGCGAAGACGATCAGGAAACCTATGCGGCAATCGTTCCGCATATGGAATCATGGAGCGATATCGCCGTCGGCCATCGCAATGAGCGTGTGATGATCGACGGTGTCGGCTTTGCGGCTATCGGCCGCCTGAAGCTCCTCCGGCTGCTTCAGGCACGCGTGCATTCGGTCGGTGTTAAGCCGGTCTACGGACGTACGGTAAGCAGCGTTGCGGAGTTAGGGAACGCTGATCTCATCGTCGGGGCCGATGGAGTCAATTCGCTGGTACGGCGCAGCCGGGAGAAGAACTTCGGCGCCACGGTGCGGTTCCTTACCAATCGCTTTGCATGGTTCGGCACCACCAAAAGGTTCGAAAATCTGACGCAGACTTTTATCGAAACCGAACTTGGATTTTTTAATGCGCACCACTACAGGTATGCGCCGGACCTCAGCACTTTCATTGTCGAGGTCGATCAAGCTACTTTCGTACGCGCCGGCTTCCCGCAGATGATGGAGACTGAGACCCGCGTGCTATGCGAGCGCGTGTTTGCTCAGGCTTTAGAGGGGCACCCCCTGATCTCAAACAACTCGATCTGGCGACAGTTTCCTCTTGTGCACAATGAGCGCTGGTGGGTTCATAACACCGTGCTGATAGGCGACGCGCTGCATACTGCGCATTTCTCTATTGGCTCCGGCACGCGGCTCGCCATGGAGGACGCGATTGCGCTCGACAAGGCATTGACGGCGTACCCAGACAACACCTCAACGGCGCTTGCCGCTTACGAAACAACGCGGCGACCGATCCTGGAGAAGCTGTTATCGGGTGCCAGCGGGAGCGCAGCCTGGTACGAGCACTTCGCCGAGCACATGAAACTTGCGCCGATCGAATTTGCCATGAGCTACGTCACGCGGTCCGGTCGCGTCGACATCGACCGATTGCGCACCCTGTCCCCGCGTTTTGTCGAGCAATTTGAGGGGAGTCGCTCCGGGCATGTCGACCGTCCGCCCTTAGGTTAACAATTAATAAAAACTTGCAGCGGTATAAGGTTCCGCGATCACGCGGGTGGGTCGGCTTGAACATCATTTTTGAAGAGAGCTGGCAGTTTTATGCCATGGCTGTCGTCGCCGGCCTTGCCGCGGTGATGTTTATGTATCGCCGACGCCAGCGAAGCGTGGACGTAAGCGGTGGCACCAGCGCACTGCTGTCCATGGTTCTCAATAATATGACTCAAGGCGTCATCTTGTTCGACGCGCGCGAACGCGTTCTTGTCTGCAATGATCGCTATGTTGAGATGTACGGCCTGTCAGCCAATGTTGTGAAACCAGGGTGTACGTTGCTGGACCTGATCAACAATCGAATAACGACTGGCAGCCTTAGCATTGACGCCGAAAAATACCGCGCCGAAATTTTGACCGCAGTGCGACAGGGCGAGTCGATGAATCGAATCGTGGAAACTCCCGACGGTCGCGCCGTCCTGGTCGTCAACCGGCCGGTCAAAAGTGGTCAGTACTGGATTGGCACGCACGATGATATCACCGAGCGCATTCACGCTGAGCGGAAAAGTGCGGCCCTGACCGAGCAAGAGCGTCGTCGAGTTGAAATCGAAACAGAGATCCGCGCTTTTCGCGAAAGTGTCGCGAGTGTGTTGCGGACCGTGACGGAAAGCACCGCAGCGCTGAAGTCGATCGCGGTGGCTTTGTCAAATTCATCCGGTTACACGTCTGAGCGCACTGCCGGCGCGGTCAGCAGCTCAAATGAAGCCAGCGCCAACATGACTGCGGCGGCAGGCGCTGCTGAAGAGCTGATCGCATCGATCGGTGAGATTGGCCGCCAAATCAGTCAGGCAGCGGAAGTCGCATCGCACTCTGTCGTGGAGGCGCAGACGACCAACGAACAGATGACCCACCTTACCGATACGGTTCAGGAGATCGGCGAAGTCGTCAACCTGATTCGTAACATTGCTGGACAGACAAACCTGCTTGCACTCAATGCTACGATCGAGGCGGCGCGTGCCGGTGAAGCAGGCCGCGGTTTCGCGGTGGTTGCGTCGGAAGTTAAATCGCTTGCGGTGCAGACCGCGAAGGCGACCGAGCAAATCGCTAGCCAGATCGAGGCCGTACAAAGTTCGACGCGGGTTGCAGTAGACGCCATCCTGCGCAATACAGAGCGTATGCGGGAAATAGATGGCTATACCTCGGCCGTGGCGCTATCGCTGCAACAGCAGGACAGCGCGACCGACGAGATATCCCACAACGTGGCGAGCGCGGCGGAAGGTGCCAACGGAATGGTCAACGTGCTCAATGAGGTGACTCGCGCGGTCGGCGACACACGTAGCGCGGCGAACAAGGTGCTCGAAGCATCCCAGACAGTCGAAGCCGCTGCTACGAGCCTTCAACGGGGCATCGAAGGCTTTCTCAGCCGTGTCGCGGTCTGATCGCAGCCAGCGCTAGTCTTTCTCTTCCTTAAATGTCTCGCGGAAAGGATGTGCGGGATAGACGCCCAGCACCGTCAATTCCTTGGAAAAAAAGGCGAGTTCCTCAAGCGCGAACACAAGCGCGCGATCATCTGGATGTCCCTCGACGTCCGCATAGAACTGCGTGGCGAAGAAATTGCCGCCAACCATATAGCTTTCGAGTTTGGTCATGTTCACGCCGTTGGTAGCGAACCCTCCGAGCGCCTTGTAAAGCGCGGCCGGCACGTTACGCACCCTGAACACGAAGGTCGTAATGACCTTGCCCTTACCTGGATGTGCCCATTTTTTCTCGCGCGACAGCACAACGAAGCGCGTGGTGGAATGCGATTCGTCTTCCACATTTTCCTTCAGAATGTCGAGGCCATAAATTTCCGCGGCCAGCCGTGAAGCGATCGCTGCCCGTGTATTGTCCTTGGCCTCAGCGACCTCACGCGCCGAACCCGCGGTATCGGCGGCGACCACCGCTTTAAGCTTCAGTTCGCGGATGATATTGCGGCACTGGCCGAGCGCCATCACGTGGCTTTGCACCGTCTTGATGGTTTTCAGAGTAGCCCCTTTTGGAGCCATCAGCTGATTGCGGATCGGAAGAAACCATTCGGCGATGATGTGCAGCCCTGCGGTCGGCATCAGATGATGAATATCGGCCACTCGGCCGGCGACCGAATTCTCGATGGGAATCATGCCAAGGTCGACATCACCTGCAACAAGAGCGGTAAAGCAATCCTCGAAAGTCGGGCAGGGCACTGGTTCGTGATCCGGATAGGCTTCGCGACAGGCAAGATGCGAGTTTGCCCCCGGCTCACCCTGAAAGATGATCTTCTTCTTGGTCATGTCCTACCGCGCTTTTGCTTGCGTGTCTCGCCCTGAAGCCGATAACTGCATTTCGGATCATGCGTTGGAAGGTTCCGTACGCAGACCTTCACACCTAAGTCAACCGCCAAGCAACCTGCGTGCCTTCTCTAAATCCTCTGGTGTATCGACACCGAGCGGCACGCTCTTCACGATCATCACATCAATGCGCATGCCGGCGTCGAGTGCGCGCAGTTGCTCCAATTTCTCGTGCTGCTCATTTGTCGATGGAGGTAGCTTAACAAAACGTTCGAGAGCCGCGCGACGATACCCATAGAGTCCGATATGATGATAATGCGGGCCAGCGCCGATCGCATTTTTGCGGGTGAAGTTGTTTGCCTGAAGCCGAGCAGGACCAATCCGTTGCCCCGACACCTTGACGACGTTTGGATTCATCCGCTCGGCGGCGTCAGTAATAACGGCTGCAAGGGTAGCGATATCGACTTGTGCGTCGTCGAGCGGCTTCAGTGCGGTACTTATGTCGGATGGATTGATGGTCGGCAGGTCTCCCTGGACATTGACGACAATATCCACGCGATGTTCGGGGTCGATTGCCTCCAGCGCTTCGTAGATGCGGTCCGATCCCGACACGTGATCGCTGCGCGTCATGACGGCACGGCCTCGGGCCTTTTCCACCGCTGCGGCGACTGCCTCGGAATCGGTCGCAACAACGACTTCACCAAGTTGGGCGGATTCAGCGCGTCGGAGCACATGCACGATCATCGGCATGCCATTCAAATCGGCCAGCGGCTTACCTGGTAAGCGTGTGGAGGTGAGGCGCGCCGGGATGAGAATGATGACATTTGGCATCGGAGTTGCCGGAAAGCCCGGCCGTGCGTGGCGAGTGTCGAAAATGCCGCAGGCGCTTATACGGGTTGCCATAGGCCAGGCAAACCGGTATCTCATCGCCGCCGCCGGGACCCTGGCGGTCATCGCCCAACACCGTATCGCCCCGCTCCGGGAGCCGTCTTTCGATGAATTCCTTCGAACTCAATAAGATCCTCGGCGCCATCCTCGGCACCTGCCTGATCCTGCTGGCGCTCAATATCGGCGCCGGTGCGATCTTCGCGCCCGAAAAGCCGAGCAAGCCCGGTTTCAATATCGCCGTCAAAGAGCAGGCCGAAGGGGAGAAGGGCGCCGCCGCCAAGGAGCCTGAACAGCCGATTGAAACCTTGCTGGCCAAAGCCTCGGTGGAAAAGGGCCAGGCGGTCGCCAAACAATGTCAGGCTTGCCATACGTTCGAAAAAGGCGGTCCGAACCGGGTCGGTCCCAATTTGTGGAATATCGTGAACCGTGCGCGCGCGTCCGAGGCAGGCTTCAACTACTCGGCAGGGATGAAGAGCAAGGCGGGCAACTGGAGCTTTGACGAGCTCAACAAGTTTCTGGCCAACCCGCGCGGTTACATACCTGGAACGGCCATGACCTTCGCCGGTTTGTCGCGCGCAGAGCAACGCGCCGATGTGATCGATTATTTGCACACGCTGGCTGACAACCCGGTCGCGCTGCCGAAAGCAGCTGAAGGTATCCCGCCGGCGGGCGGTGAGCCGGCCAAGAAATAGTCGATCGACGATATGCCAGCCAAACGGCCGGGCCGCAGCCTGGCCGTTTGTTTAGGTCGCCGTTGCGGCGATTGGCCACGGAAATTTGAGGTTTGCGCAAGTTATTGGGTCTCCAGGCGGCTGGCGAGGTATCGAAAAACCGACATAATCACCCACGACTGCATAGTGGGGCGTTTTAGCGCCGGAGTAGCTGCATGAAATTTAGCCGTCGATCCGTCCTGCACGCCACCGCAGTCAGCTTTGCCGCGCCCGCTTTGGGGGTGTTGGGCACATCATCACCGGTCAGACGGGCAGCAGCTCAGACACAAAATTGGAGGCATGCGTTGTCGCTATTCGGCGACGTCAAATACCCGGAGGGCTTCAAGCATTTTGACTACGTCAACCCAAATGCGCCGCAGGGCGGCACTGTGCGCCAGAGCACGTTGGGGACTTTCGACAATTTCAATACCGTGGTGGCTGGCGTAAAGGGCAGCATTGCCATCGGAACCGATTTGTTCATTGAAACCCTCACCACGTCGTCGCTCGACGAAGTGTCCACCGAATATGGCTTGCTGGCGGAAGCCGTCAGATATCCGGACGATTATTCGGTCGTTACTTATCGTCTCCGCGCCAAAGCGCGCTGGCATGACGGCAAACCGATTTCACCCGAAGATGTCCTTTATTCATTCGACGTGCTGAAAAAGAACAGCCCGTTTTATGGCGCTTACTATCGGCATGTCGTGAAGGCAGAGAAGACCGGCGAACGAGAAATCGCCTTCACATTCGACGGGCCCGGCAACCGTGAGCTGCCGCAGATTGTTGGCCAGCTGCCGGTACTGCCGAAACATTGGTGGGAAGGCACCGACAAGTCGGGCCGCACGCGCGACGTCACACAGACCACTCTTGAGCCGCCACTCGGCTCGGGACCATATCGGCTAAAAGATTTCGCGCCAGGCCGGACGCTGGTCTATGAGAAAGTCGACGACTATTGGGGCAAGGACCTCAATGTGGCCGTGGGTACGCGAAATTTCCAGACGATCCGTTACGAATATTTCCGCGACTCCACGGTCGCGCTGGAGGCTTTCAAAGCCGATCAAGTTGACTGGCGCTTCGAGAATAGCGCCAAGGAATGGGCGAACTCCTACGATTTCCCCGCTGTGCGAGATAAGCGGGTGGTGAAGGAAGAGTTTCCAACCCGAAATATCGGTGTAATGCAGGGGTTCGCCTTCAACATCCGCCGCGACAAATTCAAGGATCCGCGTGTCCGCCGTGCCTTCAATTTTGTTTTCGACTTCGAAGAGATGAATCGGCAGCTCTTTTTTGGCCAATACAAGCGTATCGCAAGCTACTTCGAAGGGACCGAACTTGCCGCCACCGGCGTCCCATCCGGAAAAGAGCTGGAAATTCTTGAGACCGTCCGGGGCAAGGTGCCGGACGAGGTGTTCACCAAGCCTTATACAAATCCGGTCGGCGGTACTCCGGACGCCGTGCGCAGCAACCTCCGTGAGGCGCTCACTTTGTTTCGTGAAGCAGGTTACGAGATCAAGAACACCAAACTGGTCGATGCCAAGACCGGTAAGCCATTCGCAGTCGAATTCCTGGTTGACGAGCCCGCTACCGAGCGCTTCGTGTTGTTCTACAAACCTTCCTTGGAACGAATGGGAATGACGGTAAGCGTACGTGTCGTCGACGCCGCACAGTATGAAAACCGACTGCGCCAGTGGGATTTCGACATCATCGTTGCTTCCTGGGCGCAATCACTTTCACCCGGGAACGAACAGCGCGGCTTCTGGAGTTCGCAAGCCGCCGACCAACCCGGCTCAAGAAACCTGATCGGGATCAAGAATCCGGCGATCGATGCGCTGATTGAACGAGTCATCTTTACCAAAGACCGCGAAGATCTGGTCGCTGCCACCAAGGCGCTGGATCGTGTCCTGCTATGGAATTTTTACGTGGTGCCGCAATGGACCTACGGCAAACAGCGCACTGCGCGTTGGGATCGTTTTGCCCATCCCGAGGTGATGCCAAAATACGGCGCGTCAGCGTTTCCTTCGATATGGTGGTGGGACGCGGCAAAAGCGGCCAAAGTGCCGCAACGGTCGTGATCGATGAGTTTGAGCCGTCGCCGCGCGTTGAGTCTTTTCGCCAGTGCGGCGGCAGCCGCGGCGGGCAGTGGCATTGTTTCAGCTTCGGCGCAAAATGCCGATCGGCATGGCATGTCAGCCTTTGGCGACCTCAAATATCCGGCGGACTTTCCGCACTTTAGCTACGTCAATCCAAATGCGCCGAAAGGGGGCGTGTTCTCGCAAATTGGCCCAAACCGCCAGTTCAATCAGTCGTTCCAAACCTTCAATTCGTTAAACAGCTTTATTCTGAAAGGCGATGCAGCGCAGGGCATGGAGCTTACGTTTGCGGCCCTTATGGCACGTTCAGGCGACGAACCTGATGCCATGTACGGGCTTGCCGCGAGCAGCGTTCGCATTTCAGACGATGGGCTGACCTATCGCTTTACGTTGCGTGCGCAAGCAAAATTCCACGACGGCACAACGCTGACGGCGCATGATGTAGCCTGGTCGCTCGCGACGCTGAAAGAGAAGGGTCATCCGATCATAACGCA
>JBGQLL010000036.1:0-18847 GCA_041500065.1 Pseudolabrys sp.
CGATAGGCCGCCAAGGCCCGCGGCAGAACAGTGAGCCCTTTGAAATCAAGATGCACTTTCCACAGCGATGGCCTCACCAACGATCCAATGAGGACCACATCTTGGCAGCCCGCCGCGCGCGCAAGGCGCAGAAATTTGCCGATTTGGCCGATATGCACCCAGTGATGCGGAAACCGCTCGACCGCAATCCCCTCAGCCGCGCCGCGCAACGGAAACAGCACAACCGACCGACCGCCGGCCGTAACTTTATCGGCCACCGCCAGCGGAAGGCTGCCGCCGCCGCATAACATCGCGAGCGGGCCCTTGTCTCCGGCAGCCGGCGCAGCGCTCATGCGTCCTCGTCCACCTCGTTGCGCTTGACCGCCATTGTGAATGGTCGTTTTCCGGCACGGATGAATTCAATGATCTTGCCAACCAGAGGGTCGGCATCATATTCGGCCACAATTTTATCGAGCCGATCACGAAATTTGCCTTCACCGAAAAACAGGGCTTGGTACGCACTGCGAACCCGAAGAATGTCGGCCTTTGCAGCGCCACGGCGGCGCATTCCGATGACGTTGAGCCCGATCAGGTCCGCGAGCGGCCCATGCGCCATGCCGTATGGGATGACATCAGCACGAACACCGCTCAGACCAACGATCATCGCGCCTTCGCCAATACGGACAAATTGCCGTACAGCGACTCCGCCACCAAACACCACATGATCGCCAATGTGGACATGCCCTGCGAGCAGGACATTGTTCGCGAACACAACGTGGCTGCCGACCTTGCAATCATGTGCGACATGCGCACCCACCATAAAAAAGCAGTGATCACCAACTTCGGTGACGCCGCCGCCGTCCTCGCTGCCCGTGCTCATGGTTACGTTTTCGCGAATATCGCAATCGGCGCCAATCACAAGCTTGGTCGGCCCGCCGCGATAACTAAACGATTGTGGCGGCGAACCAAGCGAAGCAAATGGGTGGATGACAGTTCGCGGACCGATCGTTGTGTGACCCGTGAGATTGACGTGGGCGATCAACCGGCAACCGTCAGCGACGTTCACATGAGCGCCGATTGTGCAATATGGACCGATTGAAACGTCTTTTCCGATTGTAGCCCCGGCTTCGATCCGAGCCGAAGGGTCAATCATGCGCGCACTCATGCGTCGGAAAGCATGGCGCCGACTTCAGCTTCCGCGACGATCTGGCCCGCCACTTTTGCCTCGCCGCGGTACCACCACATGGACTTCCGCCGGTTGATGCGGTTCATGTGATACTCGATGGTGTCACCCGGCCGCACAGGCTTGCGAAATTTCGCCTTGTTGATGGTTAGAAAAAATACTGACATCGGCTTTGTGCCGGTCGCCGCAATACAGAGCACCCCGGCCGTCTGCGCCATTCCTTCGATCATCAGCACGCCCGGAAAGACCGGATTCCCGGGAAAGTGGCCCTGAAAATGCGGTTCGTTGATGGTCACGTTCTTGATGCCAATGCCGTGCTCATCGCCCCGAATGTCGACTACGCGATCAACCATCAGAAACGGGTAGCGGTGCGGCAGCATTTTCATGACGACCGCAATATCTGCCGCTTCAAGGGTCACGATTTTGTTCATGACAACCGTCTCATTCGTCGGCCGCCGCGTCGGCATCACCCTTCTGTCGTGCGAGCCGTTCGAGAATCATCATCTCCCGGAACCATTGCTTTACCGGTTTGGCCGGTGTACCGCCCCAACGCGCACCTGGCGGCACATCGCCATGGACAACGCTGATTGCGGCGATCTGCGCCCCTTCGCCAATCGTAACATTATTGTTCAGCCCAACACGCGCGCCCAGCACAACAAAGTCCTCAAGAGTCGAGCTGCCTGAAATTCCACTCTGTGCGACCACCACGCAATGCCGACCAATGCTGACATTGTGGCCTACCTGGACCAAGTTGTCGATCTTCGTGCCTTCTCCGATGACGGTATCGCGGATGGCACCACGATCAACCGTGGTGCCGGCCCCTATCTCGACATGGTCTTGAATGATAACGCGTCCAACTTGCGGGACCTTGACGTGCCCGCTTGCTTCCATCACGAATCCGAAGCCATCCTGACCAATCTTGCAGCCTGGATGCACGATTACTTTGTCACCGATCAAGGTATTGGTGATGGTTGTGCCTGCGCCGATCGAGCAGTCGCGCCCTATTCGCACTTCGGCGCCGATCACGGCATTGGCTCCAATTACGGTGCCACTGCCGACTTCGACACGCGCGCCAACAACAGCGCCCGGTTCAATCGTAACGCCGTCTTCGATCCGTGCGCTTTTGTCAACGTGGGCACCCACAATAGCGCCCGGTTCGGCCAACGAGGACGGCCTTAGGGCTTGAGGAAATAATTCGCGCGCCGCGACGACGAAGGCGCGGTAAGGATCCTTGACGGTCAAAACTGCCACTCGCGCGGGCAACTCCTTTGCGAGTGCCGCTGTGGTCAGGCAGGCGCCTGCATGGGTCGCAGCTGCCGCTGCACCGAATTTCTTGCTGTCGAAGAAAGTGAGGTCGCAAGGCGCCGCTCGATCGAGCGGCGCGACATTGACTATGCGGCGCGAATGCGACGGCCGCGACGCGAACTTCGCGCCAGTCAGAGCGACGATCTCATCGAGCGTGAGACCTCGCGAATGTCGTAAGAAAAGCGGCTCGCTCATCCGGCTGGAGTCCGACCCGTCGCACCGTCAGCTGCCGCCGCCAAGACTAGAACCTGGTGCCGCCGCTGAAACGGAATACCTGCGTGCGGTCACACACCTGTGCAGTACCAGCCACCGGCGTCGCGCAGTATTTTGTAATTGGATAGGCCAGGTCGAAGCGCAGCGGCCCAAGCGGTGAATCCCAGAGCAGACCCACACCAACCGACGAGCGAATGGAGGTTGCACTGTCGAGACCAACCTGAAGCGTCTCGCCTGTCACGTTCCAGCTGGTCGGCCCCTGATAGTTCCACAGGTTGCCAGCATCCGCAAAAGCCGCCAATTTGATCCCCACATCCTTCGGCAAGAAGTACAACGGCGTTTGCGCCTCAAAGCTCGCGCCCCAATAGAAGCTGCCACCAAGCGCATCATTCGTGGTCCCGATTGTCAGGTCGCGCGGTCCGATACCGGCGGGCGCAAAGCCGCGCACGAGGTTTGGACCCATCTGGAACTGATCCAGCATGCGCAATTGCTCACCACCCCAAGGCGCGATAGCGCCGGCTTGTACCTTGAACACGCCAACGACGTCCGAAAAGAGCTCGTAGTAGTTACGCGCCTCTATCGACGTGCGGATGAATTTCACGTCGCCACCGACACCAGCAAAATCCTGCCGGAGTTCGGTGAAGAGACCGCTTGTCGGCAGCTTGTTGTTGTCGAGCGTGTTGTACGACACCGTGTAGCCAACCAGTGAAACATTCACTGGACCCGCGGCCAGTTCCTTGCGGACCGCCATCGAAGCTTCGCCATCGGCGTAGCAGCCGAATGGAACGTTTACTGTCGTATCTGGTTGACCAGGGACTAGACCCGCCTCATTTTGCGGATTGACGCCTGCACCGCCATTGATCGAAGCATTACTCGAAAATTGACAGTTATTGAGATTCCACGGCAGCGTTATTTTCTGTTGGTAGAACGTGTAGCGCGGTTGGAATGCGATTTCTTCCGTGAGCGCGAAACCAAGACGCAGATTGGTGCCGATCGTTTGGGAATCGTAAGAAACATAGTTATTCGCCAGGTTCTGTCGCGCGAATAAATCGATACCGGCGGCCATACGATAGCCGAGGAAGAACGGCTCCACGAACGATAGATCAACGCCGCGAACATGCTGACCGTAAGTTAGCGCGGCCTTCGCATAATTGCCGCGGCCCATGAGGTTGCGATCGGCGATGCTGACTTCGCCGATCAGACCGTCGGCGGTCGAATAACCGCCGGAAATCGAGAATTCGCCGGTTGGCATTTCCTCGACATCGACGTTGACAACGACGCGATCGGGTGCCGAACCGGGCTCGTTGGTTATCTTTACAGTCTTGAAATAGTTGAGGTTCTTTAGACGGCGTTCAGCCCGGTCGATCAGCGCACGGTTGTAAGCATCACCTTCGCCAAGATCGAATTCGCGGCGGATCACATAGTCGCGGGTGCGAGTGTTACCGCGGATGTTGATGCGTTCGATATAGGCGCGTGCGCCTTCCTCGACGACGAATGTGAGATTGATCGTCTTGGTCTCGAAATTGCGATCCCCGCGCGGTCGCACATTGGCAAAAGCATAGCCATGCCTAGCCGCCTGAATCGTCATCGACTCGACACTTCTCTCGACGAGGTCAGCGTTGTACACACTGCCCTGACTCAGTTTGAGTTGACTGCGAAGTACCGACGGATCGATTGCGCGTACATTCGAAAGAACTTCGATGGTGCCAACACGATACTGGCCGCCCTCGTCGATGGTGAAAGTAACGACGAAGCCCTTTTTTGCAGGATCATATTCGCCCACCGCGGAAACGATGCGCACATCGGCATAGCCGTGCTTGAGATAGAAGCGACGCAACAGATCGCGGTCCGCTTCCACGCGGTCGGGATCATAGATGTCGGTCGTCTGTAAAAAACTGAGCCAGTTGCTTTCCGAAGTTTTGATGACATCCTTTAGCCGGCCCGATGAATACGCCTTCGCGCCGACGAAGCGAATATCTTTGACGCCCGTCTTTTCGCCTTCTTTGATCTCGAATACGAGATCGACGCGGTTGTTCGGCAGCTCAATGATCTTCGGATCAACCGACACGTCGAAGCGGCCGCTGCGGTGATAGATCTCAATAATGCGTTGTACGTCGGCCTGGACCGTCGGCCTTGATAATGTGCCGCGTGGCTTTGACTGCACTTCCGCCGAAAGCTGTTCGTCTTTGGCCTTCTTGTTGCCCTCGAAAGCCACCCGGTTGATCACAGGATTTTCGACCACCGTCACCACCAGACGATTGCCGGAGTGACTGATACGGACGTCCGAAAAGAGGCCCGTCGCAAGAAGGGCTTTGAGGGCCGCATCTTCCTGCTCTGGGCCCAAGCGGCCGCCTGGGCCTGGCTTAAAATAGGAACGGATGGTCTCGGCCTCGACCCGGCGGCTACCCTCAACGACGATAGAGCTCGTCTGCGCAACCGCGACGCCTGAGGACGCAATTGTCACGCAGCTAGCGCCGATAAGGATACCGCCGAGGAGAAGGCAGCCAATAGCCAATCCCCGAACCACCCTCACACAAATTCCCATGCGCTACGCGCCCTTTTGATCCATGCGGCCGCCCACACTGCGGATTCGACAGACGGTCCGGGCTGGCATAGGCGAGCTTTTTACAGCGTTTTTTATGCGCTGCAAACGAAACTGCCGTCCGGACTTTCCCTTTTCCCTCAAAAAGTTGCCCGTCAGCAACGGTCAGGAACTTGCTAGGTGCAGGATGTCATTAAAGGTTGCAAAAATCATCAACATCAGGACGATCGCCAACCCAATCCGGAAGCCAAGTTCCTGCGCGCGCTCTGACAGGGGCCGCCCGCGAATCGTCTCGATAGCGTAGAACAAAAGGTGACCGCCATCGAGCAGGGGAATCGGAAACAAGTTCAAAAGCCCTATCGAGACCGAGAGGACGGCGGTGAGGTGAAATAGCGCCGCAAAACCGGCCGTCGCCACCTGGCCTGATACTTGCGCGATCCGGATCGGCCCGCCGAGCTGATCCGCAGCTTCCCGACCGGCAAAGACGCCGGTGATATAGGACAGCGTCCGATCCACCACGAACCAGGTTTCCTGCGCGCCCATGACGACAGCGCGTAGCGGTCCGGCTTTTTCCGTCTTGATGTCGCCGGGCGCCATCGAACGGCTGATGCCGAGCACGCCAATCCGGTGAACATTGCCGAAGTTGTCCTTCAGCTCCTTAAGCTGTGGAACGGCCTTGAGTGTAATCTGCGTGTTGCCACGCTCGACCTCGATCACAAGCGGCTCGCCAGCGCTAATGCTGACGATCCGCTGCATATCGGAGAAGCTATCGATCTTGTCGCCATTGATCGTCAGCACCAGATCGCCGGGCTGGAAACCGGCCGTCTGGGCAGCACTTCCTGGCTGAACGGTATCGACCCGCGCGCTAGTGGTCTGCTTGCCGACGGTCATGAAAATGACCGCGAAAATAGCGATCGCGAGCAAGAAATTCGCAACCGGCCCGGCCGCTACGACCGCGGCGCGCGATCTGACCGGTTGAAAAACGAAGCTGTCTTTCTTCTCAGCTTCGGTCATGGCTGCGGCTGCCGCCTGGTCAGGGGCGCTTGCAGCATTCTCATCGCCAAAGAATTTCACGTAGCCCCCGAGTGGCACCGCGGAAATCTTCCAGCGCGTGCCATAGCGGTCGTTGAACCCGGCTATCTCGGGGCCGAAGCCAATCGAAAACACGACGACCTTGATGCCGCACCACCGCGCCATCAGGAAGTGCCCAAGCTCATGAAAGAAAACGACGATCGTCAAAACAAACAAAAACGGTACGACATAGCCGACGAGGCTGCCGCCGAATGAGCTCAAGCCTCCCATGATTTCCATTCCCATTAACAACCTCGTCCGGCCCTGCTTGGCCTTAATGCCCCGTAAAGTAACCTAAGATGCCTTTACGGCAATTTCGGGCAAGAGGTCCCGGGCCAGACTTCTTGCAATATGGTCAACAGCCAGCGCTGCATCGATTCCCGCCGGTTCCGCAAACAAACCACGTCCCGCAGCCACATCGAGGGTTGCGTCTACCAGAGCCACGATGGCTGGGAAAGCGATCCGACCGGCAATGAATTCGCCTACCGCGACCTCATCGGCCGCATTGAGCACCGTTGGCGCGCCTCCGCCCGTCTCCAATGCGCGCCGCGCCAGCGCCAGCGCTGGAAAACGCTTCAGGTCGGGCTCTTCAAAGGTCAGTTTCTGTAACGCGGCGAGATCGAGCCGCGCTGCGGGACCATCGATACGCGTGGGCCAAGCAAGGCAATGCGCAATTGGGATTCGCATGTCGGGCGACCCGAGTTGCGCCACCACCGAGCCGTCCCGAAATTCAACCAACCCATGCACGACCGACTGCGGATGCACGAGTACGTCAATCTCACTCGACTTGAGTGAGAACAGGTGATGAGCCTCGATAATTTCGAGACCCTTGTTCATGAGCGTGGCGGAGTCGATGGTCACCTTCGGCCCCATCGACCAGTTTGGATGCCGTAACGCCTGCTCGGGTGTAGCTGCTTTGATTGCTTCCATCGACCAAGTGCGAAACGGACCGCCGGATGCTGTCAGGATTGCCCGCCTGACGTCCGCGCGGTTGCCCGCGGCGAGCGCTTGAAACACCGCATTGTGCTCAGAGTCGACCGGAAGAACCATAGCGCCGGTGCTCGCAGCACGTCGCATAAACAGGTTGCCCGCGCAAACAAGACATTCCTTGTTGGCGAGCGCGACAGTTGCACCACGTTCGATTGCTGCCAGCGTGGGCTTCAATCCGGCGGCACCGCTGATCGCCGCCATGACCCAATCAGCCGGACGCTGCGCAGCCTCGACCAAGGCGTCTTCGCCCGCCGCAGCTTCCGTCCGCGACCCCGAAAGTGCGTCTTTGAGATCCCGGTACGCTGCCGGGTCCGCAACCACGGCGTGGCGCGCGCCGACCTCGCGAGCAATTTTTCCAAGTCCCGCTGCGTTACGTCGCGCGCTGATCGACTCGACCCGATAGCGCTCTGGCGCGCGCTTGATTAGGTCTAGCGTGCTCGCACCGATCGAGCCGGTGGCGCCGAGGATGGTGATCGAGCGCACCTCGGGTGCAGCCTTTGAATTCGGGCGGATGATGTCGACAGCTGTCATGCGACTTACCATAGCAATAGTCCGCGCCCAGGCCCATCGAAGCCACCACGTAGCAGCCCGATCAGGCAGGCGGCAAACGCTGCTGCCCAGAAGCCGTCGAGCCTATCCATCACGCCGCCGTGACCGGGAATTAGACGGCTGGAATCTTTGGCACCGAATTGTCGCTTCACCCACGATTCGAACAAATCCCCAACCTGCGCCAACACCGACAAGACCAACGCGATGATGATAATTGCAAGGCTATTGAACGACCCAAACAGCCCCACGACCAACAGCGCTATGATCATGGCGCCCGCCGCGCCCACAATCGCGCCAGACCACGTTTTCTTCGGGCTCACCGCAGGCAACAATTTCGGTCCCCCGAAAGCGCGGCCAGCGAAATAGCCAAGGATATCCGTCGTCCAAACAATTGCGAACAGCAGTACGATCACGACAAAACCATAGGTGCTGTCAGCACGTAAAAACATCGGGGCCAAAAGCATTGCTCCGCCATACCCCACACCAATACTCACCCACAGTCTGCGTTCGGGCGGAGCAAACACCGCAGCGGCAAGCGCGCCAAGTCCAACCATCAACAATGCCGCAACCGGACGCCCGAGCCACGCGACAAATCCGGCAATGACAAGAGCGGCGCCGCAAGACGAAAACATCAATCGGTAGGCCGGGCCTGCAACCAATGTGATCCATTCCCAAAGGATCGCCAACGCAGCTGCGCCCCAGAACAACGCAAACGGCCAGCCCCCGAGATAGGCGATGAACAAAGCCAACGGCGCCAGTACAACAGCGGAGAGAACGCGCAGCGCGAGGTTACTCGCGGACAGCGGCTTACCGGCGCCACCTGAATTGGAAACAGGGTCCGCGTCGACCACGGGGCTCAGGATCCCGTCTGGGCGACAAGGCCGCCGAAACGCCGCTCACGTTGCTGGTATTCGCGGATCGCGGATTCGAGCGCGGCACGATCAAAATCGGGCCAATAGGTCGGCACGAAAATCAATTCACTGTATGCCGCCTGCCAAAGCAGAAAATTTGACAAACGCTGCTCGCCGCTGGTGCGGATGATGAGATCGGGGTCAGGCATGTCCGGCGCATCCAGAAATCGCGCGAATGTCTCTATGCCGATGTTGGCAACGTCGAGATCGCCTCGCTTCACCGCCACAGCAATATCGCGCGCAGCGCGCACGATTTCCTGCCGTGCGCCGTAATTAAAGGCGACGACCAGTGTCAGCCCGTCATTGTTTTTGGTGAGCTCTTCCGCCTCGGCCAGCAGCCGTCCGATGTCGGGTTCAAGCCCCGTGCGTTCGCCAATCACGCGCACCCGCACGTTACTCTTGTGCAGTTCGGCGAGATCATTGCGGACGAACCGACGAAGCAGGCCCATGAGCTCTCCGATTTCGCTCGCCGGTCGCGACCAGTTTTCAGCGCTAAAGGAAAAAATGGTAACGATCTTGATGCCGATCTCGCCGGCCGCACGCACCGTCCGCCGAAGTGCCTCGACTCCACGCCGGTGCCCTTCAGCACGCGGCAACCCGCGCGCTGCCGCCCACCGGCCATTGCCGTCCATGATAATGGCGACGTGACGCGGCACACCGAATGCCGTCGTGGCGTTTTGCGGGATTTCGGTCTCGGGCATGGAATGCGACCTCAGACCGTGAGGATCTCCTTTTCCTTTGCAGCCAGCATGTGGTCGATTTCTGCGATGCCCGCATCGGTGGCTTTCTGAATGTCATCGGAATAACGGTCGTGATCGTCTTTGCTGATCTTGTGATCTTTTTCCAACTTCTTGACCACGTCCATTGCGTCACGCCGCACATGGCGCACCGCGACGCGCGCGGTCTCGGCGTACTTGTGCGCGATCTTCACCAACTCCTTACGCCGTTCTTCATTGAGCTCAGGGATGCGCAGGCGAATGGTCTGTCCTTCGGTTGCCGGCGACAGACCAAGATTGGAATTTATGATGGCCTTTTCAACCGGATGAACCAACGATCGGTCCCAGACATTGACCGAAATCATTCGTGGCTCCGGTACGCTTACCGTCGCTACCTGATTGAGCGGCATTTGCGCGCCATAAGCGTCGACCATCACCGGATCGAGCAAATGGGCAGAGGCGCGGCCTGTGCGCAGGCCTGACAACTCCGTTTTCAGCACGCTGCTTGCGCCCTGCATGCGGCGCTTGATCTCATTAATGTCATGCGTTGCATTTGCCATGGTAATCCCTCGAACGCCGCGTCTCTATCGGGCGGCGCAAATTACCGCACCGGGTTAGCCAACAACGGTTGAGCGTCCCTTGCCGCGTAATACGGTTTCAATGGCGCCCTTCTCAGCGATAGAGAACACAATGATAGGCATCCGGTTTTCCCGAGCAAGCGCGAAGGCGGCGCCGTCCATTACCCTGAGATCCTTCTCAATCGCCTCTTGATGACTGAGCTTGTCGTAACGTTTTGCTTTCGGATCTTTTTTGGGATCAGCAGTGTAGACACCATCGACATTTGTGGCCTTGAGCACCGCCTGAGCCTCGAGCTCCGCCGCGCGCAGAACCGCTGTAGTGTCAGTCGTAAAGAACGGATTGCCTGTGCCAGCGGCGAGCAAGACAACACGGCCTTTCCCTAGATTTTTCATAGCACGCTTGCGATTGTAGGTTTCGCACACTGCGGTCATGGCGAGAGCCGACAACGTGCGCGCCTCACGTCCAGCCCGCTCGATTGCCGCTTCGAGCACCAGACAATTCATCACAGTCGCCAGCATGCCCATGGTATCGCCAACCGGCCGCGGCACTCCGCGTTCAGATACCTCGACGCCACGAAAAATGTTGCCGCCGCCGACAACGACGCCTAGCTCAGTCCCAAGCTTGGCGGCCGACGCCAGATCCGCAGCCAGACGTTCAACCGTCGCCTGGTCAATGCCGAAACCGTTGGCGGCCGACAGCGCTTCGCCGGACAATTTGACGATGACACGACGATAGACCGGATCACTCATACGTTGCGATCCTTCATGGGATCGCCGAGAGCGAAGGCGGCCGACATTCGATCAAGTCTGACCGGCGGCGGCAGCGACCTCGGCGGCGAAATCGGTTTCCTGCTTTTCGATACCCTCACCGAGTGCATAACGAACGAAACCGGTGACCTTTATCGGCCCGCCCGCTTTGCCTTCGGCTTCCTTCAGCGCTTGCGAAACGCTTTTCTTGTCGTCGAAAATGAACGGTTGCTCCAGCAAGCAAACTTCCTTGTAGAACGTCTTCAGCCCCGACTCGACGATTTTCTCGATCACGTTAGCCGGTTTACCTTGCTGCTTGAACTTGTCGGCAAGCACATTCCTCTCGCGTTCCACAACCGCCGGGTCGAGTGCCGCCGCATCAAGCGCCAATGGGTTGGCCGAGGCCACGTGCATCGCCACCTGGCGACCAATGGCGGCCAATTCATCGGCTTTGCCGGACGATTCGAGCGCCACAATCACGCCGATCTTGCCTAAGCCATCGATGACCGCGTTGTGCACATAGGAGCCGATCACGCCCTTCCCGACCGAGAGCATGGCCGCGCGGCGCAGCGTCATGTTCTCGCCGATCTTCGCGATGGTGTCCGAGATCGACTCGGACACGGTGATGCTGCCGGCCTTTGCAGCATTGATCTTTTCGACATCGGTGCCGACCGATAGCGCGACGTCGGCGATCAGCTTCACCAAGCCCTGGAAAAGATCATTGCGCGCGACAAAATCAGTTTCCGAGTTGACCTCGACCACGACACCTTTGGTGCCTTTCACCTGAATGCCGATAAGCCCTTCGGCGGCAACCCGCCCGGCTTTCTTGGCGGCCTTCGACAGACCCTTCTTGCGCAGCCAATCCTGCGCAGCCGTCATGTCACCTTTGGTCTCGGTAAGGGCTGCCTTGCAATCCATCATGCCGGCGCCGGTCGACTCGCGCAGCTCCTTGACCATTTGTGCAGAAATATTAGCCATCTAACTTTTCCTCGCTTGGTCATGCCCGGCCTCGTGCCGGGCATCCACGTCTTAAAACACTCTGCCGGACCAAAGCCGTGGTTGGCCGGAACGAGTCCGGCCATGACAAGAACGGTTACTCCGCCGTCAATTCCTTCGCCTTTGCGATCCAGCCGTCGACGCGACCAGGCAACCCGACCTCTTCGCCGACATTGTGGGCCGCCTTTTCATTGAGCTCGGCAATCTGCGTGTAATGAAATATGCCGAGATCGTTGAGCTGTTTCTCGATTGCCGGAGACACGCCCGGAAGTTTTTTCAGATCATCTGCGACGCCGCGCGGGCCCGGCAATGGTTCGAACCCAAGACCGGCCGCCGCCGGGGCTGTCGGTATCTGCTCCGCGATGATCGGCTTTTCTGCAGCACCGGCGTCAACGCCCATTTCGCCTTGCGCGCGCGAAATACCGTCGATCGCCGCCTTGGCCACAAGATCGCAGTAGAGCGAAACCGCGCGACTGGCGTCATCATTACCCGGCACGACGTACGTAATGCCTGCGGGATCGCAATTCGTGTCAACGACAGCCGCGACCGGAATGTTGAGGCGCTGCGCCTCTTTGATCGCGATGTCCTCCTTATTGGTGTCAATCACGAACAGGAGGTCAGGCACGCCGCCCATATCCTTGATGCCGCCGAGCGAACGATCGAGCTTGTCGCGCTCGCGCTGCATGGTCAGACGCTCTTTCTTGGTGTAGCCACCCGCTTCACCGGAATTGACCATCTCGTCGAGCTTGCGTAACCGCGCAATCGAAGCAGAGATGGTCTTCCAGTTCGTCAGCGTGCCGCCCAGCCAACGGGAATTCACGTAATACTGTGCACTGCGCTTGGCAGCGTCAGCGATGGAATCCTGTGCCTGGCGTTTGGTGCCGACAAACAGGATGCGGCCGCCTTTCGCCACGGTATCGCTCACTGCCTGCAACGCGCGATGCAGCATCGGCACGGTCTGGGCAAGGTCGACGATATGGATGTTGTTGCGTGTGCCGAAGATGTACGAACCCATCTTCGGGTTCCAACGGTGGGCCTGATGGCCGAAGTGCACGCCAGCTTCCAAAAGCTGACGCATCGAAAAGTCAGGAAGCGCCATAAATCTTCTCCGGTTGGTCCGCCGCGAACGGTTGTGAGCCCTTTTTGGGCCACCGGACGGCCTTTTTGACCCATTGTCGGGGCCTAAAGCCATGCGTCCGCGTGAGTGATGCCGGGCTTATATAGGCGCGGTTTCCGAGATGCAAGGCGAGTCAGTCGCTGAGATAGGCGCCATTGGCATGACAATCTTCGGTCTGGTGTTCCTGTTCGCGGTGCCGCATCTCGGCCCATAGGCGGCATCAATCGATCACCTCGTCAGCGAGTTGCTGAAGAACCGGGGGAATACTGATGCCCAGCGACGTCGCCGCTTTCAGATTGATGAAAAGCTCAAATTTCGTCGGCTGCTCGACGGGCAAGTCGGCCGGTTTGGCGCCTTTGAGAATCTTGTCGACGTAAATCGCGCTGCGCCTGTTCAAATCGGCAATACTCGCCCCATACGCGATGAGTCCTCCCGCTTGCACAAATTCACGCGCGTTGAACATGCCCGGCAGCTTGTTTGTCATCGATAGCTCAACAATACGTTTTCGCTCCGCAAACAACACCGGACTGGGAAGCGGTACCAATGCGTCGACTTTTGCTTTGCTGATTTCGGAAAATGCTTGCTCCAACGCGTCTGGACTCCGCACTTCCACGAACTGCAGTTGCATGCCCAAACTCAAGGCAGCATCGTTGGTCTCCTTCAGCATATCGGCGGTTGTGCGATCGCTGAAGGCGCCGGGGTGCCAGAGACCCGCGACGTGAGTGACCTTGGGGAGTAATTGTTTAGAAAAGCCAGTCGCTTGGGGGCTAGCTCAGGGCCAAGGAAGCTCGTTCCCGTGATATTTCCTCCTGGCCGCGCCAAACTCGCAACGAGTCCGTCGGTCACAGGATCGCCCATAGCCGTTACGACGATCGGGATCATGGACGTTGCCCGCTGAGCTGCCCTGCCCGCGGGCGTCGCCGCAGCAACAATGATGTCGACTTTGAGAGCTACCAGCTCTTTGGCTAATCCAGGCAGCCTCTCGATCCGACCATCCGCTACCCGCTGCTCGATAACGAAGTTCGCACCCTCGCTATAGCCGAGTCCGATCAGTCCTTGACGAAAGGCATCGATGTTGACTTCCGTTTCTGCGACGTTACCGGTTCGTAGTAGCCCTATTCGCACAACCTTTGCAGACTGTTGCGCTGGCGCTTTGACAGCCCATGAACAGGCCGCAGTGGCCCCCATCAGCGCGATAAATTCCCGCCGTCGCATTCATGCCCCCCGTTCAGAGAGACGATGGTACTGGCTCACACCAGCCGGCTGGAAGAGGCCACATCCCCCATGCCGGCGAGTGACGTCAGACGCTAAAGATGTCCCGAAGCGACCTTATGATGACTCTCCGCTTGCGCCGGCGAAAGCTTAAGTATTTTTGGAGGCGATTTGGATGCCTGCTGTCGCAGGCAGAGCAGTGAAGCCCTACAGCGCCTCGACCTGCACCACGCCGGGCACGGCCTTGATAGCGCCTGCAATCTGGGGTGACACCTTGAAACGACCAGGCAGCTTCACCTCGACTTCGGTACCGCGCTTGAGCAGCAATACCACACTGACCTCGCCATCACCGTTCGCATGGGCCGCGCGCGACGCCGGTTCTAGTCGTTTGGCAACCGCCTCGAGCGGCGCACCATCGCGGAGGAACACGCGCAGGCCCTTTTGCAAATTTGCCGCGGCGGCATCGAGTGGCTCGACCGACTGGATACGCGCGCGCACCTCATCGCCCTGCACTTCCGCCGACAGAAACAGCAGCACTGCGTTGCCGGGTTCAAGAAGATCGCGGTGTTCCGCCAAACCTTCCGAGAAAATGACGGCCTCGAAATGACCACTGGGATCAGACAGGCCAATGATGCCCATCTTGCTGCCTGTGCGGGTACGGCGTTCGGTGCGTGAGACGACGGTTGCCGCGACGCGACCCGCCGTTGCGCCGCCCTTCACCGCGCGGGCAAATTCTGCCCAAGGCGGTACGCGTAGCTTCTTCAGCACCGCCGCATAATCGTCCAACGGATGGCCGGACAGGAAGAACCCAACCGCCTCATATTCGCGGCGCAGCCGCTCGGCCGGCAGCCAGGATTCAATTTGTGGCAGCGCGATTTGTTCGCGTGTCGTTCCGCCACCGAACAATTCGCTTTGGCCAATCGCCGCAGTGTCGTGCGCGCGCTGGGCGCGGGCGAGAACGCCATCCACCGCGGCGAACACGCGTGCGCGGTTCGTCTCGAACGAATCGAACGCTCCGGCGGCGGCGAGACTTTCCAGCACGCGCTTGTTGACAGCGCGCGGATTGACGCGTGCAGCAAAGTCGGCAAGGTCGGCAAAAACACGGTTGGCGCGGGCTGCAATGATCGCTTCGACCGCTTGCTTGCCAACGCCTTTAAGTGCGGCAAGCGCGTAAATGATCGTGTTGCCATCGACTTCAAAATCGACCCCTGAGCGATTCACCGATGGTGGATCAACCTTGATACCGAGCCGCTCAGCCTCGGCGCGGAATTCGGCGAGCTTGTCGGTGTTGCCCACGTCGAGCGTCATGGTCGCGGCCAGAAATTCAACAGGGAAATTCGCCTTCATGTAGGCGGTCTGATAGGCGACCAACGCATAGGCAGCCGCGTGGCTCTTGTTGAAGCCATATTCAGCAAAACGTTCGAGGAGGTCGAAGATCGCATCGGCCTGGTGGCGCTCTACAGCGCGCTCGACACAGCCAGAAACAAAGTCATTTCGCTGCGCCTGCATTTCCTTCCTGATCTTCTTCCCCATGGCGCGGCGCAGCAGATCGGCTTGGCCCAGGGTAAAGCCGGCGAGGATCTGCGCGGCTTGCATCACCTGCTCCTGGTAGATGATAACCCCGAAGGTCTCGCGCAGGATCGGTTCGAGATTGGGATGAATGTAGTCCGGGTGCTCCATGCCGTGCTTGCGAGCACAATAAGTCGGGATATTCGCCATCGGGCCCGGACGATAAAGTGCAACAAGCGCGATGATGTCTTCGAAACGATCGGGCCGCATGTCGAGCAGCGCCCGCCGCATGCCCGCACTTTCCAGCTGGAAGATGCCAACGGCTTCGGCGCGGGCCAGGAGATCGTAGGTATTCTTGTCGTCGAGCGGGATCGCAGCGAGATCGATGTCTACGCCGCGCCGCTTCACCAGCGCGACCGCTGTTTGCAACACAGTCAGTGTTTTCAGCCCGAGGAAATCGAACTTCACCAGCCCCGCCTGCTCTACCCATTTCATATTGAACTGGGTGACCGGCATGTCGGATTTCGGATCGCGGTAGAGCGGCACCAGCTCGGACAATGGCCGATCGCCGATCACGATGCCGGCGGCATGGGTCGAGGCGTGGCGGTTCAGACCTTCGAGCTTCTGCGCGATATCGAAGGCGCGTTTGACCACCGGATCGCCGTCGCGTTCGGCTTGCAGGCGCGGCTCCCCTTCAATCGCCTGTTTGAGCAAGACCGGCGCGGCCGGATTCTGCGGCACCAACTTGCAGAGCTTGTCGACTTGCCCGTATGGCATCTGCAAAACGCGGCCGACATCGCGTAACACGCCGCGCGCCTGCAAGGTCCCGAAGGTGATGATCTGCGCTACCTGGTCGCGGCCGTAGCGTTCCTGCACGTAGCGGATGACCTCGTCGCGCCGGTCCTGACAGAAGTCGATATCGAAGTCCGGCATCGACACGCGCTCTGGATTGAGGAATCGCTCAAAGAGCAGCCCAAAGCGGATGGGATCGAGGTCGGTGATGGTGAGCGCGAAGGAAACGAGCGAGCCGGCACCTGAACCACGCCCAGGACCAACGGGTATGCCTTGTTTCTTCGCCCACTGAATGAAGTCGGAGACGATCAGAAAATAACCAGGATATTTCATGCCGGCGATGACGCCGAGTTCAAAATCAAGCCGCTCCCGATACTCATCGACGGTGTGGCCAGGCGCCACGCCCGCGGTTTCCAGACGCAGCTCTAGACCAACCTCCGCACGTTTGCGCAATTCACTCGCTTCATCGATCGCGTTGCCATTGCCGCTGGTCGAGAAGCACGGAAGAATGGGTTGGTGCGTGCGCGGGCGGAATGCGCAGCGTTGCGCAATCTCGACGGTGCAAGTCAGCGCTTCCGGCAGATCGCGAAACAGTTCCGCCATCTCGGCCCGGCTCTTAAAGCGATGCTCGGGTGTCAGTTGGCGTCGGTCACTTTCGGCCAGCAGGCGGCCTTCCGCAATGCAGATCAGCGCATCGTGCGCTTCGTAGTCTTGCGCTGTCGCGAAGTAAGGCTCGTTGGCCGCGACCAGGGGCACGCCCTTGCCGTAGGCAAGATCGATCAACGCCGGCTCGCTGCGTCGCTCGGCCGATGTGCCATGGCGTTGCAATTCGATATAGAGCCGATCGCCGAACAGCCCGAGTAGTGCGTCCAGACGGGTGGCTGCGAGGTGGTTTTGCCCGGCAGCAATCGCCGTATCCAGGGGACCACCTGGCCCGCCTGTAAGCGCAATAATGCCTGCCGTTTCTCCTTGCAGCCATTCTGGTTTGAGATGGGGCGGCTCATTCGGTGGCGTTTCCAGGAAGGCACGCGAATTGAGCCGCATGAGGCTGCGATAGCCCTCAGGCCGAGCCGCCAGGAGCACGATACGCGTGCGCTCGGGTTGAACATTTCCGTTGCGAGGCCCGTGATCGCTGTCGCCGAAATCAAGGGCGAGCGCGCAGCCGATGATCGGCTGAATGCCGTATCCGGAGAGTTTCTCCGAAAATTCCAGCGCACCGAACATGTTGTCAGTGTCTGTTAACGCAAGCGCTGGCTGACGGTCGGCTTTCGCTAATTCGGCCAGACGCGCGATGGTGAGCGCGCCTTCCAGCAGTGAATAGGACGAGTGCACGTGCAAGTGCACGAAATCGAGACCAGCCACGGGTGATTCCTTGTTACGCCCAGAGTGGGGACGACGCGCTGGTCTGTCCACCGCTCGCTGGCAAGGCGATCAACCTTTCCCCGTCATCCTGCGACGGGCGTGCGCGTCACCTAGGGAGACGCGGCAGGTCGGGCCGCAAGATGACGATGGAGGCCGTCAAAGGTTGCCAAGCACCTGGGTCCAGATGGCGATCATTCCGAAAAAAAGCGACAGCGACGCCAGCGCGGCGGCTTCCTGAAACACGGCCTTCAACATGGCTTCCCTCCCGAGAACGAAGAGAGAACATAGTTCATCGTTTGTTCTTGAGTCAAGTTGTTTGATGCAGCTACAAAAGGCAAGTCGAATCATAAAGTTAGTGAGTTATCCTCACGAAATTTGGCTCAAGCCATCTCCAAGATCTTGCCTTCCCGAAGCGTCACACGCCGGTCCATGCGGGCGGCAAGATCCATATTGTGGGTGGCGATGATGGCTGCGAGCCCGGAGGCCTTCACCAGCTGGGATAGGGCGCGAAAAACGTGCTCGGCCGTGTGCAGATCGAGGTTTCCGGTCGGCTCATCAGCCAAAAGAACGCGAGGAGCGTTTGCGACCGCGCGGGCAATCGCCACCCTCTGCTGCTCACCGCCGGACAGCTCCGAAGGCCGGTGAGTGAGTCGGCGGCCGAGCCCCAGATATTCAAGCAGTTCGACGGCGCGGCTCCTGGCCTCGACACGCGTCAGCCCGCGGATCATCTGCGGCAGCAACACGTTTTCCAGCGCCGAGAACTCCGGCAAGAGGTGGTGGGATTGGTAGACGAAGCCGATCTCATTGCGACGGATGCGGGTCCGCTCGTGATCGGCCAGGATCGCGGTCGAACGGCCCTCGATATAGACGTCGCCATGGTCAGGATGCTCGAGCAGGCCGGCGATATGCAGCAGCGTGGACTTACCGGCGCCCGAGGGCGCTACCAGCGCAACCGACTGTCCGGCCCAGAGCGCTAATTCGACGCCGCTGAGCACATGCAGGGTCTCATCGCCCTGCCGATAATGGCGCTCCACGCCGTGCAGCAAGAGGATCGGGACGTCCTCCTCCTGCCGCG
>JBGQLL010000037.1:0-18749 GCA_041500065.1 Pseudolabrys sp.
ACATCGAGATTGGTCTTGTCGATCGGATAGATCGCTTCGCCGACAAACTTTGGGACGAAAACCGCAAGCCTCGGAAAATACCAGGTCATTGCGATTGCAAACGCGAACACGAGATAGGCGATCGCCAGACCTACCACGACCTTGGACTGCAGCCAGCGCGACAGATTTTGCGCGCCGCCGAGCGCACACCAGGCGCCAAACACGAACAGCAATTGCCAGGCAAACGGATTGAACACCCACGCGCCGCTCGGATATGCCGGAATGTTCCACTCGAACAGCCACATCAAAGCGTATAGCGATGCCGAGGCGATCAATGCGATCGACGGTGCGCGCAGCAACAGCCACAGCATCGGGGGAAACCACGCGAGAAGCAGGATATAGAGTGGCAGTATGTCCATGTTCACCGGCTTGAACTTCAGGAGCAGCGCCTGAAGGATGGTGACATCGGGATTCTTGAGAAAATCGAGGACGCCCATTTCCTCGGTATAGAGAGGATTATCGAAACTGTTCGCCACATAAGCGATCTCGGCGAGATAGATGGCGAGCAGAAACACATGGGCGATATAAATTTGCCATGCGCGCTTGAGCACCCGGGCCGAGGCGATAACGAAACCGTGTTGCTGCATCGCGCGACCATAAACGAAAGCCGCGGTGTAGCCCGAGATGAAGACGAAAATCTCGGTCGCGTCGCTGAAGCCGTAGTTGCGGATGGTAATCCAGCTCACGGCGTTGGACGGAATGTGATCGAGGAAAATCAGCCAGAGCGCGAGGCCGCGGAACAAATCGAGCCGGAGATCGCGTTCGGTCGAAACCGGGGCCATGTGCGACGTTTCTTTCGTGCGCTCTTTCGGTCATAATCCGGGGCAACAAACGAATGGCAAGCCCCGGCCAAGTAAATTGTGCGGCATATAGATGTATCGCGCCGTAACCCGCAAGATTGAGGTCACCGTCACGCCCCGTTTTGTTTCGGAGCGATCGTCGCCGGGCAACGGCTATTTCTTCTGGGCCTATACCATCAACATTACGAACCTGGGTGCAGAGACCGTTCAGCTCAAGACGCGGCATTGGCGCATTACCGATGCGCTCGGACGCTTGCAGGAGGTCAAAGGCCCGGGCGTCGTGGGGGAAGAACCGACGCTCAAGCCAACCGAATCGTTCGAGTACACCAGCGGAGTTCCGCTGCCGACACCATCGGGTTTCATGGTCGGCAGCTACGGCATGGTGACGGAAACTGGAGAGCATTTCGACATCGAGATCCCCGCATTTTCACTCGACTCGTCCCACGCCGAACGCACGATCAACTAGGAATGGCGCCAACCTCCCCGGGCGCGAACTGATAGTTCGCACTGCAGAATTCGCACGTGACGGAAATCTTGCCGTCTTCGACCATGTGATCGCGATCCTCCTGCGAAAAGCTTTTGAGCATGGCCTCGACATTGTCCCGCGAGCATGAGCACTCCGCGCGCACCGGACTGCCGCGGAAAACGCGAACCCCCGGCTCATGGAAAAGCCGGTAGACAAGCCGCTCGCTCGAAAGCGCCGGATCGATCAGCTCGATATCCTCCACGGTCGAAATCAAGGCTTGACCTTCGGCCCAGGCGTCGTCTTCGTCGACAGTGTGCGGCTCAACGCCCTCGGGGGCATCGCCTGGATCGAGATCGGCAACGCGCACACGTTCGGGCGCCTTCGGCAAAAATTGCAGCATGATCCCGCCGGCACGCCAGCTGTGGGTAGGGCCGCCCGACCTGGCACGCAATTCTTCAGCGACCGCGAGCCGCACTCGCGTTGGGATCTGTTCCGACCGCAGGAAATACTCGTGCGCTACATCTTCCAGCGAACCGCCATCGAGCGCGACCAGGCCCTGATAACGATTCATGTCAGGCCCCTGGTCGATGGTCATCGCGAGATGGCCCTTCCCGAGCAGCGCGCCTCCGCTTGTCTCGCCCGACGCGATCGCAGCAGCCACACGATCCTTGTCGAAGCGCGCGCAGGCCCGCATTTTGTCAGGCGCGGTGAAGTCCACGACCAGCATCCGGACCGGACCGTCGCTTTGCGTTTGCAGGATAAAGCGTCCGTCGATCTTCAGGGCTGAGCCGAGCATGACCGTAAGCACCAGCACCTCGCCGAGCAGCTTGGCGACCGGTTGCGGATAGGCATGACGCGCAAGAATCTCGTCCACGGCAGGACCGAGGCGCACAACGCGGCCCCGCAAATCAAGCTTCGCGACCTCGAACGGCATGACAGTATCATCAGCAGTGGTGGCCGACGGCGCGCGCGAGGGAATAGCAATTTGAGGATCAGTCATGGACCCTATGTAGCGTTCAACAATCGGAAAGCGAGCCCCGCTGTTCCCGCTTTTGGCATAACCGACATTCGCGCCGCTAAGACGCTAGGCGTCGACGTGCAGGCACCAGGCGAGCAGACCCTTCTGGGCATGCAAACGATTTTCCGCCTCGTCGAACACCACCGACTGCGGTCCGTCGATCACCTCGTCGGTAACCTCCTCGCCGCGATGCGCCGGCAAGCAGTGCATGAACAGCGCGTCAGGCTTGGCCTTCGCCATCAGGCTGGCATTGATCTGGTAGCGCTTGAGCACGTTGTGGCGGTGCTTGCCGTCGCGGTCGCCCATTGAAACCCAGGTATCGGTGACGACGCAGTCGGCATCCTTGACCGCGGCTTCGGGATCGTCCCCGATCCTGATCGCCGCGCCTGACGATTTCACCCAATCCATCAGCCATTTTTTCGGCCGCAGTTCCGCCGGCGTTGCTATCCGCAGCTGAAAATCGAAGCGTTCGGCCGCGTGCATCCAGCTTGCCAGCACGTTGTTGGAATCGCCGCTCCAGGCAATTGTGCGGCCACGGATCGGCCCGCGCTTTTCCTCGTAGGTCATCACGTCGGCCAGCACCTGGCAGGGATGCGAGCGCCGCGTGAGGCCATTGATCACAGGAATGGTGGCGTGGCGCGCGAGTTCCGCCACGGCTTCGTGGTCGAGGATGCGGATCATGATCGCATCGACATAGCGCGACAGCACGCGCGCGGTGTCGGCGAGCGTTTCACCGCGTCCCAGCTGCATTTCCTGCGCCGTCAACAGGATTGCCTCACCCCCAAGCTGCCTCATGGCGACGTCGAAGGACACACGCGTACGGGTCGAGGGCTTATCGAACACCATCGCCAGCGTCTTGCCGGCGAGCGGCGACGCGACGACACCCCGCGCCCGCGCGGCCTTCATCGAGCGGCTTTTGTCGATCAGCCCGGCAAGCACCGGCTTTGGGATGTCGATGAGATCAAGGAAATGCCGGACGCCGTTTGCGGTCATGACGCCACCTTCGCCTTCCGCGCATGCGTCTCCGCAAGGCGCGTACAGGCCCGGTCGATACATCCGATCGCTTCCGTTATTTCTTTCTCACCGATGATGAGCGGCGGCACCAACCGCACAACATTGTCACCCGCGGCGACCGTAATCATTTTCTCGGCGCGCAACTCATCGATCATCTCGGAAGCCTGCGGGATCATCCGAAGGCCTATGAGCAGACCTTCGCCGCGCACTTCGGCAATCACCGAGGCATGGCGATCCTTCAGTTCGGCCAGCCGCTGCTTGAGCAGCAGCGCATTCGTGCGAACGCGCTCGATGAATCCGTCAGCCATCACCACGTCGAGCACCGCATTTGCAACGGCCATTGCCAGCGGATTGCCTCCAAAAGTCGAACCGTGCGAGCCGACTGTCATTCCCTTCGAGGCTTCCGTGGTTGCAAGACAGGCGCCGATCGGGAAGCCGCTGCCAAGAGCCTTCGCGAGCGCCATGACGTCCGGCGTAACGCCGTAGCGTTCATAGGCGAACATTTCGCCGGTGCGCGCGATGCCGGTCTGCACCTCGTCGAAGACGAGCAACAGGCCATGCTGGTCGCAAAGTTGGCGCAAGCCGCGCAGGAAAGTAGACGAAGCAACCCGCACGCCGCCCTCGCCCTGGATGGGCTCGATCAGAATTGCCGCAGTCTCGGGCCCGATTGCGCGTTTGACCGCATCGAGATCGTTGAACGGAACATTGTCGAAACCTTCGACTGGCGGGCCGAAGCCTTCGAGATATTTCTTGTTGCCGGCAGCGGCGATGGTCGCGAGTGTGCGGCCATGAAAAGCGCCTTCAAAGGTGATGATGCGATATCGCTCGGGCTTGCCGCAGGTTGATTGATACTTGCGCGCCATCTTGATCGCGCATTCCAGCGCCTCAGCACCCGAGTTCTGGAAAAATACAGTGTCGGCAAAACTCGCCGCACAAAGCCTGTCCGCCAGCTTCTCGCCTTCGGGGATCCGGTAGAGATTGGAGACGTGCCAGACCTTGTGCGCTTGCTCGGTCAGCGCCTTGACCAGCTGCGGATGCGCGTGGCCGAGCGCGTTAACGGCAACGCCGGCGGTAAAATCGAGATAGCGCTCACCCTCGGCCGTGAACAGCCAAGCGCCCTCGCCCCGCTCGAAAGCGAGATCGACCCGCGCATAGGTTGGCAATAAATGCGAGCTCACGACCGACTTCTTCCATCGAGCATTTTCGTCTGCGCATGATCTTGTCCGAAAACCGTTGCCCGCTCATGCGCTTTCGTCTGCACATGACCTTTTCGGACCCCGGTCACTGATTTTCGGCGCCATGCGCGCGCCGAAAAGAAAATGTGCCGCCTCGCCGGGCGGCACTTTTTTCATTCTATTGCCGGGTCTCGCCCTGTCAACACAAGCACCGGCGACTCAATTGTGCCGCAAGTCCCGATTCTAAAGGAAAACCTGTTGGTAGCTAGACGCGGAGGCCTGTAAGAGCTTGCAGCCGAGTCACTGCCTATTGTAGCGTCTCGGTCAGGTAGTACGACATCTCGTGCTACCGAGCGATTTCTAGTCCATCCCTGACGCGTATGCGTCTGGCGCCCGATGGGGCGTCCGACGAGGGGGTTGGATTCCATCCGAGGCCTTGAAGTCTGAGGAGAAACCTAATGGGCTGGACGGACGAGAGGGTCGAACTCCTGAAGAAATTATGGGCGGATGGCCTGTCGGCCAGCCAGATTGCAGCCGAGCTTGGCGGGATCACCCGCAACGCGGTGATCGGCAAAGTTCACCGCCTCGGCCTCTCCGGCCGTGCCAAGAGTCCTTCCTCGTCGGCCCCACGGCCACGCAAGGCTCGCTCCTCCGGTCACATGATGCGGGTTCCGCGGCCGTCAATGCGCGGCAATACCGCTCTCGCCTATGACTACGATGTCGAGCCCGAACCGGAGCTGATCGAAATTCCAGTTGAGCAGCGCAAGACGTTACTGCAGTTGACGGAGAAGACCTGCCGTTGGCCGGTTGGCGATCCAGGCGGCACGGACTTTTTCTTCTGCGGTGGCGACACCGCGAACGACCTACCCTATTGCTCCTATCACTGCCGCGTTGCCTATCAACCGGCCAGCGATCGCCGGCGTGACAAACGGCCGTTCAGGAACTGATCGCGCACGATCGCACTCCTTATGGTGGCCGGGCTCGTCCCGGCCATTGTCTTTGACGTTCTCAACCTGACGCTTGTCGTTTCACGCATGGTTACGCCGTTGCCACAATGAGGGCACGGCCTTGAGCCATTCTTGAAATGACCTCGATCCGCAATTTGGCGGCAGCCATGACACATCATCAAGAATGCGATGTCCTTGTGGTCGGCGGTGGCCCGGCCGGCTCCACAATTGCCGCCCTGCTCGCTCAGAAATCCAGACGTGTTGTTCTGCTGGAGAAGGAACGCTTCCCGCGTTTCCACATCGGCGAGTCGCTGCTGCCCCTCAACTTGCCTCTGTTCGACCGTCTGGGCGTAGCAGACGACGTTCGACGCATCGGCGTCTACAAGCCCGGTGCGGAACTCGTCTCCGACGAGCACGAGGCGGTGGCAACGTTTCGCTTTGCCGACAATCCGTTGCTGAGTGTCGGTTACAGCTACCAGGTGAAGCGTTCGGAATTCGACAAATTGCTGCTTGATAACAGCCGCCGGCTTGGCGCCACTGTGATGGAGGGTACCCGGGTAACCGACGTCACCTTGGATGCCGCGGATCGCACGACTGTCACTGCAATTGGTCCTGACAACACTCCAACGCAGTGGTCCGCCCGCTTTCTGGTTGATGCATCCGGACGCGATACCCTTCTTGCGGGTCGGCTAGGACTAAAGCGCATCGACAAACAGAACAACACCGCGGCCATATTTGGACATTTCCGAAATGTACCGCGCCAGGTCGGGGGCAAGGCGGGAATGATTACCGTCCATCTGTTCGAACATGGGTGGTTCTGGGTGATTCCCTTGCCTGATAACGTGACAAGCGTCGGCGTCGTGGGAACGCAAGCGCTCTTCAAGACAAGGAAGGGCAAGTTGGACGCGATTTTCGCGGACGCGGTCGGCAAGTGCCCAAGCCTTGCAAGGGATATGACGAACGCCGAACTGTTAAACCCACTCGTCGCATGTGCGGATTATTCATACGACTCGCGAAGTTATGTGGGCGAACGCTACATTCTCGTCGGTGACGCCGCGGCGTTCATTGATCCGTTGTTTTCAAGCGGCGTGATGATGGCCATGAGCAGCGCATCATTCGGCGCCGGTGTTGTCGATGCCTTGCTCGATGGCCGGGAGCCCCGTGAGCATCTGGTGCGCGACTATGAGCGAAAGATACAGACGAGCCTCGCTTCCCTGTCCTGGCTTATCTACCGGATAAATTCTCCGATACTTCGCGACGTCCTCATGTCAACGTTCGATCTCTTCAACACGCGCCACGAGTTGATCACCATCCTGGCCGGTGATTTCTATGAACGGCGTTCCTTCGTCTCGCCGTTGCGGCGGTTGCAGTTTGCCTACGGTTTCCTGCTGTTTGCCTCAAAGCTCGGATTTCGTCTCCGTCACGGCGGCATAAGGTGGCGCCCGCAGTGACGCACACTCGGATCTGTGGCTCGTTGGAAAATGGCCGTCAGTTCATTCGGCCGAAACGATCGTCGAGCGCATAGCCAGCGCCACGAACCGTACGGATGGGATCGGCCATTTGGCCGCGATTGATCGCCTTGCGCAGCCGGCCAACGTGTACGTCGACGGTGCGTTCGTCGATATAGATGTCCGAACCCCAGACCCCGTCGAGCAATTGCTCGCGGGAAAATACCCGGCCTGGCCGCTCCATCAGGAATTCCAGCAAGCGATATTCGGTTGGCCCGAGATCGACGGGGCGCCCGTTGCGGGAAACTCTTTTCTTTTCGCGATCGAGCTCGATGTCGCCGATGTTGAGCACGGTGGCAACCCGTTCCGGATTGGCACGGCGCAATAGCGCCCGCACGCGCGCCAGCAATTCCGGCACCGAGAACGGCTTGACGATGTAGTCATCGGCGCCGGTAGCAAGACCGCGCACCTTTTCGCTTTCCTCACCGCGCGCAGTCAGCATGATGATCGGCAATTGTCGTGTCTCGGGGCGCGCGCGCAGGCGGCGGCACAATTCGATGCCGGAAAGACCGGGCAACATCCAGTCGAGCACCACCAGGTCGGGCGTGCTCTCTTTCAGGCGCGTATCGGCCTCGTCGCCGCGGGCCGAGGTCTCGACCTCATAGCCTTCGGCCTCGAGGTTGTAGCGGAGGAGCATGGTCAGCGGCTCCTCGTCTTCCACAATCAGAATGCGAGCGTTCATGCGAAATTCCATTACCTGTCGCCGGCCGTGCGCGGCGCGGCAATGGTCGTGGTATCGCCCTTCGGCCGCTGATCGGCAATCGGGCGTCCTTCGATGATGTAATGGACCGTTTCCGCAATGTTAGTGGCATGATCGCCCATGCGCTCAATGTTCTTGGCGCAAAACATCAGATGGATGCAGAACGTGATGTTGCGCGGATCTTCCATCATATAGGTGAGCAATTCGCGGAAAACCGACGTGCAGACCGCGTCGATCTCCTCGTCGCCGCGCCATACCGTCATCGCCTTGCTGACGTCCCGTCGGCCGTAGGCATCGAGTACCAGCTTCAGCTGCTCGAGCACGAGATCGGTCATGTGTTCGACACCGCGGATCAGCTTCGGCGGCGGAAACTCCCCGTTTAGCGCTATCACGCGCTTGGCAATGTTCTTGGCGAGATCGCCGATGCGTTCGAGGTCATTTGCAAGGCGTAGCGCGCCGACAACTTCGCGCAGATCAACCGCCATTGGCTGGCGCCGAGCGATGGTAAGCACCGCCTTCTCTTCAATCTCGCGCTGCAATGCATCGATATTGGTGTCGGCCGTGGAGACGCGTTGCGCCAATGTGGTGTCCCGCTTCGCCAGCGCGTCGACCGACTCTGCGACCTGTTTCTCGGCGAGGCCGCCCATTTCAGCGACCATGCGGGCGAGGTCCTGCAGGTCGGTGTCGAAGGCCTTCATGGTGTGGTCGGTCATTGTCATTATCTTTCGCTCATCTGCGTTGGCGCATGATCATGCGCTAGCCGAAGCGGCCCGTGATGTAGTCCTGGGTGCGGCGGTCATTCGGGGTGGTGAAGATACGAGTGGTTTCACCGAACTCGACGAGCTCGCCGAGATACATGAAGGCCGTGAAATCCGACACGCGCGCGGCCTGCTGCATGTTGTGGGTCACAATGGCGATTGTGTAGTCATCCTTCAACTCGTCGATCAGTTCCTCGATCTTGGCGGTTGAGATTGGGTCTAGGGCCGAACACGGCTCGTCGAACAGGATCACTTCTGGCCGCACAGCAACAGTGCGTGCGATGCACAGGCGCTGTTGTTGGCCGCCCGAGAGCGAAAGCCCATTGGCGCCAAGCTTATCCTTGACTTCCTCCCACAACGCCGCGCGTTCCAGCGCGTATCTGACCCGATCTTCGAGCTCCGTCTTCGGAAGTCGCTCATATAGCCTGATACCGAAGGCAATGTTCTCGAAGATGGTCATAGGAAATGGCGTCGGTTTCTGGAACACCATGCCAACTTTCGCGCGCAGCAAATTGAGATCCTGTGACGGTGAGAGAATGTCATCATTGTCCAGCCGCACATGACCGGTAGCCCGCTGGTTTGGATAAAGGTCGTACATCCGGTTGAGAACTCGCAGCAGAGTCGACTTGCCGCATCCGGACGGGCCGATAAACGCCGTCACCTGGCCCTGGTAAAGCGGAACGGAAATGCCCTTCAGCGCACGGTGGTCCCCGTAATAGAAATCCAGATCGCGGATTGAGATCTTCTCGGTGAGATCTTCCGCATTCCCAGGTGCGTGGCTGACGGTCGGTACGGTGAAAGCTGCTACGCTCATGATGTTTTTCTCGGGGCAGCAAGGATCCGGGCGATGATGCTCAGCGCAAGCACCGCCATGGTGATGATCAGCGCTCCGGTCCACGCCAGTTTCTGCCAATCCTTGTAGGGGCTCAGCGCAAACTGGAAGATGACGACCGGAAGGCTGGAGACGGGAGCGTTCAAGTTGAGGCTCCAGAACTGATTGTTAAGCGCGGTGAACAAGAGCGGCGCGGTCTCGCCAGAAATTCGTGCAACCGCCAGCAACACACCGGTGACCATGCCCGCGCGCGCCGCACGGTAGGCAACCTTGGTGATCATCAGCGCGCGCGGCAGCCCGATCGAGGCCGCGGCTTCGCGCAGCGTGTCGGGCACCAGCGTGAGCATGTCCTCGCTTGTTCGCACGACCACCGGCACGACGATCACCGCCAGCGAGACAGCGCCGGCCCAACCGGAGAAATGGCCCATCTGCGCGACCATGATCTCGTAGACAAATAGGCCGATCACGATCGATGGCGCGCTGAGCAAGATGTCATTGATGAAGCGCACGACTGTCGTCAATTTATCGTAGCGGCCATACTCAGCCATGTACGTGCCGGCAAGCATCCCGAGCGGGGTGCCTATCAGCACCGCGATCGTCGTCATCACCAGGCTGCCGACGATCGGATTGAGAAGGCCGCCTGCCGAACCGGGTGGCGGAGTCATTTCAGTGAACACCGCTAGCGACAAGCCACTGAAGCCTTCCCACAACAGCACCCCCAGGATGACCACCAGCCAGGTCAAACCGAAGCCTGTTGCACCATAGGCGAGAGCCATGGTGACGACGTTACGGCGGCGTCGCTTTGCATAGAGCCGGGAGATCGATGGATCCATGGTTAGCGCCCGACCTGTGCGTTCAGCCGCATCAGCAACAGCCGCGCGATGGCCAGCACAATGAAGGTGATGACGAACAGGATGAGACCGAGTGCGATCAATGCAGAAGTGTAAAGGTCGCCGACCGCCTCGGTGAATTCGTTGGCGATGGTGGCGGAAATCGTGGTGCCCGGCGCTAACAACGAGCCGGAGATACGGTGCGCATTTCCGATCACGAAGGTAACGGCCATGGTCTCGCCGAGCGCGCGTCCGAGACCGAGCATGACACCACCGATCACACCGACACGGGTGTAAGGCAACACAATGTAACGTGCGACCTCCCAGGTCGTGCAACCGAGCCCATAGGCCGCTTCCTTGAGCACCGGCGGCACCGCTTCGAAAACATCGCGCGAGATTGAGGTGATAAAGGGCAGGACCATGATCGCAAGGATCAGGCCGGCGGTGAAAATACCGATACCGTAGGGCGGGCCGGCAAACAGCGTCGAAAATATTGGAATTTCTCCGAATAGCGTGATCAGAAACGGCTGCACATATTGTTGCAGGAACGGCGCAAATACGAACAGACCCCAGATTCCGTAAATGATGCTGGGAATTCCGGCGAGCAGTTCGATTGCGATGCCGATCGGGCGGCGCAGCCACATCGGGCACAACTCTGTCAGGAACATCGCGATGAACAGGCCGACTGGTACGGCAATCAGCATCGCAATAAATGACGTAACGATGGTGCCGTAGATTGGTGCGATAGCCCCGAATTTCTCGGTAACCGGATTCCAGACTTCTTCGTAAAGGAAGCTCACGCCGAAAGTTCGCAGCGCCGGTAACGACCCCCAAACCAGCGAAACGATAATCCCGCCGAGGATGATAAGAACTGCCAGAGCGGCCACGCGGGTCAGATGGCGAAATGCGATGTCGCCCAGCCGTAGACGTTGCAGGACCTTCGCTCGGTCGACGTGGTCGACGGCCGAAATCCCCGCACCTTGCAACGCCACATCAACCACGGATCGCCTCCCGGTCGATAACATCCGGCTCTCCTTTGGCCTTTCGCCGTTGCGGAGAGCTACTCAAGCCGCCTGCCGCCCGCAGCACAAGCCGCCTGTCGGCCCGCGGTGGAAACATGGAAAGGGCGCCACGCGGCGCCCTTTCCTTCGGTTTCGGATCAATTGGTCATCGCGAAAACGGGCTTGCCGCTCGCGTCCTTGATGTCGGTCGTCCAGGATTTCTCGATATCCGTGACGACATTGGCGGGCATCGGAACGTAGTCAAGCTCTTCGGCCGACTTGCCGCCGTTCTTGTATGCCCAGGCGAAGAACTTAAGCGCCTCGCCGGTCGCAGCAATATCACTCGGCTGCTTGTAGACGAGGATCCAGGTCGCAGCCGTCATCGGCCACGATTTGTCGCCAGGTTGATTGGCCAGGATCACGCCGTAACCGGGTTGCGACTTCCAGTCGGCATTCGCCGCCGCCGCCTGGAACGCATCCGAAGTTGGTGCCACCGTCTTGCCGGCCTTGTTGACCATCTTGGTGAAGGTCAGCTTGTTCTGCTTGGCATAAGCGTACTCGACATATCCGATCGAGCCCTTGGTGTTGGCGACATTGTTGGCGACGCCTTCGTTACCCTTGGCGCCGATGCCACTTGGCCATTGTACCGACGTGTTGACTCCAACCTTCGATTTCCAGTCGGCGCTGACGTCGGCAAGGTAGTATGCGAAGTTGAATGTGGTGCCGGAACCATCGGACCGATGCACGATCGCAATCGCCTGGTTCGGCAGCTTCACGCTTGGATTTAATTTTTTGATCGCCGGATCATCCCAGGTCTTGATGTCGCCGAGGAAGATCTTGGCAAGCGTCGGACCATCGATGATCAGATCGCCTGGTTTCACGCCGTCAAGATTGACGACCGGCACGATGCCGCCCATCACCATCGGAAACTGGGCGAGACCTGCTTCGTCGAGTTCCTTGCCGGGCAAAGGCGCATCGCTGGCGCCGAACGTCACGGTTTTGGCTTTGATCTGCTTGATGCCGCCGCCGGAACCGATCGACTGATAGTTCAGTCCATTGCCGGTGACTTTTTTGTACTCATCGGCCCATTTGGCATAGACCGGATAAGGGAAGGTTGCGCCGGCACCGGAAATGTCGGCGGCTTTGGCCGGAACGAACGCGGCGGCAGCGATGACGCCAATGGCTGCCAATGCGGTCCAGTGTTTCAAGGGTTCTCTCCATGTTGGCGGCCAAAGACATGCGCGGGCCACAACGACCCACCGCTCCTGTCTTCGCGCCCAATGATTCGGGCGGCCGCTGTTGATCTAAAAAAGGCTCTCCACGACGGCTTCGGACGTTTTTTGTTCTGCTTTAGCGTGGGGAAATCCGAAGCCGTGGTCAGCCATAAGGGTCCCATGTCACCGTTCTATAAAGCTTTGGTGACAGTCACATGACAATTTAAGCCTCTGAATTTGATGGTGAATCATCTGATGGAGGGGAATCGTCGGTGCGCAACGGCAGATGCATTATGAAGGCGGCGCCAGCGCCAGGCGTGCTCTCGATGGTAAGCCGGCCGCCGTGCCGGTTGAGCACGTGTTTGACCAGCGCAAGCCCCAATCCGGTTCCGCCCTGAGCGCGGCTGTCAGACACGTCGACACGATAAAAGCGCTCGGTAAGCCGCGGCAGATGTTCCGGGGCGATCCCCGGACCATAGTCGCGTACCGCCACCCGCGCTTCCGGCGTGCCACCGCGGGTCTGCCCGCGCCCCAATGTGACGTCGACTCGCTTGCCGGCGGCCCCATATTTCAAGGCATTTTCGACCAGATTTTCGAGCGCGCGGATCAACTCGTCGCGGTCACCGAGCACCAACACAGCGTCCGGCGGCGAAGTCACTTTGATCTCGACGCGGCGGTCGCGTGCGAGCGTCTGCAGGCCATCGACGACCTGGCGCACGATCGGCGCAAGGTCTATCGGCGTACTCGGCTGCAAATGGGCATTGAGCTCTATGCGCGAGAGCGACAGCAGATCGTCGATGAGGCGAGCCATGCGCGTCGCCTGCCCCTGCATGATGCCGAGGAATTTTTCGCGCGCGACGGGGTCGTCCTTCGCAGGACCTTGCAGTGTCTCGACGAAGCCAAGTAGTGCCGCAAGCGGCGTGCGCAATTCATGGCTGGCATTGGCGATGAAGTCCGCACGCATCTCCTCCACCCGCCGCAGCGGCGTGAGATCGTTGAAAGTCATTACCAAAAGATCAACGGCAGCGTCGCTGCCGGTCGCGAGTCTGATCGGCATCACGAAAGCTTCGAACCAGCGGTCGAGAGGTACGCGTTCGAAGAATTCCACGCGTTGTGACTCGCGACGTCTGGCCGCGCGACGGATGGCATCGACCAGTTCCGGCATGCGCAATGCGATCAGCGCGGGTTCACCGCGCCGCAAGGCCGGAGTGATGCCTGATGCCGCTTCGTTGAACGCAATCACCCGACCTTCGCGGTCGAGTACGATCGCAGCGCCCGGCAGCCCGGCAATGAACTGCTCGATCAACAAGGCCTGCGGTCCGGCAAGCGTCCGGTCGGCTATGGGTGCAACGCCGGCGGCGCTGACGGCAGTCTTATGGCCGACCAATGCTTGCCACGCGCCGCGCAATCGAGCCCCCAAGCCTGTGGCGGCGGGAAAATCGCGGCGGTCATCGTTTATCGCCATGGTTCA
Organism: Pseudolabrys sp.; assembly: GCA_041500065.1. Classification (GTDB taxonomy): domain Bacteria; phylum Pseudomonadota; class Alphaproteobacteria; order Rhizobiales; family Xanthobacteraceae; genus Pseudolabrys. The sequence goes on from JBGQLL010000037.1 coordinate 13,774, forward strand.
GTCGGCGTCGGTTTTTTCAGCCTCGATCTCGCTGCGGATCGGCGCCGTCACCGATGTTATCGACTTCGGTTCGATGTTTCGCCGTGTGCCTTTCATATTCAGCCATATTTCACGCGAACCGAGGATAGCCAGCGCAATTGCGAACGGCAAAAGATAGTAGAGGAGCCGGAACAACAGCAGCCCGGCCAACACGGATTCCTTGTCGAACTGCCACAGTGCCACGAGCATGGCTGCGTCGAAGACGCCGAGGCCGCCGGGTGCATGACTGGCGAAGCCCAGCAGCGTCGCCGATACGAACACCACCGCTATCGTCACGAAGTCGATGTTCGGCTCACCCGGGAGCAGCATGTACATGGCCAGCGAGCAGAAGCCGAGATCGAGAATTCCGATGCCAATTTGCAGCAGGGTCGACGGCCCGCTCGGCAGATTGACTTTCCACTCGCCTTGACCGATTTCGCGCGGGGCACTCCACACCCAGCCCACATAGGAGACCAGCACCACCAATATGGCGATAGCGGCGGTGCGATTGAGCCAAGGCGGCAGCTGATCGATCGGTCCGGCCGCTTGCGGATGATAGGCAACACCAAGACCCAACACCGTGGCATTGCCGAGCCAGAAGGTCAGGCCGGCGACGAAGCAGATCTTGGCCACCTCGACCGCATCGAGACCATACGTCGAATAAATGCGGTAACGCACCGCGCCGCCGGTGAATACTGTTGCACCGACATTGTGGCCAATCGAATAGCTGGTGAAGCCCGTAAGCGCCGCAACGCGATAGGGAACTTCAGCACGACCGATGGTTCGCAAGGCGAACCAGTCATAAAAGGTCAGCGTGAAATAACCGCAAGCAACAAAGAATGCGGCTGCGGCGATATGTTGCGGTTGGGTTGCCTTTAACGCCGCGACGACCTCTTCAGTATTGATGTCGCGGAGCATGTGGAAAAGCACCACGACCGCCACGGTGATGATGGCGATGCTCAACAGGACGCCGATTCGATTCCAACCGATCGTCTTCTGAAAAAATCGCGCCACTGCGCGCAGCGACTTGAGCATCATTCCTCCGGATTGGCGCGGGCCGCATCGCCTCCAACGCCGCGCGGCCCCGCAGAGCGCGCCTTGCCCGACCCCTAGCAGAACTCGCCCCGCCGGGCGAGTGGACTGCCACCTCTTCTCGCAATCTGCTAGCGTGTCGGAAATAAGGCCGCCCGCCAACTGATGAAATGGTGGCCATCCGGGAGGTGCCTATGAGCGAATTCGATCCCGCCTTGCCCCGCCGTACTGTTCTCAAGAGCGCCGGGCTAGGTGTGAGCGCCGGGCTTCTGTCGAGCTTGCCGGTGGCTACGCAAGCGTCATCGGGTGGCGAGATCTGGAGCGCCGAATATTGGGCTAAGAAAGGCGATGTGAAACTCAATCTTTGGCGCAAACGCGTCGGTGCGCCGAAATCGGGCGAAGCGGCGCTGTCCGTTGTGTTTCTGGTGCATGGCTCCTCGAACTCGTCGCGTTCTTCATACGATCTTACGGTGCCAGGCAAGGGCGAATACTCGCTGATGAACGTGCTTGCTCGAGATGGTTACGACGTCTGGACCATGGATCACGATGGCTACGGCTATTCCGGCAGCTCCGGCAACAATTCCGACATCCCCAGCGGCGTCGAAGATTTGAAAGCCGCTGTTCCGGTGGTTGCGCAGGAGACTGGCCAGCAAAAGTTGCATTTTTATGGGACATCATCTGGCGGCATCCGTGCTGCCGCTTACGCGCAGGCGCAGCCCGAGCGGGTCGGCCGGCTGGGACTCTGCGCCTTCACCTACAAGGGTAACGGTGCAGCCGAGATCGAACGGCGAAGGGAAAAGATCGACGCCCTGCGCGCGAGCCCGCGCCGAAAACGCGACGCCGCAATGATCCGTTCGATCTTCACACGAGACGGCCTGCCGTCGAGCTACGATCCGGCGGTGGCCGAAGCGATCATCGCCGAAGAAATGAAATTCGGCGAACAGGTGCCGAGCGGCACATATATCGACATGGCTGCAAACTTGCCGATCGTCGACCCGAAAAAGGTGCAGTCACCGGTGCTGATGTTGCGCGGTGAATTCGATGGCAATTCGACCAATGACGACCTGCTCGAGTTCTACCGGCAACTTCCGAACGGAGACCGCCAGTTCATCATCCTGCCGCAGACCGCACACAGCGCTGGCTGGAGCAAAAATCGGCACCTGCTCTGGTATGCGCTGAAAAACTTTTTTGCAGCGCCCTCCGCCACGGCCTGATCAGGGAGCGGCAAAAAACTCGCGCAGCGCGGCGGTGGTTTCGGCGGGCGCCTCTTCGGACAGATAATGTCCCGATGGGACCGCCTTGGCGCCGACGATATTCGTAGCGTAGTTGCGCCAGATTTCGGCGGGCCCAGGTTTGCTGTTGCGGCCTACGCCACCGGTCGCACCCCACAGCAGAAGCACAGGGCATTCGATTCTGCGGCCTGCGGCAAAGTCCTCGGCGTCCATCTCCAGATCGACACCGGCTGCTGCGCGATAATCCTCGCAAATGGCGTGGATGGTCGCCGGGTTTCGGAAGCAACGTTTGTATTCGGCAAGGGCGCCCTCATCGAAAAAGCTCAGGCCCTGTTTGGTTTTCGCCAGCTTCTTTTCGATAAACCAATCGGGATCGGCGCCCATCATCCGCTCCGGCAGGTCGTAGGGCTGTATGTTGAAGAACCAATGCCAGGAGAACGTTGCCCATTCTTTATTGATGTTGTTGTACAGGTGATGCTGCGGGATGATGTCGAGGATCGCCGCCCGAGCCACCTTTTTCGGATGATCGAGGCACATGCGGTGCAGCACGCGGCCGCCTCGATCGTGGCCCGCAGCATAAAATTTGTCGAAGCCTAACGAGGCCATCACTTCGGCCTGATCCTGCGCCATCGCGCGGAATGAATAGCCGGAATGATCCTCACCGCCCGGCGGTTTTTCGGAATCACCGTAACCACGCAGATCCGTGGCAACTACCGTAAACTCGTGCGCCAGCGACGGCGCCACCTTCAGCCACGACAGGTGGGTAAATGGATTGCCGTGCATCAGCAGCAGCGGCGGACCACTGCCGCCGACAACCGTGACGATTCGGGCACCGCTGGTCTTGATCTCTGATCGCTTGAAGCCTTCAAGCAGCATGGCATTGCCTTCGTTCTCATGCCCGGCCCTGTGCCGGGCATCAACGTCTTTCTTTGTTGCCGAAGACGTGATGGCACGAAAGTCGGGCTTGCCCGACTTTCGCGGTAAATGACAAGGCACAAGTCGGGTAAACCCGACTTGTGGTGACAAGCCCGGCCATCACATGGAGGATGGTCGCTAAACTGAATCCCGAAATATTGCGAATACTTCTTCTTGATCTTTTCGGTCGCTGGCTCCTAGGCGATTGCGACCGAGCATAACAAATTCCGGCGAACGACAAGAGGATTGAAGCCAAAAGAAAACCCCGACTTCGCGTAGCGAAGCCGGGGCTATTTCCCGTCCATGGTCTGCTCGCTCAGTCGCAGACCGTGATGCGACGAACGCGCGGGCCAAAGGGCGTATTGACGAGCTGCTTTGTGACGTAGCAGTCGGAAGCAATGTGGGCCGCCGGCGCGACAATGCCGACGCCCCAGCCGTAGCCCCAATGGCCATGGAAGTGGCCGTGGCCGCCGTGGCCATGTGCCGAAGCAGAGGTCGGGACCAGCGAGGCGGCACCAATCGCAACGGTGGTACCGAGGGCGAGGGTGAGTTTGCGGAACATAACGGTTCTCCTGTCTCAGGGGATTTGGGTTTCAGGGGATGTGATTGTCACATCCTGCACATGGGTCGCTGGCTCCCGCCGAAAGGTTCAAAGCACCGCCGCCGACCGGGTGGCCTGACACGCTTTATTCACGTCAAAACGAGTAAATGTCCGCATTTCCTGGCCTCGGCTTGCCCAGCCCTGCCAGAAAAGGGGAAACTGTCTCTTGCAGGGGCGGGTGTATACAAATTTCCTCGACTTCGCTTGAACCTGGATGCCCCGCCAAGCGACCCATGCACGAGCCGATTGTTCTGCGATGCAAACGACTTCGGACGAAGTTCTGATATCGCGAATCGCAGGTGGCGACCGGCTCGCCATGCAGGTGCTGTACGCGCGGCACCATGTTCGCGTGTACCGGTTCGTCCTGAGACTGGTACGCAATGAAGCGACGGCGGAAGATTTGATCAGCGAGGTGTTCCTCGACGTCTGGCGGCAAGCCGGAAGGTTCGAGGGTCGTTCCGCCGCGTCGACGTGGATGCTGAGTATCGCGCGGTTCAAGGCCCTGTCGGCATTGCGACGCCGGCCGGAGGAAGAACTGGATGACGAGACGGCAGGCCAGATCGAGGATCACGCTGACGATCCCGAGACGGCCCTGGCGAAGAAGGACAAGGGCTTGGCCTTGCGACAATGCCTGACCAAGCTCTCGGCTGACCACCGGGAAATCATCGACCTCGTTTACTATCACGAGAAGTCGGTGGAAGAGGTGGCCGGGATCGTCGGCATCCCGGAGGCGACCGTGAAGACGCGTATGTTCTACGCACGTAAGAAACTCTCGGAGCTCCTGAAGGAGCAAGGAATAGATCGAGGTTGGCCATGAGTGCGATGAAACAAGAAGCGCCCGAGCGCCAAGAGATCGAAGAGCTCCTGCCGTGGCATGCGGCAGGAACGCTGAGCCGCCGCGACGCCCAGCGCGTCGAAGAGGCGCTTGCGCGCGATCCTGAGCTTGCTCGCCGCTACGCGGTCGTGCGCGAGGAATTCGGCGAGACCATCCATCTCAATGAGACTCTGGGCGCACCCTCCGCGCGTGCGATGGAAAAACTGTTCGTCGCGATCGACGCCGAGCCCGACCGTCGTCCGGCTGCGTCGTTCAACCTCGGCAGCCGCATTGGCGAATTCTTTTCAAGCCTGTCGCCGCGCACGCTGGTCTGGTCGGCGAGCGCCGCCGCAATTGCGATCCT
>JBGQLL010000038.1:0-18570 GCA_041500065.1 Pseudolabrys sp.
GACCGAAGAAGGCGGCGCAGAGCATGCGCATGTCGACAACCGCCAAGTCGGCATCGATTTCGCTGCTGACTGGATCGAAGATAATTTGTAGGCGGCAGACGCAATAAACAGTGGCTGATGTCCGCTGTTGGCCCATAGCGGACTTCCTTAGTTGCACCGCACACGTCCGCTTTCGGGGGTAAAGCGGACATCGCTTCCGAATCGCAAAGTGTCCGCTAATGACCCAAAGCGGACATTGGTTGCCTCAGTCCGACCCCTTCCAGGTGCTAGTTTGACCCCGTACGATGCGCGAGCCGCGGCGCGATCTGAAATCCCGTCATACAGCACCGAGATGACCGCAAGGACAAGACATGAAACAGGGCAACAGCGACAATGAAGTGAAAATGTATTCGGACTTCAAAAGTCCTTACGCCTACATCGCCTTTGATCTCGGCATGGCATTGCCTGACCGCTTCAAGGTGAGCGTCCGCTGGATTCCGTTCCAATTGCGACTCAAAGGAAAGGGCGAGCGCAGCGTTTATTCCGAATACAAGGTCAAGTATTCCTACATGGATGCGCGCCGCCGCTCCAAGGATCGTAACCTTTGGATCCGCGGGCCGCTGAAAATTTATGACACCATGCCGGCGGCGGTCGGAGGGCTATTCGCGGAGAAGCACGGGCGCTTCCTCGACTACGGGCGCGATGCATTCAAGAAATTCTTCTTGCGCGAATTCGAAGCCGATCAACCCGAAGCGGTCGCGCAGCTGTTGGACAGCATCGGTCTCTCAGGAGAGGACTATTTAAACTACCTGCAAAGCGAAGGGCGCGAGGCCTACGAACGCTGCCAGCAGGAAGCCGCTGCCGACCATGTTTTCGGTGTACCGTTTTTCATTTTCCGCGGTGAACCCTTCTGGGGCCATGACCGCATTCAACTTCTCGAGCAACGGATCACAGAAGCCGGTCTCGGTTTGAAGGAAGCTTCGGCCGCCTGACATGATCGATCTTTATTTCTGGATGACGCCGAACGGCTACAAGGTAACGATCCTGCTCGAAGAGCTAGGGTTGCCGTATAACATCATCCCGGTTCATATCGGCAAGGGCGAACAGTTTGAATCCGAATTCCTGAAGATCAGCCCCAACAACAAGATTCCGGCACTGGTCGATCATGACGGGCCCGGCGGACTGCCAATCGCAGTCTTCGAATCCGGCGCGATCATGATGTATCTCGCGGAAAAGAGTGGCTGGCGCTTCATGCCGACCGATATGCGGCAGCGCTACGACGTGATGCAGTGGCTGATGTTCCAGATGGGCAGCGTCGGGCCCATGCTCGGCCAAGCGCATCATTTCCGCCGCTACGCGCCCGAGCAAATTCCCTACGCGGTCGAGCGCTACACTAACGAAGCGCGCCGCATCTATCGCGTGATCGACAAGCGCCTCGGCGAAGCCCAGTATCTTGCCGGCGATTATTCGATCGCCGATATGGCGACCTATCCGTGGCTGCGCCCGCATAAATGGCAGGGACAAGACCTCGCCGATTTCCCGAACCTGAGCCGCTGGTACGCTGACGTGCGCGCGCGGCCCGCCGTTCAGCGCGGCCTCGCCGTGCTGAAAGAAAGACTGGAACGAAATAAGGAAAAGCCTTCCGGCGATTCGTGGAATGCGTTGTTCGGCAAGCAGCAATACGAAGCGCGATAGCGGGACCTGCCCATGAAACCGAATATGCCTATGCTCACCGGATACCGCGTGCTTGACATCACGCAATACGTGGCCGGCCCCACCTGCACACGAATCGTGGCCGAGCTTGGTGCGGAGGTAATCAAGGTTGAGCTCGCGCCATTTGGCGACCGAGGCCGCGCCGCAGGCGACAAGGCGCGCGATCCGAGATTCAAGAACGCGTCACAAAGCACGTATTACTTTCAGCACAATCACTCAAAAAAGAGCCTCGCGCTCGACCTCAAGCAGCCGCGCGGGCGCGAGCTAATAAAGGCGCTTGCCGCAAAGGCCGACGTGGTAGTCGAGAACTTTGCGCCCGGCGTGATGAAGCGCATGGGCCTCGGCTATGAAGATCTGAAAGCGATCAATCCGCGCCTCATCATGTGTTCGATCTCGCTCGCGGGACAGAACGGCCCGCTCAGCGACAAACCAGGATTCGACTACATGGGCGCGGCCTATGCCGGCATCACCGCGCTTGCCGGTGAGCCCGACCGCGGGCCGGCGCAATTCGCGACCGCGATCGGCGACAGTTCGACCGGCGTGACCGCCGCGATGGCCATCGGCTTTGCGCTGCTGCATCGCGAACGTACCGGCGAAGGGCAATATATCGACTGCTCGCTAATCGACACCTACTTCCACATGCATGAAGTCAATGTACCGAAATCAACATTGCGCGGGCCGTCATTCGCGCCAAAGCGCGCTGGCTCGCTGCATCCAGACGGCGGGCCGACCGGAATTTTCCGCTACAAGGGCGAAGAGTTCATCGCGGTCATGGTAATGCCTCACCAGTGGAAGCAGTTGGTCGCGGCCATGAACATGCCGGCGCTGGCGGATGATCCGCGTTTCAGCACGTCGCGCGCGCGGCGCGATAACAACGAGGCGCTCAAGACCGTCATCGAAGATTGGCTGCAAACGTTTCCAAGCCGGGATGCCGCGATCAAAGCTCTGGAAACCGCACGAATCCCGTGCGCACCGGTGCTCACACTGCATGAAGCTATCGCGCATCCGCACCTGCGGGAACGCGGGACCGTCCGGCATGTGAAAGACTGGATGATCGGCGAATTCGACATCCCGGGAATGCCGGCGAAGTTCTCGGAATGGCCAGCCGCCGCCTCCTTGAGCGCGGCTTTGCTGGGCGAGCACAACGAGCAGGTGCTGCGCGATCTGTTGTCCATGTCGAATTCGGAAATCGCGGCGCTTTACGACGAAAACGTGCTCGTTCGCGACCAATTGCTGGACGCCGACGCGTCAAAATTCGGTGACGAGAATGAGCCGGGGGCCTCGCGCCGCAGCGCTGCCGAGGTCGCGAAATAATCAGCAAGAATGTCCGCTATTGGCACAAAGCGGACAATGGTGGATTTTAGCGCGAAATGGTTTGTCCGCTAATGACCGAAAGCGGACCTCACTGTTTGACCAAGGGAGGCTGGGTCCACCACGCCTCACAGTTACCGCCGAGCTTCGGAGCGTACTGGTTCGTTAATGTCACAGACAGATGCGCAGGAATGTCTTCGGGCAGAGGAATTGTCCGGTCGTAGGGGCTGTATGGATAGTCCGCGAGCCACGCCTTGAACGAGATTGGAGTGCCCTTACGGATTGCGTAGGTGCTGCCGACGTTCAGCCTGTAGTTGTTGTCGATCCAACAACCGAGCGGCATCTTCGTTTCGGGCAATTGACCCATCGCCTTCGCTTGTCCGGTGAGCGGCGCGACAAGGGCTGCGACCAAGGCGAGCTCAGCTTTGAGGCGTTTTAGCATCGAGGTGCTCAACGCAAAGGAGCAAAGGCAATCTGGAGAAGTATCTTCATGGCGCGAACTCCCATGTGCCTACCCCTGACCATCTTCGTATCCTAATCCAAAACTGGGTCCGGGTCCCTGATCGAAAGAATATTTCGGATGTCCGCTATTGGCACTTAACGGACAATCCGACCGCCCCCGCGTTTGTCTGCTTTTGGACCAAAGCGGACAAAGTAGAATTTTGGCTAGGGATGGCTTGTCCGCTATTGACCCAAAGCGGACATCAGCGGGCCTTCCAGTATCCTAATTTGCACCGTTACAATGCTCCTCTAAAGTCGCGGGGGAGGCAATGAGGCGGCGCGAGTTCATCACGTTGCTGGGCGGCGCGGTAGCCGTGTTGCCGCTCGCGGCAAGCGCACAGCAGGCGAGGGTCTACACTCTCGGTGTCCTTACCTTACCGAACCCGGAGCCGCTCCTTAAGGCACTCCGCGAGGGCCTGCGCGACGCGGGCTACGTCGAGGGGGGCAATCTTCGCTTGGAGATACGCTCGGCTTCCGGCAGGCCCGATCTCCAGTTGGATAAGGCCGCCGAGCTGGTCCGCCTCAAGGTCGATCTGATCGTCACGTTCTTCACGCCGTCTGCATTGGCGGCGAAACAGGCGACGCGAGACATTCCGATCGTGATGGCGGGCGCGGGCGATCCGGTGGCGACCGGCCTCATCGCGAGCCTCGCCCGGCCGGGCGGCAACGTCACCGGACAGTCGAGCGGGGGCGCAGAGGTGGCCGGCAAGAGTCTCGAGCTGATCCGCGAACTCATTCCCGCCGTGCGCCGTGTCGGCGTGCTCGCCGACGAGAGCGATCCCTTCGCCAAGGCGTACGTGGCGCAGATAAGCCAAGCCGCCCGCAGCGTCGGCATGGAGGTGGAGCCCATCATAACCCGGCCAGGCCAAGCGCTGGAACCGATATTCGTGACCCTGACCGGCAAACGCCTAGACGGGCTCCTCATCCAGGGAAGCATCGCGCGTAAGGAAATGCTCGACTTGGCGATCAAACATCGCTTGCCGACATTGACGTCCATTCGGCTCGGGCCTCCACTCGGAGCGTTGGCGTCATACGGTTCGGATTATCTGGCGCTGGCTCGCCAGAGCGCGGTCTATATCGACAAGATCCTTAAGGGCGCCAAGCCGGCCGATCTGCCGGTCGTCTTTCCCATTAAGTTCTTATTGATCATCAACCTCAAGACCGCCAAGGCGCTCGGAATCACCGTGCCGCCCACGCTGCTTGACCGCGCCGATGAGGTGATCGAATAGACGGTGCGATGTCCGCTATTGGCACTTAGCAGACATTCGAATGTCGCCGATCAATGTCCGCTTTCGGGGGTAAAGCGGACATTGCGATTGACGGCCAGAATGTCCGCTTTTGACCCAAAGCGGACATAGATGTGTTGGGCCGAACCGTCGAAATTTGCTGCGGAAACTGATTAAGAGGCGTTGATGTCGGCCTGGGATAATTGTCCAGCCTTTATCGTACGAGCAACAGGAGAGTGCTGCTCACCCCAGCGGACCAAATCGATCAACGCAGCAGATGATACGCCCTCAGCAGCAATTTTGACCTGAGGTCGAAGATTAGACATCGAGGGTGCGATTGAATCGTCAAGGCCCAGTACTCCTCGATAATCGACCTCACTTAGGATTGTCACCTCGAGCAATTTCAATGAGATTCCAAGCTGTGCCGCACGGGTCGCGATCATCGTGGCAATACATGATGCCAAGCCCGCTCTCATATGCCAACCGGGAGTTTCCGCTGAGGCTTGGCCTCCCATCGCGGGAGGCATATCCGTTTGTACTTCACCGCGGGCACCTTGAATCCGAAACGTTAGGTCAGAAGTCAGGCGCGCTGTGACTGGAGGTGTGCTAACTCGCGCCTTACTCGGTTCAGATTCAAATAGCTTTGCCGTCTTTTCGACAGCCTGGCGCACGGCATCGTTGGACATTGGCAATAATCCTCAATTTACCAGATCCCGATGTGAACGCGAAAAAATAGGTTATTTGCATCCCGTCATATCAGCAGCTGGGTGCTTATGCCGGTCGCATCCTCAAAGGCGAGAAGCCAGGTGATCTGCCGGTAGTGCAGATGAACAAATTCGAGTTCACTATCAATCTGTCCACCGCCAGGGCACTTGGTCTGAGTGTACCACCTTCATTACTCGCTCGCGCCGACGAAGTAATCGACTGAGGCGGGCCATGTCCGCTTTTGGCACTAAGCGGACATTCACTTAACGCGGCCGAATGTCCGCTTTCGGGGGGGTAAAGCGGACATCTCAAATCTAAGACTTCATGTCCGCTTATGGCCCAAAGCGGACATTCAACTTATCGCTGATAACAGCACCGCAAAGCCGCTGCGCTTTGGTGCTGAAAGTAAAAACGGGGGTACTGTTCAAACACCGGCACGCGACATTTACAAACAGTGATGATCCGAATAGCAACGATCATCAGTCCCAAAAATATTCGTTGGATTGCATCGGGCTTCATAACCGGTCGGCTCTGTGATGATGGCGAGGCCGCGCTGATGCGTATCCCAAACGACAAACTTGCGCGGACCCGGCTTCAACTTCGTGAGGAAGATGACAGACAGCTTCCTATTGTTTGGTTTTGCTGCTGGTTTTCCGTCGCAGCGCGGTCTCGGAAATTGCCTTGCTTCGACCAAGGCTCGAGTAACGATTGGGACTAAATTCCCATACGAAGGTTAAGGACGCCAACTTGAAACTCAGTGATTCCTCAGTGGTTTGTCCGCGTTAGTTTACGAAGTTTAACAATGCTTAAAGGCGCTCATACTTAACGCCACATTAAACGCCCGACCTTAGGCTGTCGCGACCGGCAGGCCCGCCGGCTGGAACGGCCTTATGACGGCTATGCCATTCAGGCTGAAGCGGATAGTCGAGCGCAAACTTGTGCGGTCGCGGCCCTGGTCTGCTTGCCGCGGCGGGCTCGTATTTATTGTGGCCGTCGCATTGCTCGCACTCGCGCCCGCCGGTGAATGCCGCGCCGACGACCCCATCAAAGGTGAAGTCAAAGCCGCCTCGGACGGCGGCTATGTGCGGCTGATGTTCCAGTTCGACGAAGCGGTCGAGGCGACCACGCGAGTCTCAGGGGCGATCATCGTCATCAGCTTCAATAAGCCCGTGGCGATTGCTGTCGAGCGGCTCAACGTCAACGCGCCGGACTACATCAGCGCCGCGCGCCGCGATCCGGATGGCAGCGCGATCCGGATCGCGCTTACGCGCAAGGTCAAGCTGAACACGATCGCGGCGGCTGAGCGATTGTATGTCGATCTCCTGCCCGAAACTTGGAAGGGCCCGATGCCGGGTCTGCCGCAAGAGGTGATCGACGAGCTCGTACGACGGGCGCGTGACGCAGAACGCCAATTGCATCAACAGCGCGCTGCCGACAAACAGAAAAAGCCGCCACTGGTCCGGGTCAAGGTTGCCAACCAGCCGACCTTCGTCCGTTACGTGTTCACGATGCCCGGGACGGTCAATGTCGTTCCTGAACGCGCGGATGGCAGGCTGACGCTTAATTTCGATCAGCAGGTCGTTTGGGATCTGGCAGATGCCAAGGCATCGCTGCCGCCGACTCTGAAATCGATCGAAGCCGAGATCGAATTCGACACAGTTACCGTTGTCTTTATTTTGAACGGCACGCCGAACGTGCGCGCGTTTCGCGAAGATCGTAACATCGTCGTCGATGTCGGACTCGATGGCGCCAAGCCAAAACAGGCGGAGGAGGGCGGCGCTGCACAGCAAGCAGCGAAGTCCGACAACGCGCCGACCGTGGCTGCGCCAGAGACGATACCGCCGAAAAATCCACCGGCGGATTTGCAGTTGCCCAAGATCCCTGCGTCACCGAAAGCGGAATCGTCCGTCCCGCCGCCGGCCGCTGCATCTGCACCGGCGCCAATGCCTGCAGTGACACCAGCAAAAGAAGCCGAGCAACCAAAGGCCAAACCGGCACCAGCGCCACAGAACAAAACCGAGCAAACGCAGCCCGCGCCGGCACCGACAAAGGAGGCCGAGCAGCCACAGCCTGCGCCGGCCATGGCCGCGTCCCAGCAAGCCACCGCCGCACCCGCCGCAGCGGCGGCTCCCGACCCTGCGCCCGCGCCCGCCGCCCCACAGCAGCCGACGCCGGCACCCGTCGCGGAGGCGCCGCCACCTCCCGCTACGCCGGCGGCGCGCAAAATGGCGACCCCATCCGCTCCCGCCGACGACACCGTCAGGCCCAAGGCCAATCCAAATGCTGTCGTGGTTGCTCGCGCCCAGCAGTCTGGTGACAAACTGCGGGTCGAATTGCCATTCGCAGCGCCCACGCCGGCCGCGGTCTTCCAGCGCGCCGACACACTTTGGCTTGTATTCAACAGTCCGGCACAAATCGACCTGACGGCGCTTCAGGCCGACAGCGACAATGGCGTCCGGGAGATTTTGTCTGAGCGCAACGACGACGGCGCAGTCGTCGTGCGTATCAAGCTTGTGCGGCCTCGGATGGCGAGCCTCGAAGCCGACGGGCCCGGCTGGATCGTCAATATCGCCGACATGGCAACGGCGCAAACCCGTCCGCTCGCCATCGCGCGCAGCGTCGTCGGCAAGAATCGCGCAAGCATCGCTGTTCCCTTCGAAAGTGCGAGCGCAATTCACTATGTCAAGGATCCGGATGTCGATGATCGGCTGATGGTGGTGACCGCACTTGGGCCGGTGCGCGGATTCCTCAAGGTGCAGGATTTCGTCGAACTGCGCGCGCTGCCGTCCGCCCACGGCGTTGTCATTCAGCCGATCGCCGATGACATCACAGCAGAGCTTGGCGCCGACAAGATCACAATCGGCCGCCCCGAGGGTCTGTCCCTGTCGGCGACCGCCCTCGGCCAGCAGCAGGTCGCCGTCAGCTTTCGTGCCTTCACGTTCGATACGCAGGTCTGGGGCTTCGATCGCGACGCACCATTCAATGCACGTCAATCCGAGCTGATCGGACTTGCCGCGGCGGCGCCTGTCAGCAAGCGGCGGCAGGCCCGGTTCAATCTCGCGCGCTTCTACCTTGCGAAAGACATGGCGCCGGAGGCCAAGGCCGTTCTCAACGTTGCATTGTCTGACCAGCGCGGATCGGAAGACATCACCGGAAGCGTGCTTTCGGCGGTCGCTGACGTGATGCTTGATCGCCCGGAGGATGCGCTCAAGGAACTGTCCAAGCCGCAGGTCGGCAATCAACAGGATGCGCCGATCTGGCGCGCGATTGCTCTCGCTCGTCAGGGCCGATGGGGGGAGGCGCAGGACATTTTCAAGAAGGTCAGCGCTGCCATGGGTGCCTTGCCGATCGAGTTGCAGCGAATGGCAATGAAGGAAGCGCTACGCTCGTCCATCGAGGTGCGCGATTTCAACAATGCGACCCGGCTCGTGAATGATTTCGAAACTGTCGGCGTGACGCCGGATCTCGAACCAACCATCAATGTGCTGCTTGGCCGCCTCTATGAAGGTCTGGGCCGCACCGAGGATGCGCTCGCCAGCTATCGCGCTGCAGCGATGTCGAACGACCGCCGCTCCGCTGCGCAGGGCCGGTTGCGTGAGACGGTGCTCGCTTTTGCGACGGGCGCCATGGGACGCAAGGATGTCATCAACGACATCGAAACGCTGACGACCGTGTGGCGTGGTGATGAAACCGAGACCGAAGGCCTCAAGCTGCTAGCCCATCTGTATACCGAGGATAGCCGCTATCGTGATGCCTTCCACGTGATGCGTACGGCGCTTCTCGCGCATCCCAATTCCGACATGACCCGCAAGATCCAGGACGAGGCAGCGACCACATTCGAAAGTCTCTTCCTCGGGGGCAAAGGGGATGCCTTGCCGCCCGTCGAGGCGCTTGGTCTGTTCTACGATTTCCGCGAGCTGACGCCAATCGGACGTCGCGGCGATGAGATGATACGCAGGCTCTCCGATCGTCTCGTTGGGGTCGATCTGCTCGACCAGGCCGCGGAATTGCTTCAGCACCAGGTCGATCATCGCCTGCAAGGCGCCGCACGTGCGCAGGTCGCGACGCGACTAGCGGTTGTTTATCTGATGAATCGCAAACCCGACCGTGCGATCGCCACGTTACAGGCAACTCGCGTCGCTGAGTTGTCGAACGATATGCGCGATCAGCGGCTGCTGCTTGAATCGCGTGCCATGTCCAGCCTTGGCCGGCATGATCTCGCTCTTGAATTGATCACCAATATCAATAGCCGCGAAGCGACGCGGCTACGGTCTGATATCCTATGGGCGGCGCGGCGCTGGCGGGAGGCGGGGGAGCAGATCGAACTACTCTATGGTGACCGCTGGCGGCAATTCGCGCCGCTGAACGACACCGAGAGAGCGGACATTCTGCGCGCGGCGATCGGCTTCGCACTCAGCGAGGAATCGATCGGCCTGGGACGTTTGCGCGAAAAATACCAAGCCAAATTCGCCGATGGTCCGGATCGTCGCGCGTTCGACGTGGTGACCGCGCCGATCGGCACCAACGGTATCGAGTTCCAGGATATCGCCAAGAAAGTCGCGAGCGTTGACACGCTTGATGCCTTCCTGCGCGATCTGCGCACGCGCTATCCGGACGCGGCCGCAGTTTTACCCGGCGGTGCGGCGGGCGAAGGCGTTCCTGCCGCAGCGGCGCCTGACAACGCGAAAGCCCCGGTCGCCAATGCCGCTAGGCCGGACACGGCCGGCAAAGCCGGGCCGGCGACGTCTGGTGCAGGTTCATCGCCGCCGCCGTCGAAACCCGCCGCTGCGCCCTCCCACAAAGAACCAACTGGCTCGATCACGCCTCTGCCGAAAGCGCGTGCTCGCGCGCGGTGATGGGCCCGGTTGTGACACACAAACATCGGTCATGCCGTCGACGCGGCCAATCGAGGACGATTCAAATGCGACCGGCGCTCATCGTTGCAGGAATCGCAAGCTTGCTGTTTGCCGGCTGCGCCGGGCACTCCTTCGATTGCGTCATTGGTGAAGCTCGCAGCGACTGCGCGCCGGGTACGCCGGGAGGCGAAAAGAGAGTCCAGCAGGAGCAGGAGGCAAGGACCTTCAGCGCAATCGACGATGCGCGCTGTCGTTCGCTCGCGAAGGATTCGCAAGGCTATTATGAATGCCGCCGCAAGATGGAAGAAACGCGCAAATCGTTTTAATCGCTTGGCCGATTGAATCACCCGCCGCAATTTAGCTAGCGCAGCTTGCCCCAGGGATCGACTTTCTTTGGAGCATCCGGGATAGACTTAAGAGCTGCATCGTATTCTTTCTCGTCGACCTTCTTTTTTGGCTGATCGGCCCGCTTTTGAGGTCCGCGCTGATTTTTTCCCAATCCCGGCATGTCTGGCGCGATGTCTTGCGTGCTGGTTTGCGCGCTGGCGGGTACGCCCAAAGAGACGATTGCCGCCGCCATCACCAATGTTCTGAATTTGGCCATAGACCTTTCCATCAATTGTCTTGCCGCTTCGCGCGGCTTGGTAGCCCGAATTTCCGACTTTGCTGTGGCAATCGGAACCTTGCCTAGTTGCCGTCCTGTATCGGCGGCATAGGCAACATCTCCTTGAGCAACTTATTGATTTCGTCCTCCGACAAATCTTTGACGGGCGCGCGGCTCATGTCACCCGGCTTATCGCCGACATGTACCAGACCAGGCACCAGCAACACCACCACGAGCAGAAGCCATTGCGCCGCCAGGAACGGAACCAGCGCGCGAACGAAAGGGCGGAAAGGGGCGGGGTCTTTGGTTGCGCCTCGGACCATCATCAGCGCGTAACCGAAAGGCGGCAGCAGGAAGCTCGATTGCAGCGTCAGCAGGACCAGCACCGAGACCCAGCGAGCGTCTGCGACGCGAATAAGCAGTGGCGGAATGACAATCGGCACGATCACGAAGACGATTTCAAAGGCGTCGAGCACAAAAGCACAAAGTCCGATCACTCCCAGCACAATCGCAACGGCAGGAATATCGCCTCCGGGGATGGCGCCGACCATGTTGTTTACCAGCCGGTCGGTGCCGAGCAACCGCAGCACCAATGTGAAGGTGGTCGCCGCGAGCAGCAGGGAAAACAGCGCCCCGGTTATGGAAATTGCGTCGTGGAAGAGATCGCGCAAGACGGGGCCATTCAGCCGCCGAGTCACCAATCCGGCGGCCAGCAGCGCGAAGCCACCCATGGCCGCCGCTTCCACCGCATAAAAATAGCCGGTGGCAACTCCTCCAAGCAGCAGCACAAGCCCGGCCAGTGAGATACCGGCCAGCATTGCCTGACCGGCCGTCAGTTTGTCCGGCTTGACCGTCCTCGTTGCCTTCCGACCGACGAACCATGCCAGCGCGATGCAGAGCACCAGAAAAATTCCCGCCGGCAGGAGAGCAGCGTGGAAGACATCTTGTGTATTGATGACTCGGTCTGTACGGCCGGTTTGCGTCACTGCGATGGTGTGGGCTGACAGCATTGCATCGCTGAGCAGGATCAGTACCAGCGACGGCGGAATGAGCACGCCGAGCGTGCTGGCGACTGCAATCACAGCGTCACGGGTGGGAGCCGGAATTCCTTCGGCTCTTAGCCGTGGTGAGATCACCCGCGACAGTCCCAGTACGCTGGCACCGACCGAGCCATTCATCGGACCAAGCAGCGCGCCCAGCAGCATCCCCGATACGAGTGGCGCAGAAGGACTGCGAGGCAGCATCGCGCCGCTTGCCCTATAAAGGGCATCGGCCAGCGGCAATCGATTGAGCAGCAGGCCCATCGTGACGTAGAGCGGCAGCGCTTGAAGAAGATCGTTCTCGAACAGATTGATGAGGCGTCCCGGCAGGGCGCCCAGCAGGCTGGCCGGTATCGTGCCGGTCATCAGACCCAGAACGGCGCCAATCGACGCTGCGGTTATCAACACCACGGCGGCCGGGAGGCCGGTGCCGATGATGCCAGCGCCGACAAGCAGGAGCAGCGCAAGCCCGCTCCATTCCATCAAGCGTTGTCCCGCGGTAAAGGGCGTGCAAAATCAAGGAGCGCCTGCGCGAGGATGAGCATTGCCATGACCCACAGCGCCAGCTTGATGACAAAGTAGCCGGGGTTTCCGGTGTCGGGGAATGTTTCGCGCAGTTGCAGCGATGAAATCACGGTCGGCGCGCTCGCGATCAGGATGAAAAGCGCCCACGGGACGAGTCCGACAAGTGCACCGATTTTTTTGATGCAATGGCGGGCCCGCGGGGAATAGCGCCGCGCGACGGTATCTGCAGCCAGGTGCGTGCCGGCGCGGGTCGCCGCTGTTACGCTCACGGCCACAAACAATGCAAAAAGGATCTGGCCAAGATCGTTGGCTTCACGAGAAAAGCCGCGAAAAAAGTCGCGTAGCGGCCATTGCATGAACAGCAGAACGATAAGCGGCAACGTCAGCCATTGCGCTCCCGCAATGACCCCCGCAACGAACTGGTCGAGCCGGCCCAGCCAGCGCATGTCTGCTCCGTTGCCGCAGTCAATGCCGATCTGCTGTCGTTCCTTAAAGCTCAGGTTTAAGTGCAGCTGGACCGGCTAGAATCAAGTCTCGCGCAGTATATTTTCGATCCGACGATCTGGAACGAGCCATATCACGGCGACCGAAACGTAAATAAGGATGGATAGCCACGGGGCGATAAAAGCCAGCGCAATTCCGGCGATATAGAGCACCGGAGACAATTTGCCTTTCATGTCGGAACCGAGAGCGCTGGCAAGCATCGAATGCGCGCCCTGCTTTCGCACGATGGTTCTTTGCAGCAGATAGTAGGCGATAGCAGGCATCAAAAGCACTACGCCGTACACCGCGGTCGGCACCGGAGCCAAAAGGTTCTCGCCCATCCACGCGGTTGCGGCCGGGATAAGAGAGAGCCAGAACAACAAATGGGAGTTTGCCCAAAGGATTGCACCGTCAACGCGCGTGACGGTGTGAATAAGATGGTGATGATTGTTCCAATAGATCGCGAGATAAATGAAGCTCAATACATAGCTGATGAAATTCGGCAGTACGCCAGCAAGCGTTGACCAACTTGCGCCATGTGGCACCTTCAGCTCAAGGACCATAATTGTGATGATGATTGCGATAACGCCATCACTGAATGCGGCAAGACGATCTTTTCCCATTCAATAACTCCGCGGCCAAATGCGACCGAACAATCATTTAATACATCAGAAGCTCTTGACGATGAATTGCAAAAATCTTTTGAGCGACAGCGCCTGCGTTTGGCCCCCGCGAACCAAAACAGGTACCTCTTGCCGGAGTGGCGCTGTGGCCGTCGGCAAAGTGATTGTGCTTTCTAGGAAAATGCGAGTGAGGGTACTGTCTTAGCTAACCCTTGCCCTCGAACTTGAACGACACCTTCACCTTCGCGCGATATGCTTCGACTTTTCCATCCTTGAGCTGCATATCCTGCTGCACGACCTCCGCGACCCGAAGGTCCCTCAAAGATTTAGCGGCTCTATCGACCGCAGCCTTTGCGGCCTTCTCCCACGATTCCGTACTGGTGCCGACCAATTCAATAACTTTGTAGACAGATTCAGGCATGTCTTTCTCCTTCATCTCAATTGGATTGAAGTATCACTCCGGGCAGTTTTCTTGCCGTGAGCCTACTGCGAAGTCGCGCCGGGTAGGTCGTATCAATCATACAATTTCTTGTGATGCCTTTACGGGGAGGCCGGCGCACGTTCCTATAAGACTGACTGTGGGGAGTTTTGCGTCATGGCACGGAAAATTTTGGTGTGGCTGCTGAGCTTTAATGCCGGTTTTGTCGACACTGCGGGCTTTTTGGGCCTCCAGGGATTGTTCACTGCGCACGTGACTGGGAATTTTGTGACGTTGGGTGCGGCCTTGGTGTTCGGTACCCAAGGGATAATCGCGAAACTCATTGCCTTACCCGAATTTCTGATCGTGATCGTGCTGGTGCGTTTGATTGGGACAGCACTGACGACACGCCGCTTACCGACGTCGAGACTGGTGCTCGCCGCCGAAGTCGCCTTTCTCCTGGCCTTTTTTCTTCTGGCCGTGGAGTTCGGGCCTTTTTCGGACAGTGACTCGCCAACAGCGCTGATAACCGGGTTCACCGGTGTTGCCGCGATGGCAATACAAAACGCGATTCAGAGAATTCATTTAGCCGGTTTTCCACCGACCACGATCATGACCGGCAACACGACACAAGCGGCGCTCGATGCAGTGGACCTCATAAAGGGAGTGAATCGAAAACAGGGCGTCGCCATTCGCGCGCGCTTGGCCAGCATACTCAGCGGGATTTTCTATTTTGCCCTTGGTTGCGCGGCAGCCGCGGGCCTTTATTTTTTGTTTGGCTTCTGGAGTCTGGCGGTTCCAGTTGTTGTGGGTGTGGCCACGTTGGCACTGCGTGCCGAAGGCTAATCGAGACGAGGCAGCTAGGTCAGTGCGGCACGACCAGCGCCGGCAACCACAGTGACAGCGCCGGTATGTAGGTGACCAGCATCAGCACCGCGAACATCACGGCATAGAATGGCCAGATTGTGCGCATGACCTCTTCGATGGTGACCTTTCCAACCGCGCAGCCGACGAAAAGGATGGCGCCGACCGGCGGATGGCACAGCCCGATGCCAAGATTGAGCATCATGATCATGCCGAAATGAACCGGATCAACGCCGAAATTGATCATCACAGGCAGGAGGATCGGCGTGCAGATCAGAATCGAGGGTGCCATATCCACCAGCGTGCCGAGGATCAGCAGCAATAGATTGATCAAAAACAGGATGACGTATTTGTTGTCTGAAATGGTCAGGAAAAACGCCGTGATCTTCGCCGGCATCTGTGTCAGCGCCATCACATAACCGACGCTCGAAGCGCAGGCGATCAGCGTCATCACCATGGCGACGGTGCGCAAAGTCCGGTGGACCAGCGCGGGCAGGTCGCGCCATTTGTAATCGCGATAAATGAACATGGTGACAAGGAAGGCCCACACGCAGGCCACTGCACCGGCCTCGATCGCCGTGAACACGCCGCCAAGAATGCCGCCGAGAATTATGACCAGTGTGATCAGGCCCCAGGTTGCATCGATGGTGATCTTGACCGCATCGCGCAGCGGAACCGCAGTGCCTCTCGGATGCCCATCGCGGTAGGCAATCACCAGGCAAAGCACCATGATCGCGAAGCCGAGCAACAAGCCTGGCACGACGCCTGCCATGAACAGGCTGATGATCGAGATCGTGCCGCCGGTCGCCAGCGAATAAATCACCGCGTTGTGGCTCGGCGGCACCAGCAGCGCCTGCACCGATGCCGTGATTGTCACATTGGTAGCAAACACACGCGGGAAGCCGCTCTTCTCCATCTGCGGGATCATGACCGAGCCGATGGCCGACGTGTCGGCCACGGCCGAGCCGGAAATGCCGCTTAGAAAGGTGGTGGCGAGCACGTTGACCACCGACAGTCCACCACGCACGCGCGTGAAGCCCACCAGCACATCGGCGAAAGCGACCATGCGGCGTGCCATGCCGCCTTCCGCCATGATCGCGCCGGCGAGGACGAAAAACGGGATCGTCAGCATCGCGACTTTGCTCACGCCATCGGAGATTTTCAGCATCACTGCTTCGAGCGGAATGCCGATCCACAGGCAGCCGGCAATGGCCGCGAGCGCCAGCGAATAGGCGATCGGCACGCCGATGAAGAAGCAGAAGAACATCGTGAACAAAAGAACGGCGATGTCCATTGCGGAATTCCCGGCGCTTTCCGATCAGTGATGACTTGCCGGCGCCGGCGGCGCGCCGCAAAGGATTCGCTCAACGACAAAAAGAAAGAGGACTGCGCCGCCGAGCGGGATCGGCAGATAGGTTACGCCGACCGACAATCCCGGAAAGTCCGCAATGGAATTGTTCCAGGTGGTCATGACGAGCTTGGCGCCCCATACCGTCATGAAGATCGACATCGCCACCATGGCGAGCTCGGCGAGCGCATCGAAGAAACGCTGCCAGAACGCCGGCATAAGCTTCACAAAGAACGAAACGTTCATGTGGAAGCGCAGCCGATAGCAAGCCGCTGCGCCGAAGAAGGTCAGCCAGATCGTGAGCAGAACGGCCGTCGGTTCGGGCCATGACGCGGCGCTGTTGAGAACGTAGCGCGTGTAAACGCCCCAGGGCATTACGGCCGAAATCAGCACCAGCGCCGAGCCGGCGATCACGACGCAAACGAAATAGAGCGCGTCCATCGCCTTGCGGAAGTGAGTTGCCATTTTTCCTCGCATGCAATGGCCCTTGACGCGGACCTTTTTTCGTCATGGCCGGGCTTGTCCCGGCCATCCACGGCTTAAGACGTGGATGCCCGGCACAAGGCCGGCCATGACGCTTCTTGTTACTTCACCTCTTGGATGCGCTTTACGGTCGCCTCGTATTTCGGGCCGTACTTATCCCATACCGGCTTGACCGCGTCCTGGAAGGCCTTCTTGTCGGCGTCCGAGACCTGGATGATCTGGATGCCGGCGGCCTTGGCCTTGTCCATCGCCTGTTGCTCGTAGATTTCCCAAAGCTTGCGTTCTTCCTGTTGAGCCTCCTTGGAGAATTTCACGAGCAGTGCCTGGTCTTCTTTCGACATCGCATCCCAGGCTTTCTTCGAGAACACCACCATTTCGGGCACGATCAGGTGCTCGTCGACAGTGTAATATTTCGCGACCTGATAGTGATTGTCGAACACGAAGCTCGGCGGATTGTTCTCGGCGCCGTCGACCACGCCGGTTTGCAGCGCGCTGAACACCTGATCGTATCCCATCGCAATGCCATTGCCGCCCATTGAGTTCGCCATTTCGACAAACATCGGGTTGCCCATGACGCGGACTTTCATGCCCTTGAGGTCGGCCATGGTCTTGATCGGCTTCTTGGTGTTGTAGAAGTTGCGGGCGCCGGCATCCATCCAGCACAGACCAACGAGCCCTTTGCCGCTGTTGGTCACCTTGTCGAGCAGCTCCTGGCCGATCGGGCCATCGATCACGTGCTGCATATGTGTCGTGTTGCGAAACACGTAGGGCAGATTGAACACATTCAGGTCGTCGATCACCGGGCCAAGCGCCCCGACCGAGACACGCGCGAAAGCGATGGCGCCAATCTGGGCCTGCTCGATCGCTTCCTTTTCACCGCCGAGCTGCATCGACGGATACATCTGCACGCTATAGCGGCCATTCGTAGCTGCATCGAGCTTCTTGCCGAGGTTCTCAACCGCCACCACCGTCGGATAACCCGCCGGATGAACGTCCGAGGCCTTGAATACAGTTTTTTGTTGGGCAACCGCAGACCCGCTCGCGAGCGCAGTGGCAGCAAGGATCGTGGTGGCGAAGAAGGAAACGAAAGTCTTCATATTGGCGGCCCTCCCGGTTTATGATGTTTGACCGTACTATAACCGGGAAAATTGAAATGCATATCCTGATCACCGGCGCTGCCGGCGACATCGGAACACGGCTGCGCAAATTGCTTAAAGGCGCCTATCCACGCATCCGGCTCAGCGACATCCGCAAACCCAAAGATCTGGGCGCAGACGAGGAATTCATCGCCGCCGATCTTGCCGACTACGAGAAGGTGATGAAAATCACCGATGGTATCGATGGTATCGTTCATCTTGGCGGCCATTCGGTTGAAGGCTCGTGGGATACGATCCACAAATCCAATATCGTCGGCTGCTACAATCTGTTCGAGGCCGCATACCGCTCAGGCGTCAAGCGCGTCGTGTTTGCGTCATCCAACCACGCAATTGGCTTTTATCCACGCGATCAGAAGGTCGGGGTGGGCGTGACCGTGCGCCCCGATAGCCGCTACGGCGTGAGCAAGGCTTTCGGCGAGGCGCTCGGCGCGCTTTATGCCGACAAGCACGGACTTCGCGTCACATGCATCCGCATCGGGAATGTGAACGACAAGCCAATCGACCAGCGGCGGCTATCGATCTGGGTCAAGCCGGACGATCTGGCTCAGCTCGTGCGCATCGGGCTTGACCATCCCGACATCCGCTTCGAGATCTTCTACGGATCATCCAACAACGAAGCGGGGTGGTGGGATAACAGCAATGCGCACCGCTTCGGCTATCGCCCGCAATTCCGCGCGGAAGACTTCCGCCCGGAAGCGATGGCTGCCCAGGCAAAGCTTCCCCCGGACGCGATC
>JBGQLL010000039.1:0-18126 GCA_041500065.1 Pseudolabrys sp.
GCCCTGCGATTTCTATCAGCCGCACATGGCCGGTGCCCATCGGCGGCTTGACCGACATGGTCTTGACCAAGCCCGGATTGGCATCGAGTTCGGCATCGGAGATCCACCGGCTGCTGACGGCTGCGTTGGATGCAATCATCTCGGCAACTTTTGTGGTGATCGTATCCTTGTCGAGGCCAGCTTCCGGAATATCAAAGTCAAGGCGGCTCTCGCTGTCGCCGACCGAACCGCCAGTCACCGCGTAGGGCAGCACTGCGGACAGGAGATGCAGCGCGGTATGCATGCGCATGCGGGCATAGCGTTTGTCCCAGTCGATCATCGCGATGACGGCATCGCCGACTTTGAGCACCGGCGCACCGGCTGCCGGCACATGGGCAATCTCGCTCTTGGCGGCGTCGGTGTAGATGGCCGTCTCGATCGGAATGCGCGTGCCGGTTTCCGTCGTCAGTGCACCGGCATCACCGGGCTGTCCACCGGAGGTCGCATAGAACACCGTGCGATCGAGCACGATACCGCCTTGGTCGGTGAGGGCGACCACGCACGCATCGCAGCTCTTGAGATAGGAATCGTCGCGAAAGAGGCACTCAGTCGGCATTGTTAGCTCTTTTCGAACGGCGGTTTGATGTCTGATTTGCGTTCAAGCCAATCCGGTACGGGCAATTTCTTTGAACGCAGAAAGTCCGGATTGAAGAGCTTCGACTGGTAGCGCGTGCCGTAGTCGGCGAGGATCGTCACGATTGTCTTGCCTGGCCCCAGCTCCTTTGCCAGCCGGATCGCGCCTGCAATATTGATACCTGATGAGCCACCGAGGCAAAGACCTTCGTGTTCGAGTAGGTCGAAGATGAGAGGCAAGGCCTCTTCATCAGGGATGAGATAAGCCTTGTCGACTTTTATGCCGTCGATGATCGGCGTCACGCGGCCGAGGCCAATGCCTTCTGTAATAGAGCCGCCTTCGGTTGCTTTGGCCTGGCCGTCCTTGAACAAATGATACATCGCCGCGCCGCGCGGGTCGGCGACCCCGATTGTGATCGATTTGTTTTTCTCTCGCAGAAAACTGGAGACGCCGGCGATCGTGCCGCCGGTGCCAATGGCGCAGATGAAGCCGTCGACGCGCCCGTTGCATTCTTCCCAGATTTCCGGTCCGGTCGAGACGTAGTGCGCCTTGCGGTTGTCGAGGTTGTTCCACTGATCGGCAAAGATGACGCCATTCTTTTCCGACTTCTTGAGTTGTTCGGCCAGACGCCGTCCGACGTGCTGGTAATTATTCGGATTGGAAAAGGGAGCCGCGGGGACTTCCAACAACTCGGCCCCGCACAGCCGCAGCATGTCTTTTTTTTCCTGACTTTGTGTTTCCGGGATGACGATCAGCGTGCGATAGCCGCGGGCATTGGCGACCAGCGCCAGGCCGATGCCAGTGTTTCCGGCCGTGGATTCCACCACCAAGCCGCCCGGGCGCAATTCACCGCGCTTCTCGGCCTCGAGGATCATCTGCCGGCCGGCGCGGTCCTTCACGGAACCTCCCGGGTTCATAAATTCCGCCTTGCCCAGAATGGTGCATCCCGTCGCTTCGGAGGCGCGCCGGAGCTTGATAAGAGGAGTATGACCGATGGCTTCGATGATGCCGTTGCGGATTTGCATGCCAGTCCCAGGGCCGGTGAGGGATATTTGAACCTAGTGGAGCGCTAATTGCCCCACAAGACCGGGCAATTGCGCGCGAAAATTCCGACGATTTAGAGCGATTGCAGCGGCTTTGGAAACGTCTCCGAAACCATACCAGCGCAATGGCCGGTACCGGAATAAACGCATTCATCAGTTGTTTCAGCCGGCCGGTTTATTCGTGACGGATGGGGATCTACACGCAGAGCAGGGCCCCCGGCAGATTTTGGCCTCCGACCGATGACTCTCGACGTCCACACGCTCTTCCTGGTGACGATCTATGTTGAAGCCATCCTCGGCTTGCTGCTGCTTTTCGTGTGGGCGCAGAATATGGCGCTGCGCGCCGTCTGCTGGTGGGGCTTTGCCCATCTGATCCGACTTGCATCGATTGGGCTGTTCGGAATGTACGGCGAGGTGCCAGATCTCATCAGCATCGACCTGGCCAACGCGCTGCTTTTTACCGCCTTTGCTGTGACCTGGACGGGCGCCCGCGTCTTCGATGGACGGCCGGTTGAGCCGGTCTATCTGGTGACAGGCGCCGTGCTCTGGCTGCTGGTCTGCCGCCTTCCGATGTTGGCGGATGATGTCAACCTTCGCTCGCTCATCGCCTCGGCCATCATCTCCGGCTACACATGGTTGACCGCCTTTGAATTCTGGCGTGGCCGCGACGAGCCGCTGGTTTCGCGCTGGCCAGCTATCATCATACTGTTCGCTCAGGGTGCGCTGTTCTTGTTGCGCACCCCGATAATCGCGTTGCTGCCAGGCTCAGCCAGCGATGCCGTGTTCGGCAGCGTATGGATGACGGTCCTGAGCTTCGAGGCACTTTTGACCACCATTTCGAGCGCCTTCATTCTGCTTGCAATGGCGAAGGAGCGCACGGAACTGCGCCACCGCACGGCTGCCATGGTCGATCCGCTCACGGGTATCTCAAATCGCCGCGCATTTTTGCAGGACGCGTCGCTGCTCGCCAAACGCCACATCGGCAATCCGCGACCGACCGCTGTCTTGGTGATCGATCTCGACCATTTCAAAACGATCAACGATCGTTTCGGCCACGCGGTCGGCGATCGTGTGTTGGGGATGTTTGCGGACGCCGCGCGGAAGTCGATGCGCGGGTCAGATCTGGTCGGACGGCTGGGTGGCGAGGAATTCGCCGCAATCCTGACCGAGACCAGTCGCGAAAAGGCAGTCGAAGTGGCCGAGCGTATTCGCGAAAGCTTTGCGCAGGTGGCGCAAAATGTAGATGGTCATCCAGTCTGCGCGACCGTGAGCATTGGACTGGTTCACTGCCAGGAGCGAACGCTCGACATCCCCGATCTGCTGACTCAGGCCGATCACGCCCTTTATTGCGCTAAGGAGCGCGGGCGCAACCGCGTCGAAATCGCTACGCTTGATATGCTCGAGCGGAGGGAACAGGGGAAACCCTCTACCACCTCGGTCGCAGCAATTGCCGCCAAGAGCGCGGCCTGAACAGCACCCAAGTCGCACTGCGACGCCAATCCCGATTGACCAACGCCTGAAAACTGGTCCAGTTTAGGACGAGTGGGCCGATCTGCCGGTTCGCGGATTAGTGGGATTCCAAACTATTTCAAGGATGTAGGGAGGTTGAGATGCGGATAATTGGCTGGCTTGGGTTGGCCGCCTTGGCTTTCACAGTGGGCGGAACCGCCCAGGCCGAAAACGTCAAGGTCGGCGTGGTGCTTCCATTCAGCGGAGCCAATGCCGACCTCGGCCATCAGATCGACAAGGCGTTCGATCTGTACGTCAAGCTGCACGCGAAGGACATCGCGCCAAACACGGTCGAGATCATCAAGCGCGACGAGGGCCCGCCGACCGGTGCGGTGGCCAAGACCGTCGCCACCGAACTGATCACCAACGACAAGGTGCAGATCCTCACTGGCTTCGTATTTTCGCCGTCGGCAATCGCGCTTGCGCCGGTCGTGACGCAAGCAAAAGTGCCGATGGTGATCGCCAATGCCGGCACCGCCTGGATCACCAATTTGTCGCCTTATATCGCGCGGCTGTCGTTCAGCATGTGGCATCACGGCTACCCGATGGGCGCCTATGCCTTCAAGAGCATCGGCTGCAAGACCGCCGCGCTCGCTTACACCGATTTCCCGCCCGGCAAGGATTCCACCGAAGCCTTCAAGACCGGTTTCGAAAAAGCCGGAGGCAAGGTCACAGAATCAATCCCGATGGGCAGCCCGGTGCAAGTGCCGGACTTCACGCCGTTCTTCCAGAAGATCAAGGACGCCAAGCCTGACTGCATGTACGTGTTCATCCCCTCCGGCGCACATGCCGCCGGCGTGATGAAGACCTACGGCGAACTCGGAATGCGCAAAGCCGGCGTCAAGCTGATTGGTCCGATGGACCTGATCCCCGATAACAAGTTGCAGGACATGGGGGATGCTGCCATCGGCACCGTCGTGATGGGCAACTACGCCGTTGATCTCAACAATGCCGAGAACAAGGCTTTCAACGCCGAGTGGCACAAAGCCTACGGCAAGGACTCCTATCCGGACTTCATGTCGGCGGCCGGCTGGGACACCATGCATGCCATCTTCGACGCCATCAAAAAGCTCAATGGCAAGGTCGATGACGGCGCCAAGGTGATCGATGCGATGAAGGGCTGGACCGCCAACGGCCCGCGCGGCAAAGTTACAATTGACGCCGCCACCCGCGACATCGTGCAGGACGAAAATGCCATGGAAGTGATCCGCAAGCCGGACGGCAAGCTTGGCGTCAAGGTTCTGGGCACCACCAAGGCGGTGAAGGACGAGTGCAAAGAGCTTAAAGTCGGCCGCTGCGGCTCCTGATCGCGTCGGTTGAATTGACACTTAACGGCGCCGCCGCGCATAAAGGCGCGGCGGCGTTTTCTTCAACACGAGGTGGGGCTCGTGCCGCATTTCGCTATCATTGCCGTCAGCATTCTGTTCGACGGTCTGGCTTACGCCATGTTCCTGTTCATCACCTCCGTCGGCCTTTCGGTGACGATGGGGCTGATGGGATTCGTCAATCTCGCGCATGGCGCCTTCGCCATGGCCGGCGGCTATGTCGTTGTCACTCTCACGCGCAACCTCGGCGTCGGTTTCGTCCCTTCGCTCGCTATCGCCGCGGTCGTCGTGGGTGCGGTGAGCATCGTGTTCGAGCGCGGGCTCTATCGCCGTCTCTATAAATCGACGGATCTCGAACAGGTGCTGCTCACCATCGGTCTGGCGTTCATGGCGATCGCCACCGCGACCTATTTTTACGGGCCCATCCCAAAGTCGGTGCCGCTGCCGGACTGGTTGCAGGGCGACGTCAATCTCGGCTTCCGCTACTTCCCAAGCTATCGCGCCTTCCTGATCGTGTTGGGGGCGCTGCTCATTACGGTCCTTTGGTACGGTTTCGAACGGACGAATATCGGCGCCAAAATCCGCGCTGCGGTCGACAACCGGCGCATGGCGGAATCGGTCGGCATCAATGTCGACCGGCTGTTCACGCTCACCTTTGCGGTGGGGTCGGGGCTTGCCGCGCTTGGCGGCGGCCTCGCCATTCAGCTGTTGGGTCTGTCACCCAGTTTTGCAGTGCTCTATCTGGTGTTGTTCCTGATCGTGGTCGCAGTTGGCGGCCTGGGCAGCCTGAAGGGCACATTGCTCGCTGCGTTGGTCCTCGGCGTCTTCGACACCGCTGGAAAATACCTGCTTGCCGATGCGGGCGGCTTTTTTGTCTACGCCGTCACCGTGGTTGTCCTCTTGATCAAGCCGGCAGGTTTCTATGGCCGCGAGTGACACCATGGATGCGGCCAAACTTGCCCCAACGCGCGAACGTGCGGCGGACTACCTGCTCAGGCGCCACCGGTTTCGTGCGGCGGAAGCGCTGCCATGGCTGATCGCGATCGCCGCCTTTTTCGTATTCCCCGACCGGATGACCTTCGGCAGTCAGGTGCTGGTCATGGTGATGTTCGCGCTCTCGCTCGATCTGATCCTTGGCTATGCGGGTATCGTGACGCTTGGTCACGCCGCCTTCTTCGGCGTCGGTGCCTACACAGTCGGGCTCCTCGAAGCACGGCTGCAATGGACCGAACCGATTAGCGGGCTGTTTGCCGCTGCGATTGTGGCAGGCATCGTCGGGTTCATCACCGGATGGTTTCTGTTGCGCTATCGCGGTCTCACGCTGCTGATGCTGACGCTGGCAACCGCCATCATGTTGCAGGAGACCGGCAATCTGCGCTCGGATATTTCCGGCGGCTACGATGGATTGCCGGGTCTGACCTTCAAGGCGCTCTTGGGCCTCTTTGACTACGATCTGTACGGGCACACTTACTATCTCTACGCGCTCGCGGTACTGGCGGTCGTTTTCTTTTTTGTCCGCAGGATCGTCTATTCCCCGTTCGGACAGGCGCTGACCGGCATCCGCGAAAACGTGCGGAGGATGCATGCAATCGGGTCGCCGGTGCATTGGCGGCTGGTGACGGTCTATTCCATCGCGGCGGCGATCGCTGGCGTTGCGGGCGCGCTGTTCACGCAGACCAACGCCTACGTCACGTTGACCGTGTTCGATTTCGACAATTCCGCGAAGGTGATGGTGATGCTGATCCTCGGCGGTACGGGGAGGCTCTACGGCGCCTTCGTCGGCGCCACTGTCTATATGGTGCTTGAGGACTACTTCTCGAAATTGAGCCCAACCTTCTGGCAGTTCGGCATCGGGCTGGTGCTGGTACTCGCAGTGTTGTTCGCGCGCCGCGGCGTTCTCGGCCTTTTCGAAAGCATGGGTCAATACATTGCCGAGAGGAAAAAATCGTGACGGCCGCGCTGCAAGTCGAGGGATTGAACCGGAGCTTCGGCGCGCTGCCGGTCACGCGCGATGTCAATCTTGTGCTCGAACGTGGCGCGCGCTGTGCGCTGATCGGGCCCAATGGAGCCGGCAAGACGACGCTGGTCAACCTGATTACCGGCGCGCTCAAGCCGCATTCCGGCCGCGTGCTGCTTGACGGCAAGGATATCACCGGGTTGGGCCAGGCCGATCGTGCACGGCGAGGGTTAGCGCGCACCTTCCAGATCAATCAGCTTTTCCGCGGGCTTACGGTCCTCGAAAATCTTTGCATGACAATCGGCGAGCGTGACGGCAATTGCAACAATCTCTGGCGTTCCGCCGGCTCCAAGCGGGTGGTGATCGATGAGGCGCTCGACCACCTCGACTCACTGCAGCTGACGGACGATGCGCTCAAGCTGGTTCGCGAACTGCCCTATGGCCGCCAGCGGCTCGTGGAGATCGCCATTGCGCTTGCACAAAAGCCGCGCGTTCTTCTGCTCGACGAGCCGGCGGCCGGCGTGCCGTCATCGGAGAGTCATCTCATTCTCGACGTGGTCGCCGCGCTCGATCCGGATATTGCCGTGCTGATCATCGAGCACGATATGGACGTCGTCTTCCGGTTTGCAAAAGAGATCACCGTGCTCGTGCAGGGCGCGGTGTTCACGCAAGGCACGCCCAACGAGATCATGAACAACGAGCAGGTAAGGGCGGTCTATCTCGGCCAGGAAGACCATCGCGGAGCTCGCCATGGCTGAGCGCGCGCTCGATCTCCACAATGTCCGTGCCGGTTACGGCGAGACCGTGGTGCTCGAGGATATTCGCCTTGCGCTCGGCGCAAGCGAAACCGTGTCGATCATCGGCCGCAATGGTGTCGGCAAGACCACCTTGCTTGCGACCATCATGGGCCACACCACGCTTCACGGCGGCCGGGTATCGCTGCATGGCAAGGATGTATCGACCCAGGCAACGTATCGCCGCGTGACCGCCGGGCTCGGCTATGTGCCGCAGGAACGTGAAATTTTCCCTTCGCTGACGTTGCGCGAAAATCTCGAAGTCGCCGCCCGGCCTGGCCCTTGGACAATTGCGACTGTATTTGAACTTTTTCCGCGTCTGGGCGAACGCGAAAGCAATCGCGGCAACCAGCTGTCAGGTGGCGAACAACAGATGCTGGCAATCGGCCGTGCGCTGATCGGTAACCCGACGGTGCTGCTGATGGATGAACCGTCGGAAGGCCTCGCACCGGTGATCGTCGAGGAGCTCGCGCGAGCGGTGAAGCGCCTCACGCAAGCGGGCGGGCTCGCGACTGTCCTGGTCGAGCAGAACTCGCGCCTTGCGCTTGATATAGCGCCGCGCGCAGTGGTGATGGACCGCGGCCGCATTGTCTATGACGGGCCGAGCGAAACCTTGCGCAATGACGCGGCAAAGCTCGAACAGCTCATCGGTGTGGTGAAGGCGTAAGCCTCACACCGCCATTGCCGGGCTTGGCCCGGCCATCCACGTCTTGATTTATAGCGGTGCTTCAAGACGTGGATGCCCGGCACAAGGCCGGGCATGACAGGAAGCGTCTGGCGTCTGCCCACGCAGGCTTGCCGAATGCGTCTGTCAAACATGCATTGCGTTCCGCGTGTGCCGGAGGCATAGAGCGCGCATGAAACGCAGCACCAATCGCATCCTCTCCACCCATGTCGGCAGCCTGATCCGCCCGCAACCGTTGCAGGAGTTTCTGCGCGCCAAGCAAGGCGGCAAGCCCTACGATGTAAAGGCGTATCAGAAGTGTTTGGCAGACGCGGTCGCCAATGTTGTGCGCGAGCAGGCACAGGCCGGTATCGATGTGGTCAGTGACGGTGAGTTCGGCAAATCGATCAGCTGGGCGCAATACGCACTGGAACGGCTCTCCGGATTTGAGCGCAGGCCGATCAGGCAGGAAGCCGCCAACCCATTCAAGCGTGGCGCCGACCGCACCAGATTTGCCGAGTTCTATGCAGAGCTCGATGCCAAAGAGGCGGTGTCGACCACTACGGAAGCCATCTGCGTCGGCCCTATCAAATATACCGGCCAGGCCGAGCTTCAGCGCGACATCGACAACTTCAAGTCCGCCCTGAAGACCGCAAAAGTCGAGGAGGCGTTCCTTCCTGTCGCGGCGCCGGCGAGTGTGATCCCTGACCGCAAAAACGAATACTACAAAAGTGACGATGAGTTGCAGGCCGCCATCGCGGAGGCGATGCGCACCGAATACAAGATGATCGTCGATAGCGGGTTCCTTTTGCAGCTTGACGACGCGCGTAGCGCCGTCACCTTTGACCGCATGGTCCCGCCTGCAAGTTTCGCCGACTATCGCCGCTGGCTCGCCAACCAGGTCGACATCCTCAACCACGCGATTACCGGCTTGCCCGCTGATCGTATTCGCTACCACGTTTGCTGGGGAAGCTGGCCGGGCCCCCACACCAGCGACGTGCCTCTCAAGGACATCGTCGATCTGATCCTCAAAGTGAAGGTCGGCGCCTATGTGATCGAGGGCGCCAATCCGCGTCACGAGCACGAATGGCAGGTGTGGAAAGACGCCAGGCTGGCGTCTGACCAGGTGCTGATTCCGGGCGTCGTCAGCCATGCCACCAATGTGGTTGAGCATCCGGAACTTGTGGCCGAGCGCATTGTGCGGTTCGCGCGTATCGTCGGGCGCGAAAGCGTCATTGCCGGCACCGACTGCGGCTTTGCGCAGGGGCCATTCTATCGTCGCGTGCACCCGTCGGTGATGTGGGCCAAACTGGAAGCTTTGAGCCAGGGCACCCGGCTTGCGAGCAAGGAACTCTGGCAATAGGCTGTCATTGAATGGCGCAACCTGATTTGCGCCGGGAGCCTTGAACCATGAATATCAGCGCGCAACATTCCGGCAAGCTTGCGATCCCGTTTGATCATCAACGCCTCGATCGATTGATGGACGAGGCCGGCATCGATCTCGTGATCGCCACATCCAAACACAATGTGCAGTATCTGCTTGGCGGCCATCGCGCCAATTTCTTCGACTATATGGATGCGACCGGAGTCACCCGCTATCTGCCGGTGTTCATCTATCCCAAAGGCGCACCCGAAAAGGCGGCCTATATCGGCCACCGCCTGGAGAAATTCCAGCGCGAGGTAAAGCCGATGTGGACGCCGGAGACGCAGACCAACACTGCAGGCTCCGTCGATGCGATGCAGAAGGCGGTCGATTACATCCGGAAAGCGGGTTTGAAGACCAAGCGCATCGCAGCCGAATTTGGCTTCTTGCCCTTTGATGCGGCCACCGTGCTGCGCAATGCGTTCCCCGATGCCGATTGGGTCGACGCACTGTTCGTGCTGGAGCGTCAGCGCGTGAAGAAATCACCTGAAGAACTCAAATTACTGAAATTCGCATCCGAAGCGGTCATTGAATCCATGAAGGCTGTGATCGCCGCCGCCAAGCCCGGCATCACCAAGGCAGAGGTGGTGGAAGCGCTGCGGCGCGAGGAAACCAATCGTGGGCTGACGTTCGAATATTGCCTGATTACCGCGGGCACCAGTTTCAATCGCGCACCCTCCGACCAGAAGTGGGAGAAGGGCGAGGTGATGTCGGTCGATTCAGGAGGCAACTATCACGGCTATATAGGTGACGTCTGCCGTATGGCGATCCAGGGCGAGCCGGACGCCGAACTGAATGATCTGCTGGCCGAGATCGAACAAATCCAGCGCGCGGCGATGAAGCCGATACGCGCCGGCGCCATGGGCAAGGACATCTACGCGGCTGCCGCGCCATTGGTTGCGAAATCGAAGCATCACAATCATATAGAATTCCTCGCGCACGGAATGGGCTTGGTCAGCCACGAGGCGCCGCGACTCACGGCGCGTGGGCCGGTCCCTTATCCGGCCGATGATGCCGAACGCCCGCTCGAAGCGGGTGCGGTGATCTCGGTTGAAACCACGCTGATGCATCCGACCCGCGGCTTCATCAAGCTCGAGGACACGGTGGTTGCCATCGATACTGGCCACGAGGTGTACGGCGAAGGTGCGCGCGGCTGGAACCGGGCAGGCGTGCCGGCGCGCTAGCCCCGGCCGTGCCCCGGATGCGGCGTAGCACGAAGTGATGCGCCGCTGATCCGGGGTCGCATCAGTTTCTGAATTTGTGACGATCCCGGGTCAGCGGCGCACCGTTCGCTGCGCTCACGCTGCGCCGCGCCCGGGACATGGGTGCTCAGCCGCGCATTTTGATGTTGGTTTGAGCGGCCAGCGCGCTGAGCGCCTTGGAAATCTGCACCGGATAATCGAAGTCTGTTTCCAGTTTCCGCAGCGACTCCGGCAATCGCGCCAGTTCGCGCGCCGCCCGTTCGCGGATCTGTGCCAGCGTCGGCGCCGGGGCGACACGTTTCCCGCCGCGCATCACGGGTTCGATCAGCGTCTCGCCTGTTTGGGTGTCATTCTCCAGCGACAGCACGTCTCTGCGCATGCGGCCACCGGTGCCGTAGCTGCGCCAGATCTGCTTGCGTCCGGGCCAGGTGACTTTGCCTTCCGAGAGCTTGCGCCGCGGCTTGCCGGCGTATTCCTGGAGCTTATAGGCACAATCGAGCGAGGGCGCATCGATCGACGCATCGAGGTTGACTCCAATGCCGTATCCATCGATCGGTGTTTTCTCCGCTATCATCGTTTGCAGGACGTCTTCGTTGATGCCGCCGCTCACCAGAATGATGACGTCCTTGAGTCCGCCGGCATCGAGAAGGCCACGCACTTTTTTCGCCATCGCGGCGAGGTCGCCGCTGTCGATGCGCACACCGCGGATTGCAATGCCGTCGGCTTTGAGTTTCGGGGCGAGCTCCACCACTTTGCGCGCACCAGCCTCGGTGTCGTAGGTGTCGATCAGCAGAATGACGCCCTCCGGCCGCGCGCGTGCAAAATTCTCGAAGGCGGCCATCTCATCGTCGTGCACCTGCACGAAAGAATGCGCCATGGTGCCGACGATCGGAACTCCGTAACGCTCGCCGGCGAGCACATTGGCCGCGCCGGCAAATCCCGCGATATAGCTCGCGCGCGCCGAGAATAGGCCAGCCTCGGCGCCGTGAGCGGTCCGCAACCCGAAATCCGAGAGAATTTTTCCGGGCGCAGCGAGCACCATGCGTGCGGCTTTCGAGGCGATCATCGTCTGAAAATGCAGAATGTTGATCAACCGCGTTTCGACCAGCTGCGCCATCGGCAGCGGCGCGGTGATGCGGATCAGTGGCTCGTTCGGAAAGCAGGCCACGCCTTCCGGAATTGCGTGGACGTCACCGGTGAAACGGAATCCTGCGAGGTAATCGATGAGATTGCCGCGGAAGCGCCGGGTGCTTTTTAGCCAGTCGATCTCCGCAGGTGAGAATTGCAGCGTTTCAAGATAGACGAGGGCATCGTCGAGCCCGGCGGCAAGCAGAAAACCGCGTCGTGCCGGCAGCCGCCGCACGAAGAATTCGAACACGGCCTGCTTGTCCTCACCCCGGTCCAGATAGGCCTGGACCATGTTGAGCTCATAGAGGTCGGTGGTGAGCGGACTGGTGAGGGGCGTCATTCAGGTTCGGACAATATAGTGGAGGCAGCGCTCTGTCGCGCCCGGGGGCGGAGCTTTAAGCAAGTAGTAACTTCCATATTGTAGCAGACCTGGCCCACAATTTTTATGTGATCGACGCGAGGCCGTTCATGCGTAGAGGATTAACAGCTATAGGCGTCGCCGCGCTCATAAGCGTCGTCGCATTCAAGGCTTTCGTTGTCACGGGCAAGATCGATGAGGCGAGGATGGGGGCGGGCCAAAGGTCGATCTTTGGTCTTCATATCGCACAGCCGAGCACGATGAAGAGCTTTCCGGAGCCAGCGCTACCGTGATCGCGTGGCTTCGGCTGCGCTAACGCCTGTTCTGATTTTCGATCCAATCACCCGGCGGGATTGCCTCGACGAGCTTGGCCTCTCGGGGCAGCCATGAATGCTCTACTCTGCAATAGGGGCAATGGGTGTGGGTGAACTCCTGCGGCACCCGGGCCAGCGTATCCGCATCGACCTGGATGCCGGTCGAAAATTCGCGCCCGGTGGCGGGACCTTGATGAGCAGCACGCCCATGGCGGCCCGAATGATTGTCTGAGTGGACGTTCTCTCGCTTCAGGCCTTGGTTTCCAGCAGCCAGCAAAACTGCGCTGCGGTGGACAGAAGGGCCAGGAAAGCCAGTCCAAAAATTTCTAGGCCGAACATTGTTTTTCTCCTGCACGTTTCTTTCGCACGCTCTTTTCTTTGGTCGCTAACATAGACGCCCTGGTTCAATTGGCTGTGTTTTGCGTCACAAAAAGGCGGATTCGCCGCCGCGCGCAGCTATCGCCCCCAAAAGCCTGTGTTTTGCCCAATTTGCGGTCATTGCGACCCAAAGCAGGGCCCGGCTGCGACCAATAAGAAAATCGAGCAGCCCTCAAGGGAAAATCAAGGTCGGCTCAAGGACTGCCCGGCAGGTAGCCGCTATAGGCCTCCCTCAATAAGAGGACGCGGCAGCTTCATTTGGGAAATCGACATATGTCCACACACTCACGTCACGCCGAAACCATCCTTCTTCACGCCGGTTGGCGTGCAGATCCCGCAACCGGCGCGGTTGCGGTGCCGATCTATCAAACGACGTCCTACCAATTTCGCGATACCGAGCATGCGAGCAACCTGTTTGCGCTGAAAGAGCTGGGCAACATCTATACGCGCATCATGAATCCCACCACTGATGTGCTGGAAAAGCGCGTTGCCGCGCTTGAAGGCGGTGTTGCTGCACTGGCGCTTGCATCCGGACAGGCGGCCTCTGCCTTTGCGATTCAAAATCTTGCCCGTGCGGGCGACAACGTTGTGAGCTCGACCGACCTCTACGGAGGGACATGGAATCTGTTTGCCCATACCCTCAAAGACCAGGGAATCGAGGTCCGTTTCGTCGACCCGATTGACCCGCAAAACTTCCGGCGGGCGACCGATGACAGGACCCGCGCGTATTACGCCGAAACACTCCCAAATCCGAAGCTAACGGTCTTCCCGATTGCCGAAGTCGCGGCGATTGGGCGTCCACTCGGCATTCCGCTCATCATGGACAATACCGCGACGCCGATTCTCACAAAGCCGTTTGAACACGGCGCCGCAGTCGTCGTGTACTCGACGACGAAATATCTTGGCGGACACGGGAACTCGATCGGCGGTCTGATCGTCGACGGCGGCAATTTCGACTGGGCGGCTTATCCGGAGCGGCAGCCGGCGCTGAATATGCCGGATCCCAGCTATCACGGAGCGGTCTGGACGGAAGCGGTCAAACCGCTCGGTCCCATCGCCTACGCGATCAAAGCCCGCGTCACATTGCTCCGCGACATCGGGGCTGCGCTGTCGCCGTTCAATGCCTTCCTCATTATTCAAGGCCTCGAGACGCTTGCGCTGCGCATGAGAGAGCACTGCAAGAATGCGCAATCGGTGGTCGAGTTTCTGCGGACGCGAAAGGATGTGTCGCGGATTATTCATCCGTCACAACAGCAGGGCGTCCATCGGCAGCGCGCAGACCGTTATCTGAAAGGTGGGTTTGGTGGGCTGGTCGGCTTTGAACTTGCCGGCGGCAAGGAAGCCGGACGCAGGTTCATTGATGCTCTGCAGCTTCACTATCACGTCGCTAACATTGGCGACGCGCGAAGCCTCGCAATCCACCCTGCCACGACGACGCATTCGCAACTGACCCCCAACGAGCAGCTCGCCACCGGCGTTTCAGATGGCTATGTGCGCCTGTCGGTCGGTATCGAGCATGTCGACGACATCGTCTCAGACATCAAGCTCGGTCTCGAAGCGGCGACCGCTTCAAAAGCCAAGCGAGCCGCATAGGCGGTTGGAGCAAGACATGAGCATTGCAAGCATCGACGTCGGGGACATCAAGCTGGCGTACTTCGTTGTCGGTACCGGCGAGCCGATCGTGCTTCTACATTGCACAGGCGGTTCGAGCCGGCAGTGGGCCGAGCTTGCCGAAGCTATGCAAGCTAAGTTCCGGGTGATCGCCCCGGACCTTTGCGGCTACGGCGGTACGACGCACTGGCCGGGCACAGGCACATTCAACCTGGCTGTTGAGGCCGACCTTGTTGCCGCCCTTATCGACAAATTCGAAAGGCCGGCGCATATCGTCGGCCATTCATTCGGTGGCGCAGTCGCGCTCCAGCTGGCGTTGCGCCATCCCCAACTTGTCAGAACTTTGACCCTCATCGAACCGGCCGCATTCCATTTGCTGCGCGGTGGAGACGAAGTGGATGACCGCGCGCTCAGGCAGGTTTCCGAAGTCGGGACGACGATTGTGAATGCGGTGAACTGTGGCGATTACATCGGAGCGATGCGCCGCTTCGTCGACTACTGGAGCGGTGAGGGGGCATGGGATGCCTTGCCAAATCCCCAGCGGGTCGCGCTCGCGACCCGGATCAACAAGGTCACACTCGATTTCTGGGCAACGCTCAACGATCCAACTCGGCTAAGTGATCTCGCCGATCTGCGGATGCCCGCGCTGGTCATATTCGGTGGACGTTCGCCGCTGCCGACGCGCCGGATTTGTTTTCATCTCGCCCGCAAGCTGCCCGACGTGAGGCTGCGAACGATCGCAGATGCCGGTCACATGCTGCCGATGACGCATTTTGCGGAAATCTGCCAGCTCGTGACGACGCACAGCGCGACAAAGCATCAATACATTTCAAAAAGCGGAACGGACCTCCAGGCGCGCGTGTACGCCTGAGCAAAGGCGGGACGCGACAACAGGTGATACGATGTACATTCCACTTCTCTCACTGGCCGCGATAGCAATCAAACGTCTTTGGAAGCAGGCAGCCGCATTCCTGGAGCAGGCTGTGCATTCGAAACACGCGATCATCGCGCATTACGCCACGCGTCGCTGGTGCGATTCAACCGAACGGGCGCTGAACGAGGAGCTCATGGGAAGGGGCAGCTGGCTCGGAAACCGTTTTCGGGCTGAAAAATAGGACGGTCTACAAAATCAGAGCACAAAGCGGACAATTCAGCGGTACCCACTTTTGTCCTGGAGTAACAGCGGACAAGTATGAGCGTCGGCCTTGACCAGCCAGCTCGCGAATGACCCAAGACTTCTCCGCTCAGCTCAGGTCGTGTTCATCTTGGTGGGTTTCTGCGCGCTGCGCGAGCAAGTTGCCGATCAATGATGACAGGATGCCCGGGATCTCGTTCTGCCGAAACGGGATCGGGCGGCACAGGCCCATTGTCA
This sequence comes from Pseudolabrys sp., assembly GCA_041500065.1. Taxonomy (GTDB): domain Bacteria; phylum Pseudomonadota; class Alphaproteobacteria; order Rhizobiales; family Xanthobacteraceae; genus Pseudolabrys. The sequence continues at coordinate 15,692 of JBGQLL010000039.1, forward strand.
CCAGGCCGAGCCGCGCCATGCGTTGCGCGGCATACATGGACTCGGCGGCGCTTGTCGCCAGGCGTTCGACAACAGCGCCACCAATGTGCTGGGTTAGCGCGACCCCTGCAAAGTCCACAGCCCCGAGTTTTCCGGCTTCGACCACGAGTCGCCGCAACAGGTGGGCGGTGGCGAACGTGGTCGGCCGGTGACCATAGCAGGCGGCGATCTCGCGCACCATGCGAACGCTGCACGCGATAAAGAATAGGACATCGATGACCGCAGTCGGACTGATGGCGGTTATGCCGAAGGCGCGGGCGCTCGCCCGACGCACAATCGCTTCGGCGCGCCTGTCGAGCGGCGTCATGACCGTTTCAGATAACAGCTCAATTTGTTGGGCAGGTGAATGATAGCGTTGCACCTTGCGCTGAAATGCCTCAATAGCGGCCGTGCTCTCGCGATCTCTGGGGATCTCTTTGATTACGTCGCGGATTGTTTCGTGTATATCGGAGGCGTGCAGGTTCTCCCGTTGTATGGCGAGCCTCTGCTGGTTGGTTTCGACGTTCTTCAGGACAAGGTAGCTCCTCACTTCGTGCACGATCAGCGCACCCGCGGCGGAAATGCCGGCGGCGGCGGCCGCCGCCGCCGTCCAGCCGAGCCACGTGCTGAAATCAAACGCCGATGCGATCCAGAGATACAGATCGACGCCGAGCCAGCCGCTGAAGGCGGCAGCCAGACCCGCCAGAGCAAGCCTCATCGGCAAGCCGTAGCGCCGCCGGTCCGGTACGACTGCGGACCGGAGCTCGGTCGTGGGTGCCGGGATGATACGACCGGTTTGCTCGGTCGCGATTATGCGGGGCGCCAATGGCTCGGCAATGCCAGCGCCTGACTTCTGAGGCGGCTCCATCACGACGACCTGCGGCCGCAGCGTGTCGTCAGACCCGATTCTATTGTTCTGGCTGCTCACCGCAATTTGTCCCCGATGAGATATTCGAGCGCGAGATCAAGATTGATGTGCGCGATGCCGTCAATCGGTGACACATCGATAACCGGAGGCTCGAATACCGGAATGTTGAGAAACGGCTTGCCCCAAGCCTCCGGTCGGGGCGGGCGGGCCGGCACGTTACCAATAAAAAATTTCGCTCTGGTGTCGCTGCCGACCGGTTTGCCGACAACGACCTGGACCCGGTGCCCATCTATGTCCTGGGTATCCTCTTCCGTAGAGATGACCGACGCCAGTGCCGCTACATCGAACATGGCATTGCTGCCGCTGACATCAAGCGCCGGAAGTGCCACCATGTTGCGCAGCAGCGCGGCAAGATGATCGCGCTGTACCTCGGGGACATGATCGGCCTTGGTGGCGGCGAATAGTACCTTCTCGATACGTGCGCTTTGCAACAACCGAGAAATAATTCCGCTATGCCCATAGCGAAAGCTTTCTAGAATCGCGTCGACCGCGTGCCGCGTGTCGTCGAACACCTCGCGGCCGGCCAAGAGAGCGCCAAGGACGTCCACAAGCACCACCTGTCGCGAATAGTTGCGGAAATACTGGGTATAAAACGGCATGACGACTTCGGTCTTGTACGCTTCAAAACGCCGCTCCATCACAGCGGCGAGCGTGCCGTCGGTGCTGCGCTGAAGGCTGTCGGGAATATCAAGCGGGGCAAACCACATATAGGATTTCTCCCCGAGTGAACCGGGATCGAGGAAGCGGCCGGGCTGCAAAAAGTTGAGCCCATGCTGGTCGCGTGCCGCCCGCAGGTGCTGTCGATAAAGTTCATGCGCCCGTCTAGCTCCTTCCTCGCTCTCCGGAGCGTCATGGCGATGATCGGATAGAAAAGCGATGAAATCACGCGCGGTGCCGGCGCGTATTCCGCGACGACAGAGCTCCAACGTTGCCCGTGACCAATCGGCGTAGCTTTGGTCCAGCAGTGGCAGATCGAGAAGCCATTCGCCGGGATAGTCGATGATTTTGAGTTTCAAAGTTGCTGTACCGCTGCCAATCCAACCGAGCAGGACACCGAGCGCGCCAGCGGGAACGAAACGGATGTCTATTTCGATTTCGCTGAGGTCGGTGGTGCGGGCCGGCCAGTTCGCGGGGCTGGCAGCCATCTGCTCGATATTTCGCTTGTAGGGAAATCGCGGTAGTCCACTGGTCTTGTCGCCGACGAGTCTGGCTGCAACGAGGCGGCCATCTCCGACTACCTTCAAAAACGGCATGCGGTACGGTTGGTGCAGCGCGCTGAGCAGGTTGTGCACAAGGCTGGTGATAAACACTGTCTTGCCGGCACGGCTCAAACCGGTGACCGCGAGACTGGCGGTTGAGCCTTTGGCGAGTTCGGCAAGATCGAACGCGCCTGAGAACCACTCCCAAAAATCCGTCGCGGCGCGGTCGAACATTGACTTCCCGAACATTCCCTTCGCCATCGGTGTGCTATCGCACGCACGCCATCACC
>JBGQLL010000040.1:0-18115 GCA_041500065.1 Pseudolabrys sp.
CAGCAATCCCGGTTCAAAATTGTCCCACACGGTCGGGTCGGTATATGCTGGCTTGAGCGCATCGTAATTGAGCCCAGGAATGCGCTTCACGTAGGGCAGCGGCGGCATGTTCATGATCGACATGCAGGGCACTTTCGATTTCGCCACCGCGTCGAGCAGTTCGCACACGCCAGGCGAACGATATTGCGGCTCCTGCATTGCGAGGCCGACCAGGTCATAGTCCTTCGGATTGACGCCAGCTGCACCACCGGCGCTGACCTTGCCGGGTAATTTGCGCGAGTCGATCTCGATCTGGTCCTTGCGACCTTTGACCGGCATGCGCACGCGGAAGCCTTCCGCATTGATGAGGTCCGCTTCGGCCGGCAGACAAACCAGATGCACGGAATGCCCGCCGTACAGGATCTTGGAGGCGAGCAACGACCCGTAGGACGCGCCCATGATCAGAATTTTGTATGTCGCCGGCATCGCCGCCTCCCCTACTCGTTACATCCGTAAAATTTGAAAGAGTGCCGGCCCTTAAGGGCCATCGATCTCGTGGCTAGCATGCTATGCGGCCCGCTTTGTCGATGCAATCGGGCGCGGTTTGCTTAGGTATCATGCCAAGGCAAGCGTCATCGCCCGTATTTTTTGTCGAGGCCCCGGGGAGGCCCGTCTCTCTTTTCCCTCGCCAAATGCGAGGGGGATGGCGCGCCAAGTGGCGCAACCATTGTTCTGTCGTTCCGCGTTCCCTCTCGAGAACGCGGGCGCCTCTCGGCGCGCCATCGCGGCGTTCTTCCTTCCGGCGGCCGGGCACGCTTTGCGGGGGTCCTCCGACTTGTGGACGACCGCCGTCAGCCAGCTCCTGGCGGGCAGCCCGTAGTGGCCACCGGGTGGAGCCCCGGCGCCGCCCGAGTGCGTGCTTGCGAGGCACGCCCGCAGGCGCCGCATCCTGCTCCATCATCAAGACGCCTCTAGATGACGCCCTCGATGAGCAGGACAAAATAGGACTATCATCCTCTAGGAATAAAGTCAACAGCGTCGCTAGGTTGCCGCCGGCACCTTGCTTTCGACCAGCGTGGCAAGCTGCTCGGGCACCGGGCCACCGGTTGCCCAGTCAAGCAATTCGACTGTGTGCACGACCGGGACAGTGGTGCCGGCAGAAAGCTGCATGATGCAGCCGACATTGCCGGCCGCGATCGCATCCGGCTTGAGCCGTTCGATATTGGCAACCTTGCGGTCGCGCAGTTGTTCTGCCAGCGCCGGCTGGAGAATGTTGTAGGTGCCTGCCGAACCGCAGCACAAATGGCCTTCGGGCACGTCTTTGACCACGAAGCCCATCTTGCTGAGCAAATCCTTCGGTTCGCGCATGACCTTTTGCCCATGCTGAAGCGAGCAAGCGGCATGGTAAGCAACAGTGAGCGGCACCGGGGCGGGCACATCTCGCAATTTGAGCGTGGCCAGGTATTCCGTGATGTCGCGAGCGCGCGCGGAAATGCGGGCGGCCTTGGTGGCATAGGCCGGATCGCTGCGCAGCATAAATCCGTAATCCTTGATGGTCGTGCCGCAGCCCGAAACAGTGATCAATATTGCATCGAGCCCCGCGCCATCGAGCTCACGTGTCCAAGCATCAATATTGTTGCGGGCCTGTGATAACGCCTTGTCGTCGCGTCCCATGTGATGCACCAGCGACCCGCAGCAGCCTTCACCCGCGGCGATCACCACCTCAATGCCGTGGCGATTGAGTAGACGAATAGCGGCCTCGTTGGTAGATGGCGCAAGCACCGGATTGATGCAGCCAGACAACAGCGCCACGCGGCCGCGCCGCTTTCCTTGCGCGGGATAAATCTTGGCGGTACGGTCGAGCGGAGGCGCTGGTTTACGATGGGGTGTCAGCCGGAGCATCGCCGCCATCCGGCGTAACCCCAATATATCAAGCACCGGCGCCAGCGGCCGTGCGATCAGCCCCATCACCACGGCGAGACGAAAAAGTCCGGGGTCGACCAACACGCGCGCGAGCAACCCACGCAAGATGCGGTCGGTCAACGGACGCTTGTAAGTCTTCTCGATACGCTCGCGCGCATGGTCGACCAGATGCATGTAGTGCACCCCGGACGGACAGGTGGTCATGCAAGCGAGGCACGACAGGCAACGATCGATATGCTTGACCACCTCGCTTGTGGCCGGCTTGTCCTGCTCGAGCATCTCCTTGATCAGGTAGATGCGTCCGCGCGGTGAATCGAGCTCGTCACCGAGCAAGACATAAGTCGGGCAAGTCGCGGTGCAGAAGCCGCAATGCACGCAGGCACGCAGAATTTTCTCCGACGATGCGACCTGCGGATCCAGGAGTTGCGTGATGGTGAACAAGGTTTGCATTACTTACGCACCAGCATCTGTCGTCATGGCCGGGCTTGTCCCGGCCATCCACGTCTTGCGCAGCCACTCTGAAAGACGTGGATGCCCGCGACAAGCGCGGGCATGACATGGGGAAAAGCACTGCCTCATCTCACACACCCGCCCACATGCGTCCCGGATTGAGCACGCCTTTCGGATCGAAGCTTTCTTTCACGCGCTTGCCCAGAGAGCGCGAGGCAAGGTCCTCCGGCGCGAAGACATCGACGGCAGCGCGGACAGCCGCCGGGGCGCGGATGAGCGTTGCATGTCCGCCAACGGCGGAAACCGCGGCGCGAATCGCCGCAGCGTCAGGCTCGTTGGTGAAAGGCATGGCCACCCAAATAAGCCCGCCGCCCCAGTCGTAGAACATCTGGGCTGCTGGCGTGATGGCAGTAGCGATTTCGTGACCACGGCTGGGCGCAACCGATATGCGCCAAAGCGGCCGCGCATGCACCGAATCGGCGGCGAATGGTTTGACATTCCGGATGCTGAGCCAGAGGGCGCGCGAATTTTTTCCATCAAGAAACGCCACCGGCCCAAAATTTTTCATCAGTCCAGCGAGCGTCTCCCTGCGGTGCGCAACCGAAGGCGCGAAGCCCTCCAAGCGCAGAACTGTGGATGCCTCTGATCGGGGCAGACCATCGAACCCGGAGGCCAGGTGGTCGGGCAAGTGCGCCGCACCCGAGACGTCACACGACGAGCCCATTGCGGCCGCCATGGCGGCGCACGCACGTGCATCGTCGAGTCCCGCTACGAACACGGTGGCCTCGGTCTCGGCCTTCGGCAGCACTTTCACGGTGATATCCGTCATTGCGCCGAGCGTGCCCCACGACCCGGCCAGCAGCTTGCAAAGGTCGTACCCGGTGACATTTTTCACGACGCGGCCGCCGGACTTGATTGTCTCTGCGCGACCGGTGACGGCAGTGACACCCAGGAAGTGATCGCGCGCGGCACCCGATTTGATGCGGCGCGGGCCGGACAGATTAGCGGCGATAGCGCCGCCCAGAGTGCCGCGGCTCGCCTCACCACCGAGCATCGGGCCGTAATCCATAGGCTCAAAAGCGAACTCCTGGTTGTTCTTATCCAGCAGCGCTTCAATCTCGGAAAGTGGTGTACCCGCGCGGGCCGAAAGCACCAGTTCGGCCGGCTCATATAACGTGACGCCGGTAAGGCCGGAGAGATCGAGCGTCAGATCGGTCTGACTCGGCCTGCCGATGGCGCGTTTGGTCCCCTGCCCTGCAAGCTCAAGCGGCTTGTCGTTGCCAAGCGCCCAGCGCACGGCCTCCTCGACCTCCTTGCCGTCACGTGGTTTGAGAGTGTCAGCCATTGCGCGACATCGTCATTCCGCTGCACGCGCGGTCGCCTCGTGCGTAAAGGCGGGCATGACTTCGCGCGCAAAGCGGCGGAGTTGATCGGCGCCTCCGGCAATGGTGAGCAGAACATATGCAACGCCGGCGTCGCGCAACGCTTCGATCATGCCCACGATTTCGTCAGGGGTGCCGTAAAGCGCGTTCTCTTCCGTGGCCCCGGCCCTGTCGGCATAAGCGAGCACGTGCGATCCGCTCTTCGCCGACGGGTCGCGCGAAACATTGATGGTGCGCTTGGTATATTCAGCCTGACGCACCAGCGCGGCTTCCTTGTCGGCCTTGTCCTTTGCGATATAGAGCTGGCGCGCAACCGTCACTTGCATCGGATCGAAACCCAAGCCGTTCGCTTGGCGCTCTTCCTTGTAGATAGCGATGCGCTCACCCAGAGTCGCAGGCGAAGCATATTGATCGAGGATGAGATTGAAGCCGCGCGTGGCCGCGCGCTTGATCGAATGCGGATTCCCGGCGGCCACCCAAAGCGGCGGATGCGGCGCTTGAGCCGGCGGAGGCTCCACAATGATATCCTCGAAATGCCAGAAGCGCCCCTTGTGCGAGAACCGCTGGCGCGTCGTCCAGGCGCGGGTCATCACTTCGAGCGCTTCCTCGAAGCGGGCCTCGGCTTCCTCAGGTGCGATCTGGAACCCTTTGAATTCGCTGTGCCGGTAGCCTTTGCCCACGCCAAGATCGAGCCGGCCGCGGGACAACAGATCGAGAGTGGCCGCTTCTTCGGCCAGCAAGATCGGATTGTGCCACGGGGGCACGATGACGGCGGTCCCAAGCCGGAGGGTCCTTGTCTTCGTCGCCAGCGCGGCAAGCAGCATCAGCGTGGACGACACCTGGTTCCAGCCACTGAAATGGTGTTCGACCGAGAAGCTGGAATGAAAGCCCAGCGCCTCGGCCTCGACGTTGAAATCGATAAATTCGAAAAAGCCGCGGCCGGTCTCGGGGCCGAAGCCTGGAACATCGGCTTTGGGCGAACAGAACAGACCGAAACGCATGATTACTAGAACCTCGGAATGTCGGGAAACGGCAGCTTGCCGGCATGGACATGGAGCCTGCCCAGCTCGGCGCAGCGGTGGAGTTGCGGAAAGACCTTGCCGGGATTGAGCAGTCCCTTGGCATCGAACGCGCACTTCAAACGCTGCTGCTGATTGAGGTCAATTTCGGAAAACATCGTGGGCATCAAGTCGCGTTTTTCGACGCCGACGCCATGCTCACCCGTCAGAACGCCGCCAACCTCGACGCACAGTTTCAGGATTTCCGCGCCGAATTCCTCGGTCTTTGCCAGTTCACCCGGAACGTTGGCGTCATAGAGAATGAGTGGGTGAAGGTTGCCATCGCCGGCATGAAACACGTTGGCAACGCGGAGCCCGTATTTTGCGGACATTTCCTTGATGCGCTTGAGCACCAGCGGCAGCTGTGCACGCGGGATGGTCCCATCCGTACAGTAGTAGTCGGGCGAGATTCGGCCGATCGCCGGAAATGCCGCCTTGCGGCCGGCCCAGAACAGCAGTCTCTCCTCCTCCGAGCGTGAGGCCTTGCATGATGTCGCCCGGCAGTCGCGCGCGATTTTTTCGACATGTTTGATCAGATGATCGACTTCAACCGCCGGTCCATCGAGCTCGACGATCAGCAGCGCTTCCACGTCTAGCGGATAGCCGGCATGGGCGAACTCCTCGGACGCGGCGATCGCCGGACCATCCATGATCTCCATGCCACCGGGGATAATTCCTGTCCCGATGATGCGCGAGACACATTCACCGGCATCTTCCGATAACGGAAAGCCGATCAGCATCGCGCGCGCGGTCTCCGGCTTTTTCAGGATGCGCACGGTTACTTCGGTGACCACCCCAAGAAGACCTTCCGAGCCGTTGATAATTCCGAGCAGATCGTAGCCAGCCGCATCGAGATGCTTGCCGCCAAAGCGCAGTACTTCACCGGTGATGAGAACAATCTCGCAGCCCAGGACATTGTTCGTGGTCATTCCGTATTTGAGGCAGTGCACCCCGCCGGAATTCTCGGCCACATTGCCGCCGACGGTGCAGGCGATCTGCGATGACGGGTCAGGCGCATAGTAAAAACCCGCGTGGGCGACGGCATTGCTCACGGCTAGATTGGTGACGCCTGGCTCCACCACCGCGACGCGGTTTTCGAAATCGATTTCACGGATTCGGTTGAACTTGGCCATGCCGAGCAGCACGCCATCGGCAAGCGGCAGCGCGCCGCCAGAAAGCGAGGTGCCCGCGCCGCGCGGAACCACCTTGATGCCCTCGTCGTGGCAATAGCGCAGTACCTCGGCGACCTGCTCGGTGGTCTCCGGCAGCACCACCACCATGGGCAGCTGCCGGTAGGCGGTAAGCCCATCGCTTTCATAGGGCCGCAACTCAAGTTCGGCTGCGATCACACCCTCGCCGGGGACGATCGTCCGTAACTCGGCAACGATGCGCTCGCGCCGCTGCAGGACCGCAGCGTCCGGTTCGGGCATCCGCAATGACATTCTGTGAGCTCCACCACTAGCCTGGGCACGATATCAGCCATTTGACGGCTTGCACAAAGGGCTGGCAAAACCCAGCGGAAACCGGGTTATGCCTGGAGCGTTGGCTCGGGGGCGGCTGAAAGACGTCACAACGGGAGCAGAATAATGAAGTTACTATTTGCGTCGGCTGCGCTTATGGCGGCGATGATTCAAGTCGCGCAGGCACAGGATGTGGCCGCCGGCGAGCAATCCTTCAAGAAGTGCTTTCCCTGCCACTCTGTGGGTGAAGGTGCCAAAAACAAGGTTGGACCGGAACTGAATGGCCTCGACGGCCGCCATTCCGGCACGGCTCCCGACTACAGCTATTCCGACGCCAACAAGAATTCCGGCCTGACCTGGGACGAAGCCACTTTCAAAGACTACATCAAGGATCCGCGCGCCAAGATTCCGAACACAAAAATGATCTTCCCCGGCATTAAAAACGAAAAGGAAGCCGGCGACTTATGGGCCTATCTCAAGCAGTTCGCGCCGGACGGCAAAAAGAAATAAGTGGGGCACAGGCTCAGATCAATGCAGGATAGCCAGGGCACAATCAGCATTTGACCTTGGTCAAGGCCGCGATGGGAGCGGCGAGCCATCATGAAACAGTGAGCGTAATTGCTGGGCAGGAGATTTCATCATGATCAAGGATATTGTCGTCAATCTCGGTCTGGGAGCCACTGACCCGGCCTGCGACTACGCGGTTTCAGTGGCCGAAACTTTCGGGGCTCACCTGCTGGGCATCGCCTTTTGCTATGAGCCGGTAATCCCGGGAACGATCATGGGCGGTGTTCCGCCGGAAATCATCGAGAGTCAGCGTGCGGAATCGACCAAGAAGGCACGCACAGCCATTGCGCGGTTCGAACAGGCGGCCAAGCGCGCGGGCATTTCAGCGGAGACCCGCACCATAACGGCCAGCATTTCCGGAGCCGCCGACGAGATCGGCCGCATCGGCCGCCGCTTCGACCTGGCGATTGTCGGCCAGCCTCACCGTGACGATTCGCTGCCCGACGAAGTTATTGATGAAGGGGTGCTGTTTGAATCCGGCCGTCCGGTGATTTTCGTGCCCTTCATCCAGAAGGGGGGCATGAAGGTCGATCGCATTATGGTGTGCTGGGATGGCAGCCGTGCCGCCGCGCGTGCAATCGCCGACTCCATGCCTTTTCTGAGGAAAGCAAAGCAAGTGGAAGTCGTCATCATCTCCGACAAACCAGGCAGACGTGACGAAGTGCCCGGCGCAGATCTTGGCCAGCACCTCGCCCGTCACGGTCTCAAGGTGGATGTCAAGCGCATTACGTCGCCCGATATCGACGTACCCTCCACCATGTTGTCCTATGCGGCGGATTCTTCCGCCGATATGATTGTGATGGGCGGCTACGGCCACTCACGCTTGCGCGAGTTCGTGCTTGGCGGCGCCACGCGCGGCCTGCTCGAGGCAATGACGGTGCCTGTATTGATGTCGCACTAGAAATTTCGCGGGCAATAGTCATCATCCCGGCCGAATGAACAGGGCGAAACCCGGGATCCAGTAACCCCTGTGTGCTTGCACAATGAATGCCGGGGTTACTGGGTGCCCGCCCTGCGCGGGGACGACGTTTAATGGTATTGGAAAGCCACCTCACACTCCGCGACGGAGAAAAGGTCCTGATCCGGCCCCTCAAGCCGGAGGACGCGGCGCTTTATCCCGACTTTCTCGCCGAGGTGACGGCGGACGACCTGCGCCTGCGTTTCTTCATCCCGATGCGCGAGGTCCGTCACGAGCTGATCGACAAACTCATCCACTACGATCCGGAACACGCTATGGCCTTCATCGCCATTGCCAAAGCGAGTGGGCGCATGTTGGGCGTTGTGCGCCTGCATGATGATCCCGCCGGCGATGGCGGCGAATTCGCCATTCTGGTGCGCTCCCACCTCAAAGGCCACGGGCTCGGCTGGTTGATGATGAAGCACATGATCGCATACGCCCAGGAGAAAGGGCTGGACACTGTGCACGGCCAGGTGTTGGCCGAAAACGCTACAATGCTGCAGATGTGCGCCGAGCTCGGCTTTCATGTCGAGGACGACCCGAGCGAGCGCGGCATGAAAGTCGTAACGCTCCAGCTCCACGAGCTGCCAGTGCTCACCGCTCACTGATCGGATTTACGGCAGCGCGTATTGCGCCACGAGGCCGCGCGCGCGCGCGTCGAGCACCCCAAGCGCACGCAACGCCAGCAACGTTGTCGTCTGCACAGCCTCGCGCGTCGCACCTCCCGATGGAGCCAGAGGCCCGACCACTCCTTCCAGGACCGCGCCGACAACTGCCGGCGCCGCGAACCGCGGGTCCAGATCGGGCAAATGGCCAGCCACGACAGCAGCAGCAATCCGCTTTTCCATTTCGTCGACCAGCGCGCGGCGAAACTTGAGACGCAGCGTGTCGACGTCGGCGTCGACCGGCTCGGCCGTCAACGCCCAGGCGAGCCGCCGCTCCTGCAATGCGCGCGCGGCGAAAGTGGCAATGCACGCGGCCAGCGCCGACAGCGGCCCCGGCGCGGAGTCGGCAGCCGCACGCATCGCAGCAAGCTCCCGATCGGCCGTGCCGGAGATCATTTCGGCAACGAGATCGTTCTTGGACGAAAAATACCGATAGACAGTGCCGGCGGCGATATCGGCGCGTTGCGCAACGGCTGCAATCTGCACCGCACCCATGCCTTCCTCACCGGCGATCGACTGCGCTGCGTCGATGATTGTCTGTTCACGTTCGGCGAGCTTGCGAACGACGTTCTCAGTGCGGCGATAGGCCATGCGCGAGTGAGCGCTGATTCATGGGAAAAAGGCAAGATCGCAGGCCTTCTTCAGCATTCGCAGGGGGGCTTGCCCGTGCGGTACCTACCGCTTTTGCCATCCATACATATCTAACGGTGGCCGGTCGCACTGGTGTGCCCCCCGGGTTGCGTCCGTCCCCAAACGTAGCAGCCTCAACCACCAGACGACCGGCACCTGTCTTAGCTGCGCACTTGGCGGGCTTGTGACAGGTAGCCCGCCTACACGATGCCAGTGCGCTTTCCGACGCTTTCGGCTAACATTGTGAAGGTTCCGCCGTGGGTGAGCGGGTGAGCGAAATGGTCCTGAGTGAGCGGATGCACGCGCTAGGCGATCAGGCCCGATCCAGCCGGCAATGGCGTGCTGATCAATCGCCAAAAGAAAAACAAGATGATGACGCGGCCAAGGCCGCCGTCATTCACGAATGGGAAAACTGGGCCGCCTTAAACCCAGATGATCTGACCAGCCCCGATGTTTGCACGTACTTCTTCAGCCATTTGCAGCGGGAAAAGGTTGAACTGCTCAATTTCCGTTCTGAGCATAAGTGGCAATCGGTCCACGACTGGCTCGTTCAAGAGGATCGCGTCAAGGATTGACCGTACTGGGACTCTGGCTCAATACCTCAACTTTTCCCGCCATCGGATCGTGCGGTCACGACTGACCTCCCGAAGCAATCTAGTCTACTCGAACATGATTCCAATCTTTGTGTCGGTTCTCCATTGCGAGCGACAATGGCGGCGCGTGCCGTCAATAATGACTATGAAGTTTTGTGGAATGCCGATGGTTGTCGATAGTTGTAGGGCAGCACCGGTCTCGGAAACATTTCTGACCGTGCACTCGATCTTCGGCGCCTTGTCGCCAATGACAATGAAGGCAGTCTTCAGCACACGTCTGCGCGACGCGTTCCGCTTTTCGTTCACCGGCTGTCGCCCCAGCATCAACAAGACTAACGGCTGACAAACTTTTCAGGTTCAGCGGCAGTTGCTAAATCAAAACGGAATATCCGCGCCATTAAATTGAGGCGCATGACCGTAAATTCCTGCAGCTTAAGCGCGCGCTCCGATTAATCGACGTCAGCCTCGATGCATATCAGGAAAATCCTGACAGAGGCGCAACCGACCTCGCTGTGCCTTGGCGGATTCTTTTTCAGCGCTCAAGGTGCCTTGAGATGGAACGGACACGCCGAACCTTTCCGTCGGGCACTTTTATGGCTCTCAATTGAGAAACGGTGGTCTCCACGATTATCTGCAGGCGTTCATCGCTGATATGCGCGTATCGTCTCACGGCCAATATCGCCGCTTCGGGATCAGCTATGCGGGCGGCGTAGAGTCTGCTTGCCGGCCGATTGCCGCTGAGCGGTTTTGAATGAACGGAAACCAGCCAGCCGCGCGATTCACTCATGTCGGGTTGGTCGAGGTGAGTGAGCAAGATTGCATTGCCGCATTTCAAGGCTGTTCAGCAGCGTAAAGTCAAAGCCGACCTTGTATACCGTGTTACCAACACTATCGACTGCGATTATTTTCCAATCCAACCATTTTGAACCTTCACGTCCGGCATTGCGCTACGCAACCGGCGAATTTCCTCGGCCGCGTATTGTCGCATAGCCGCGACGCCAGACAACTCGACACCAGCCACATCCGTGAATGTTCACCGCCCGTCGGTGAAGTGAAAAAAATAGCGTGGCATTGATCAACCTTCTGGCGACGTTGGGTGGTATCGACGTCAACGGGCACGCGTAAGGCATGGTCAATCCAAGCCCCGGACCACGGCGGACAGTGATGCCGTTGGCCCGGGACTTAGATCGTCCTCCCCCGCTGGAACTGGACAACGCGCGGGTACTCGTGAGGGTCATTTCAGTCGAGCAGAAGACCTCGACCTTGGATGCCTAAACGTATCCAAAGCAGCTTTTGGCAGTTCGCAAAACTTTGGATCGTCAACAGAGAAAGAGTGCATAGACTCGCGAAATGATACATGAACAGCGAGAAGTTCCTCCGTCAGGATTTTCCTGACATCTGACCCGAGCCTCGACGCCAGTCGTGAACAAGATGCATTCGCCGCAAATCCGGACAGCACCGCGCCGAACAATCCGATTTTGGTTGAATTGTCTGGTTGTCGCGTGCGTTCTTCCTGCGGTTGTGGTTACAACCTCCATTATCGTCCGATCTTTCAAGCAAGAACGTACCGGTCTTGAGCGAGACCTGGTTGGAACGGCCCGCGCACTTAGCCAGGCAGTTGACGCAGAGCTTAAAGGCGCCCGCTCGGCGTTGCTGGTCCTGGCGATGTCCCCATATCTGGCTTCAGACGACCTCGCGCGATTCTATGACGAGGCGCAGCAATTGATGCATACCATCAGTGCCGACAATATCGTTTTAAGCGACGTCGATGGACGGCAGCTCATCAATACCCTGCAGCCTTTTGGGACACCATTGCCAATTCATGGCGATCGCGAACAGCTGCGGCGTGTCATCGAGACAAGACAGCCCGTCATCTCCGACCTTTTCATCGGAGCGGTAACTAAGAAGCCCATCATCAGCGTCGAAGTTCCAGTGCGATCCGGCGGAAGGATACGCTACGCACTCGCGATTGGCATTTTTCCGGAACGGCTGAGCGAGATCTTGCGCCGGCAGAAAATGCCGTCTGACTGGGTGGCGGCGATAGTTGACAATAGCGAAACGATCGTAGCGAGAACGGTCGGCGGCGACGAAGTCATTGGAAAAAAGGTTTCACCCGATCTCAAGCGGGCGATGATGGCGGCGGAGGAAGGCGCATTCGAGGGTGAAACGCGCGAAGGCGTCATCGTGCTCAGCAGTTTCAGCCGCTCGGCAGTTTCTGGATGGACGGTCGCGATCGGAATCCCGAAGGCAGGGTTATTTAGTTTTCTCTGGCAAGCGCTTTTGGGCAACGTACTTTCGGCCTTCGTGCTTCTGGTGACTGGTATTTTGCTCGCCAGATTTATCAGCGTCCGCATCGGCAGCTCAATTCGCGCATTGCGCGATCCGGCCGTGAATCTGGGACTGCCGGGGCCGCTGGTCGTACCGACGGTTGAAATTCAGGAAGTGTATGAATTGGGGCAATCCTTCATAGGCGCACATTATTTGATCGATCAGCGCACGGCCGAACGGGACGATCTCCGTCGCCGCATCATGAGCGCGCAAGAGGAGGAAAGGCTTCGTCTTGCGCATGACCTCCATGACCAGACCGGCCAAAGCGTGAGCGCGGCGATCCTCGAGCTCAAAGCCATCGAAGGCCTTGTCGATGAAAAGGCGCGAGATCGTGTGCGCTTTCTGCGCAGGCAACTGGATGAGCTGGGCCAAATGCTTCACCGCATAGCGTGGGAATTGCGCCCGGCTTCTATCGACGAATTAGGGCTGACGAACGCACTCGAAAACTACCTGGGAGAATGGAGCAAAAAGCACGCGATAAAAGTCGATTTCCATTGTGCCGATGCGAATCTCGATAGGCGGTCAAACGAAATCCGCACAACCATCTATCGCGTCATTCAGGAAGGCCTCACCAATATCGCAAAACATGCCACAAACGCCAACCAGGTGAGCATCGTGATAGGCGTATCGGAAGCCACATTGCATTTGACAATCGAAGACAATGGACGAGGCTTCGACCCTACGGCGCTGACAACACGTCTCGGCCTTGCCGGGATGCGTGAGCGTCTGTTGCTTGTCGGTGGCCATTTAAAAATTGAATCATCGCCCAGCACCGGCACCACGATCTTTGCGCGAATTCCTTTGCTTGCTGAGAGGGTCCCGGCGTGAGCGAGAAAACCCGCGTGGCTCTTGCGGACGATCATCCCGTCGTGCTTGCGGGTTTGCGCAATCTCATTGAAGCGGAGCCCGACTTTGATCTTGTCGGCCAGGGCACCAGTGGAAATGCTGCATTCAAAATGATTCGGGACAAACTACCGGACGTTGCGATCGTCGACATCTCGATGCCCGAGATCAACGGCATCGCGCTGGCGCGCCGACTTACGGAGGAATGTCCTAACGTGCGTGTCCTTATTTTGACGCTCTATGAAGACCGCTCCTTTCTCAAGCAGGCGCTCGCGGCGGGCGTGAGAGGCTACGTACTCAAGCGATCCGCGGCGGAAAATCTGGTGCACGCCATTCGAGCCGTCAAACTTGGCGAGCTATATATCGATCCATCGCTCCCCAACGAGCACGCAGATGGTGTTGCAACGAGAGGCGACAAGACCACACAAGCCGACGATGCATTGGGGCTGACCGACCGCGAAGCCAGCGTCCTCAAATATTCTGCGCGGGGATTGACCACCAAGGAAATTGCCGCTCGGCTGGATCTGAGTGCCAAGACTGTCGAAACCTATAAATCTCGAGCGACCGAGAAATTACAATTGAGGACGCGCGCAGAAATTGTGCGTTTTGCTTCGGCGCAGGGCTGGCTCGAAGATATTTGAAAATATAGCGCTGCAGGTTTCAGATTGGCCAAGCGTGCGCTCTGGTTCGCTGGCTTATGTCGGGAAAATCCTGACAGAGAAATTGCCGCTTTACGAGGTATCTTTTCTGCTCGCGCCGCGGACGCCGCGAGGGGAATACATCAATGCCAAAAAGTGAATCGGCCCGTCGGGCGGTGTCGCAAATAGACGCCTCGCTGTCGTTCGTTCATCTCACGAACATAGAAAGATACAAGAAGCTTTTAGCAACAGATTTGGGTGACAATGTCCGAATGTTTGTTCAAAGCCGCCTCGCTGAGGAAGAGGCGTCTCTTCGTCAGCTCAACAAAAGAACTGGGCTATAGGTAATTTTGAATTTCAGGACGTAAGCGCGGCTCAGGTCGCCCTACAAACTGGCGCCTCCTTTCGACTTTCACCTTGCCTTTACGAGCTCGATATGGCGCTGCGCGACTAGATTTAGCAGCCATATTGCTTCCGGCACATTGCGACCGCAGCTGCGAATGTCCACTTTCGGAAGGCGGACATCGGCGCGTTGGGTCTGCTAGAGTGGAAAAGGAAACGAAGGGGTTAAAATGCCATGAGCACCACTATCGGACCCGATAAAGAGATTTTCAGCTACGAAGTTTCTGACGAAGCGCTTGAGGCTGCGGCTGGCACGAAGAACGACATGGCGGTCCGCTACACACTTTATGCCTGCACTTCTGTGGATTGTGCCCTGGCTCCTGAATCTTACGCGACTGGCCGCAGGTAGACTGAGGGCGAACGCAGCCGCTAACGGATCAGCAAAGCGCCGCTGGGCAGCCCAATGTCTGCTTTCGGTCGCAATTCAAACTGACCTACTAATCATCGCCGCGACGTCCGCTATTGCCACTTAGCGGACACGCGCGAGCCGCCGATCAATGTCCGCTTTCGGGGGTAAAGCGGACATCGCTCAGAGTCGTGGCAACGTCTGCTTTTGACCCAAAGCGGACATCGGGTCGGCTCCTCAATGACTTGCGCCCAACCACTATCAGCCCCTTCCAGAGTACTAGCTGGAGTCGGTACGATGCCTTGTGACGTTCTGGGGCCATCATGAGGCGGCGAGATTTTCTCAGTGTTTTGGGTGGCGCAGCGGCTGCGTGGCCGCTCCCGGTGGGCGCGCAGCAGCCCGACCGGATGCGGCGAGTCGGTATGCTGTTGGGATTTACTGAAGGCGACGCTGAGGGGCAGGCCAGCCTCGCAGCGTTCCAACGGCGACTTCAGGAGCTTGGTTGGACGGAGGGCCGCAATATCCGGATCGACATTCGTTGGGCCGGCGCCGACCCTGACAAGGCGCAGACCTTCGCCAAGGAGCTAGTCGGCATGGCACCGGACGTGATTGTGCCTAGTTCCAACCAGGTGACGGCGATTCTGCAGCAGGAAACTCGCACCATACCAATCGTATTCGTGTTAGTCGGCGATCCGATCGGCAGCGGCTTCACCGCGAGCCTGACGCGGCCTGACAGAAATCTCACTGGATTCCCCGTTTTCGAGACTGAAATCGGCGGCAAGTGGCTGGAGACATGCAAGGAAGTTGCGTCGAACATTAGCCGCGTCGGGTTTATCTTGCACCCAGAAACACCTGCTAACGTCGCGTTTTTGGGCGCGGCCGAGGCTGCTGCGCCATCACTCGGGGTCAAGCTGATTGCGCTCGGTGTGCACAACGGTACGGATATCGAGCGCAGCGTCACGAAGTTTGCGGCGGAATCAAATGGCGGCCTGATCGTCGCACCGCATGTTGTCACTATAGTAAATCGTGACGTCATCATTGGACTGGCAGCACGCTATCGTCTTCCTGCGGTTTATGCCTTTCGTAACCAGGCCCTGAGCGGCGGCCTGGTCTCGTACGGGACTAATCCGACCGACACATTCCGGCAGGGAGCGTCATACGTCGATCGCATTCTCAGGGGCGCCAAGCCCGCGGACCTGCCGGTGCAATTCCCGACGAAATACGAGCTGGTCATCAATCTGAAAACCGCCAAAGCGCTCGGCCTCACCGTACCGCCAGCGCTGCTTTCCCGCGCCGACGAGGTGATCGAATAAATGGCGCTATGTCCGCTTATGGCACTTAGCGGACATTCCGCTCGGCGCACAGAATGTCTGCTTTCGGGGGTAAAGCGGACACCATTCAGGGAAAAGCGGACATCAAGAAATGTCCGCTAGTGACCCAAAGCGGACATGGCCCCCTTCCAGTGCATTAGCTTAAACCGGTACGATGCCCTCCGAACCTCAGGGGCGGCAAGCAATGAGACGACGCGAGTTCATCACGCTGCTTGGCGGCGCAGCAGCAGTATGGCCCCGCGCGGCGCGTGCACAGCAGGATCAGCGGGTGCGGCGCATCGGCGCCCTGATGAATTTGGCTGCCGACGACCCAGTCTCGATTGCGCGCGCCAAGGCGTTTACTGAAGGACTGCAGGCGCTGGGTTGGGTCGACGGACGGAATGTGCAGATCGACTATCGATGGGCCGCGAGCAAGCCAGACCTTTTTCAGCGGCACGCAGCAGAGCTTGCGACCCTTGCGCCTGACGTTATCCTCGCCGCGGGCGGAGCGGCGCTGCCCGCGGTTCTGCAAGCCACGCGCACGATCCCGGTCGTATTCGTTCACACCCCTGATCCGGTCGGAAACGGCTATGTCGCCAGCATGGCGCGGCCGGGCGGCAATGCCACCGGCTTCCTGACGTTCGAGTACAATTTGGCAGCGAAGTGGGTTGAACTGCTCAAGGAAATCGCGCCGAACGTCACACGCGCTGGGATTCTACGCGATGCTGCCGTCGCCCAGGGGATCGGGCAGTTCGCCGTAATTCAGTCCGTTGCACCATCGCTGGGTGTGGACGTCACGCCGATCAATGTACGAGATGCCGCCGAGATTGAACGCGATATTACGGCGCTCGCGCGGTCCGCTAATACCGGACTGATTTTGACGGCTAGCCCTGCGGGCCCCATCCATCGCGACCTAATCATTGCGCTCGCCGCGCGCCACAAGCTGCCAGCCATCTATGTCGAACGCTTGTTTGCCGCCGCGGGCGGCCTGCTTTCCTATGGACCCGACTTCGCCGACCAGTACCGCCGCGCGGCGAGCCACGTCGACCGCATCTTCAAAGGCGAAAAGCCGGCAGATCTGCCTGTGCAGGCTCCGACCAAATACCAACTGGTGATCAACCTCAAAACCGCCAAGGCACTAGGGCTCACAATTCCGGCATCAGTGCTTGCCCGTGCCGACGAAGTGATCGAATGAGGCGATGTCCGCTATTGGCATAAAGCGGACATTCCCGCGCCGCCAATCAATGTCCGCTATTGGGGTAAGAGCGGACATCGTACGGACTTGTCGTAATGTCTGCTTTTGACCCAAAGCGGACATCGGCGGCCCCCTCCCGTGCACTAGTTTTTGCCGGTACGATGCTCTGTCGTTAGCTTCGAGGACGGACATGAGGCGGCGCGAGTTCATCGCGTTTCTCGGTGGCGCGGCGGCGGCGTGGCCAATTCCCTCCCGCGCGCAGCAGCCAGCAATTCCGCTCATCGGCATCATCAACGCCGGCTCGGCAGCGTCCACGGCGAAGGGCTACGAAGCATTTCGCAGCGAACTAAGGCGCCTCGGCTATGTCGAGGGGCGCAATATCCGATTCGAATTCCGCTTCGCCGATGGTTTCCTTGATCGCCTTCCTCACCTCGCAGAGGAAATGGTCCGGCTTGACCCGGCCATCATCGTCTCGGCGCCGGTGCCGGCCAATATGGCCGTCCACCAAGCCACTAAAACAATCCCAATCGTGATGTCGACCGGCGCCGACCCAGTCGGGTTCGGGCTCGTGCAGAGCCTGTCGCACCCGGGCGGCAATGTGACCGGGCTCACCAATTTTGCCGAGGCGCTGGCGTCGAAGCAGCTCGATCTGATGCGTGAGTTACGGCCGGGTCTTACGCGTGTCGCGGTCCTCGTCAATGTCGACAACCCGCTGCATGTGCCGCAATGGCGCGAGACACAGGACGCAGCGGCGCGGGCCTCGATCGCACTAGTGCCGTACGAATTCCACAAGCCCGACGACTTCGAAGCGGCCTTCACCGCCTTCGTGCAGGCGAAAGCGGAGGCGCTGCTTGTTCCACCGGATACGACCTTCGCCAGCTATCGTGCGCGTATCGCGGAGCTGGCGGTCAAGGCACGATTGCCTGCAATTTTCGCTAACCGACTGTCGACCGAAGCCGGCGGCTTGTTGAGCTATGGCCCAGATCCAGTGGAGAACTACCGCCACGCGGCCGTGTACGTGGACAAGATTCTTAAGGGCGCCAAGCCCGCCGACCTGCCGGTCGAGCGGCCAACCAGGATCGAGCTAGTTATCAATCTCAAGACTGCCAAGGCGATCGGAATGGATGTGCCGCCCGCTCTGCTCGCCCGCGCCGACGAGGTGATCGAATAAGTGTCGGAATGTCCGCTATCGGCACTTAGCGGACATGTGTTAGTGCGCTGCAAATGTCCGCTATTGGGGGTAAAGCGGACATAGACCATTCATGTCGATTTCCGTGTGACGCGACGTTCCTTAGACTGCCAGTAGATAAGAACGTCGCTGTGGGAGCACTACCATGTCGCCTAAGGTGCAGTTGGCAGTCGCCTGGGTGATAGCCGCAGTAATAGCA
>JBGQLL010000041.1:0-17448 GCA_041500065.1 Pseudolabrys sp.
AGGAATGAGGACGCATGTACCCGCAACCCATTGGCGTTGCGAGTTAAACCGTCGGGTAAGCTGACTGAGTAAGGTTAAACCTTAAGATGAGAGTGCCCGATTGGATGATTTGCGTCTCAAACGCAGGTTTTCAGTTGCTCCCCGAACAATCCCGGCTTTCACGTGGGCCCAAGCCCAACCCCGCTGGCGGCGCGGATTGATCGCGCCGGCCTTCACGAAGGTATGAACTAAATGATGATTGACGAATATTAATATTTATCACAAGTTAGTTGTCAGATTTGGATTGGAGGCCCCGCATGTCTAGCCTGACGATTTTCTCCAGATATTACAATCTGTTGGCTCTATTGCCGGCTGTGGCCCTGGCGGCCTGCGAGCCGACGACCGCCCAGCAACCGGCACCCGCCCGGCCGGTCCTTGTGACCACGGTCCATTATGAAGCCCAGGTCGCCGACCGCAGCTTCGTAGGCACCGTCCGGCCGAGGATCGAGAGTGACCTCGGTTTCCGTGTGGCTGGCAAGGTCGCAAAGCGCCTGGTCGAAGTCGGCACCATTGTCGCCGCTGGGCAGCCGCTCGCGACACTGGACGAGATCGATCTCAATCTGCAGGCGGAACAAGCCGCGGCCGAGCTCAGCGCGGCGACCGGCGTCCTTGCCCAAACCGGCGCCGCCGAAACCCGCACCAAGGAGCTGCGGCAGAAAGGCTGGTCAACCGACGCTCAACTGGACCAGGCCAAGGCGACCGCCGACGAAGCGCGAGCGCGGCTCAATCGTGCACAGCGATCGCTCGAGCTTACAAAAAACAGTTTGTCCTATGCGACGCTCCTCGCCGACGCGCCGGGGGTTGTCACGGCAACCCTGGTCGAGCCGGGCCAGGTCGTCGCGGCGGGCCAGACCGCCATTCGTGTCGCAAGGCTCGCCGAAAAGGAGGTCGCGGTCGCGATCCCCGAAACACTTTTGGCGCGCGCGAAGTCGGGTGAAGCGCAGGTCTCGATCTGGTCCGAGCCGGGCAAGCGCCACGTCGCCAAGCTTCGCGAACTTGCACCCTCGGCCGACCCTGCTACGCGAACCTATCTCGCCAAGTTCTCGATGCCCGATGTCGGCAGCGATGTGCAACTTGGGATGACGGCCACGCTGATCCTGTCCGATCCGGCAAGCGACCGCGTCGCCCGGTTGCCTCTTTCGGCGCTGTTTGACCAAGGCGACGGACCGTCCCTTTACGTCGTGGACAGCAAGACCGGGGCCATCACTCTCAAGCGTGTCACCGTCAAATCCTATGAGCGCAGCGATGTGCTGGTCAGCGGTGGCGTAGCGGAAGGCGCGGAGGTCGTCGCTCTCGGCGTGCAGAAGCTCGACCCCGCCCAGAAAGTCAGAGTCGTCTCATCATTGTCGTTCTGATCGCTAAGGAAAAATACCATGCGCCGTTTTAATCTATCAGCATGGGCGGTCGCTCACCCCGCCTTGATTCTGTTCCTGATCGTGATGTTCGGTGTCGCAGGTCTGCTTTCCTACCGGAATTTGGGGCGCGCCGAGGATCCGTCATTCACAATCAAAGTGGTGGTGGTCACCGCCATGTGGCCGGGAGCAACCGCTGCCGAAATGCAGGCTCAAGTCGCTGACCCGATCGAAAAAAAGCTCCAGGAGTTGCCCTATTTCGACAAGGTCACGACTTACACCAAGCCAGCCTTCACTGCGATGCAGGTTGCCTTCAAGGACAACACGCCGGCGCGCGACGTGCCGGAGCTGTTCTATCAGCTGCGCAAGAAGGTCAGCGACATCAAGGACGATCTGCCCGCTGGCCTGATCGGTCCGTCGGTCAACGATGAATACGGCGATGTCGATTCTGTCCTCTATATGCTCACAGCCCAGGGCGCCGACTACGCGCAGATGAAAAAGGTCGCTGAAGCTCTCCGCCAGCGCCTGCTGAAGGTCAAGGACGTCACCAAGGTCAACCTGTACGGCACGCAGGACGAAAAGATCTACGTCGAGTTTTCCAACGCCAAACTCGCCACGCTTGGCATCACCACGGACCAGATATTCCAGTCACTGGCCAGACAGAACGCGGTGGTGCCGGCCGGCACAGTGGAGTCCGCTGCGCAACGCGTACCCCTGCGCGTCACAGGCGCTCTCGACGGCGCCAAAGCGGTTGCCGAGACGCCTGTGCAGGCCAACGGCCGCGTGTTTCGCCTGGGCGACATTGCGACAGTGAGCCACGGCTTTGTGGATCCACCTGATTTTCTCGTCCGGCAGAAAAACAAGCCTGCCATCGGCATCGGGGTTGTGATGGCGAAGGGCGCCAATATTCTCGAACTCGGTCCCGCCGTCAGCAGCGCCACCGCCGATTTCATGGCCGCTGTGCCGACGGGTTTCGATCTCGAACAGATCGCCGATCAGCCCACCGTGGTCGAACACGCAGTTGGTGAGTTCGTCCATTCATTTATTGAGGCACTGGCGATCGTGTTGTTCGTCAGCTTCCTTGCGCTCGGCTGGCGCACCGGCATCGTCGTCGCGCTATCTGTTCCCCTCGTCCTTGCTATCGTGTTCATGGTCATGAATGCCATGGGCCTCGACCTGCACCGGATCACGCTTGGCGCGTTGATCATCGCGCTCGGCCTCCTCGTCGACGACGCGATCATCGCCGTCGAGATGATGGTCGTGAAAATAGAGCAAGGCTGGGACCGAGTCCGCGCCGCCTCGTTCGCGTGGGAATCCACCGCCTTTCCGATGTTGACGGGAACGCTGGTGACGGCTGCCGGTTTCCTTCCGATCGGCTTCGCCAATTCCTCGGTCGGCGAATACGCCGGCGGCATCTTCTGGGTCGTCGCCATCGCCCTGGTGGCCTCGTGGCTGGTCGCCGTTGTGTTCACCCCGTACATTGGCGTGAAGCTCCTTCCCAACCTCAAACGGCTCGGGTCAAAGCATGATCCGCATGCGATTTACGAAACACGGACTTATCGCGCGTTGCGCCGCGTCATCGAATGGTGCGTCCAACGGCGCGTGACAGTGGTGCTGGCGACGATCGGTATCTTTGCGCTTTCGATCGTCGGTTTCGGCCGCGTGCAGCAGCAATTCTTCCCCCTGTCGGAGCGGCCGGAGCTGTTCTTCCAGCTTCGCCTGCCGGCCGGCACGGCGTTCGGCGCGACACTGGAATCGGTCAAGAAAGCCGAAGCCTTGATCAAGGACGATCAGGACATTTCAACCTACACGGCCTATGTCGGTCAGGGCTCGCCGCGATTCTGGCTCGGCCTCAATCCGCAATTGCCGAACGAGTCATTCGCCGAGATCGTCATCGTGTCGAAGGATGTGGACGCGCGTGAGCGCATCAAGGCACGGATCGAGAAGGCAGTTGCCGATGGCGCGCTTTCGGAAGCGCGCGTGCGCGTGGACCGGTTCAACTTCGGACCACCGGTCGGGTTCCCGGTGCAGTTCCGCGTCATCGGCCCCGATACGAAAAAGGTGCGCGACATAGCCTATCGGGTGCGGGAGGTGATGCGTGCCGACAATCAGGTGATCGATCCGCATCTCGACTGGAACGAGCAGGCGCCGTACCTGAAGCTCGTTGTCGATCAGGATCGCGTGCGGGCGCTGGGCATGACTCCGCAGGACATTTCCAAGTCGCTCAGCATGCTGATTTCGGGTGCGAAGATCACCACCGTGCGTGACGGCATCGAAAAAGTCGAAGTTGTTGCCCGCGCTATTCCTTCAGAGCGGCTGGATCTGGCACATATTGGAGACCTGTCACTCTTTTCGCAAAACGGCGTCGCCGTTCCCCTGTCGCAGATTGCAAAGGTTGAATATGCCCACGAGGAGCCGATCCTCTGGCGTATTAATCGCGATATGGCGATTACCGTGCGCGCCGACGTCGTCGATGGCGTACAGCCGCCGGACGTGACCAATGCCATTTGGCCGAAGCTTCAATCCCTCCGCGACAGTCTCGACCCGGCCTATCGAATCGAGATCGGCGGGGCTATTGAGGAATCCCAGAAGGGCAATGCTTCAATCTTCGCGCTGTTTCCTGTGATGCTTGGCGTCATGCTCACATTGCTGATGATCCAGCTTCAAAACCTGTCGCGGCTCGTTCTGGTCTTCCTGACGGCGCCACTCGGCATCATCGGAGCCTCCCTCGGGTTGAATGTTGCTGACAAGCCGTTCGGCTTTGTCGCGTTGCTTGGACTGATTGCCCTGGCCGGCATGATCATGCGTAACGCGGTGATCCTTGTGGACCAGATCGAATCGGATGTGGACCACGGGTTGACCCGCCGCGAGGCGATCGTCGAAGCGACGGTCAGGCGCGCACGGCCCGTCATCTTGACGGCTATGGCCGCCATTCTCGCCATGATTCCGCTATCCCGCTCGGCGTTTTGGGGCCCGATGGCCATTACCATCATGGGCGGTCTGTTCGTTGCAACGTTTTTGACGCTGCTGTTCCTGCCCAGCCTCTACGCCTTGTGGTATCGTAAGCGGCTGGATGAGCGGGGCGGCGAAGTCGACGCGTCTGAACGCGTTCAACAATCGGCGGCGGTTGCGCTCGCGACCGCGGCCGAATGACGAGAGGCAACACAAAGAACCCTAGATGACCGACGTAACCGACCACATCGACACAGACGTACGGGAAAGGATTCTCGTCACGGCTGAACGCCTGTTTCGCGAAATCGGCTATCAGAAGACGACGGTGGCCGACATCGCCAAGGCTCTCCAGATGAGCCCCGCGAATGTCTACCGTTTCTTTGATTCCAAAAAATCGATCAATGCCGGCGTCGCGCGCCGGCTGATGGGAGAGGTTGAGCAGGCCTCGCGAACCATCGCGGCGAAACGAGGAAACGCGACGGAGCGGTTGCGCGAACTGCTGACAACCGTGCACCGGATGAATTCGGACCGCTATGTCCGTGATTCAAAAATGCATGAGATGGTTGCCGTCGCGATGGAAGAAAATTGGGATGTTTGCAAGGCGCATGTCTTTTGCATTAACGAGGAGATCGCGACTGTCATCGCGTCCGGCGTTGCATCTGGCGAATTCCATGTGCGAGACGTCGGCGTTGCCACCTTGTGCACCTGCGCGGCAATGGTCACATTTTTTCACCCGTTGCTCATGGCTGACTCCGGTCGCAAACCCGGCCCGACGCTTGATCAGATGATCGACTTCGTCATCGCAGGGCTCAATCAACCGACCTAAGCGGTCAGCGTCGTGCGCAGCACGTCGCGTCTCCTCACGCCTTCTGCCGGTCGTTGTCGATCGGGATCACCTGCCCCGAGATCGACTTCGCCGCATCGGAGGCAAGAAACACCGCAAGCTGCGCGATGTCTTTCGGGTCGATCATCGCCTTGATCGACGAGGCTGCCAACGCATCGGCCTTCACCTCGTCCAGGGATCGGCCGCTGATCTGCGCGCGGCCCTGAAACACCCGCACGATGCGCTCGCCCTCGACTGCGCCCGGTGCGATCGCATTGGCACGAATCCCCCATTCGCCGAGCTCCATCGCCAGCGTCTTGGTGAGGCCTATCACGCCCCACTTGGTGGCCGCATAGGGGCTGCGGTTTGGAAACCCGTAACGCCCTGCGATGGACGACATGTTGATGATGCAGCCGGCCTTTGATTTCTTCAGGTGAGGAATGGCGAGCCGCGACACGTCGAACATGGCGGTGAGATTGACGGCGACAACCTTGTCCCAGTCGTCCGGCGGATAGTCGGCGACCGGCAGCGTCAGGCCCGCAATGCCCGCGTTATTGATGAGCACGTCGAGCCCGCCCAGCGCCGCAACCGCATCCGGCACCATCCGCTCGATCTCAGGCCTGCTTGCCATATCGCAGCGCCGGACAATGAGGCCAGGGATTTCCTTCGCGATGGCCGCAATGGCCTTGTCGTCGATATCGCAGACGAAGACCTTGGCGCCGTTCGCCGTAAAGGCACGCGCAAACTCGCGGCCGATGCCGGCGGCGCCGGCCGTTATCAATACACGTTGCGACATGGGTCCTGCGGCAATCTCACCACAGCGCCGCGCGGCCGACAACGGGTCAGCAACACTCGCTCCGCTCATTCCCAGGCAAGCGCAAATCCAGGGCAGGCTGCTGCCACCATTATCCCTGGGTCCCCGTTTTCGCGGGGACGAGTGGGAGCAAACCTGGCGCTCGCCCCTACCCCTGATTCACCCATCCGAGGACCGAATCGGCTAGTGTTCCCGCAGTTGATTCGGTTTTTCTATTGCGCGCCGCGGCGGCTTAGCCACGGAGTGGTGTGTATTGCGAGAGCGTGCTGACGAGACATTGAGGTGCAGTGCCGTGAGTTGGCCACACCATCGAGGGAGCTCCACGACATGGCGAAGAAGCGAAAGGCAGCCCGGAAACGCGTAACTCAAAAACCGGCACGCCGACGGCGCCGCAGCAACCCGGACACCACCGTCAATACACTGGTCATCCTGGTGGCGATCGTTCTCGTGCTCGGCGGGTTGTACTTCTATGCACAGAACAAGAAGCAGGCCGCGCTATGGCCCAACCTGATGCAGGCAGCCGGAACGCTCATAGCGCCGCTGTCGTTGCCAACGGCGATGCAACCGACTGCATTGGCGCAGCCGGCTCAACCCGCGGCAGTCGCGGCCCCTGAGACAACGGGAAGCGTGCCGACGTCTCCGCCCGCAGCAGTGGCTGCAGCAGTGCACCCGCAAGACGACGATTAGTCGGCGCCAGCCACACAAACATCAAACGTAAAGACGTGTGGCGCGTGAGCGCCTGCGCTCACTATGCGCAGTTGCTTTCGGTCAGCTGCGCAACACGCCGGCGCAGGGCCGCTTTTTCGGATTCGCAGTCGCGCAAGCGCTTGGCCCATTCAATCGGAACCGGCGTGGACTGCTCGTACTCGCTTAAGAAGACGATGCCTGCTTCATTGGCACCACGCCACACCATGCGAGCCCTGTACGAGCGCTCCTTGTGCGCGATTGTCAGATCGAACTCGTCGGGGATGACCGCGGTGTTCGTGAACGCAACCCTCGCGCCCGCCGGCGAGCAATTCCGAACCTGGCAGCTCATGGTCGATTTGCGCCTATTGAACGCGATGACGCCACCGAGATAGGTGCGCGGACGCTCACTCTTTCGCCTTTCAGCCATGGACCGGCTCCATTCCCATTAGGCAGGCCAGAATACCAATCCGCGCAGCGCTTTCGGCGGATGATCTGACGTTAATGTTAAACTGGATGGTTACTGGTGGAACATTGCGCCAAGTTCCGCTCATTTTCCCGAGCGAGGCCTTGTCCTGGATGCGGTGCAGCGCCATAGCGCGTCGAAGACGCGCGTAAACGCGCTTATGCGGTGCACCGCAGATCCGGGACCGTTACAAACTCAGGAAGCTGGAAAGGTCCCGGGCCTGCAGCGCACTATTTCGTACTGCGCTGCGCTGCGCCCGGGACAAGCTTGGGCTTATGGCGCTGCACCGCGTCCGGGACACGGCCGCAAGCCCCGCCCCTACTCTTCTTTCTCGGTCGTGAAATAGAGCGGATAGCCTTTGGCGCGGCCCATTTCGGTCGCCTCTTTCGCTTTGGTGTCGGCCACGTCGCGCGTATAGACCGCGATGACGCAGGCGCCTTTCTGATGCGCGGTCATCATCACCTTGTAAGCGTGACTTTCGTTCATCCGAAAGACGGCCTTGAGCACCAGCACGACGAATTCGCGTGGCGTATAGTCGTCATTGAGCAGGATGACCTTCCACAACGGCGGCCGCTGCGTTTTCGGCTTTACCTTTGTGCGTGGCTTCTCGACGGTCTTCTGGCTCACCGCGGAGCCTCCTGGGCCGGCAATCCCGCCGGACACCCTATTCTGCCGCCGGCACCGCGCGCGTTCAATCGGAGCCCTTTATGCTTTATCTCACTGTCAAAGCCGCACTTTCCGGGGTCATCATCGCGATCGTTTCGGAGGTGGCGCGCCGTTCACCGACCCTTGGCGCGCTCATCGTGTCCCTGCCGCTGGTGTCGATCCTGGGCATTCTGTGGCTGTGGCATGATACCAGTGACGCAGAGAGGATTGCAGCGCACGCGCAATCGACCTTCTGGTACGTCCTGCCGACGCTGCCGATGTTCCTGGTGATGCCGGCAATGTTGCGTCACGGAATTGGATTTTGGGCAGCACTTGCCGCCTGTTGCGCCCTTACATTTGTGCTTTATCTCGGGACGATTTGGGTCCTCGCAAAATTCGGCGTGACATTGTGATGCAGTGCAAAAAAACTTTTAAGATGAGTGCAAAAGATTTTGATCGTTCTGCCGCAAAAACATCACGAGCCGCGTGCATGGTATGACAGCGCTACTGCTTTATTCACTCGCGGCTTGTGCACTAAAGTAAAAAAACACAAGGGTAAGGGGCCGCGTAAATTTTGTCGGGAGGAGCCCCATGGAAGTGTTTCGCGATATCGCAAGATTTGCGCGATCCCGTCCGGTGATGGAGTGCGCGCAATGCGGCGAGCGCATTTACATTCCCGAATGGTCCGAATGTGTCGACGGCTGCCGGGTACGGCACTTGTGGCTCTGTGATGCCTGCGGAACGTCATTCGAGACGAGTGTGCGCTTCGAGGCGGCATAAACGCAGCTCCGGGAGGTTATCCGGCCTGACGCCCTGCTCACATAATTTTCGCAAAATCTATGTGCGAGCCGGTATAGTGCGGCCATGATCGATCGCCGCCATTTCCTCTCCGCCGGAACCGCCGCCCTGCTAGGGTCTGCCTCACACCGCGCCGAGGCGACCGCGATGAGCAGCAGGGTCACCGCCTATGCCTTCACCTTCAAGGGTCTGGATGGCGGGGAAATCCTCCTCTCCTCCTACGCCGGTCATCCGATGCTGGTGGCCAACACCGCCTCACTCTGCGGCTACACGCCGCAATATGCCGGCCTCCAGGCGTTGTGGACGCGCTACCATGACAAAGGATTGATTGTTCTGGGAGTGCCGTCGAATGATTTCGGCGGTCAGGAGCCAGGAGGCGTCAGTGACATCCACGCCACCGCCCAGGGTCAATATCACGTCACGTTCCCCATCACAGAAAAGGTGATGGTAAAAGGCAAAGACGCTCATCCGTTTTACAGATGGGCCGCAGCTGAACGTCCGCTCGAGGCGCCGCGCTGGAATTTTCACAAATACCTGATTGGGCGCGATGGCTATCTGAAGGCAGGCTTCAGCTCAGCTGTGGAGCCGACTGACCCGCTCGTGATTGCCGCGATCGAAAGAGAATTGGCCGCGGCGTAGTTGCAATCCGGCTTGCTGGTAATCGTCAGCTCACCACCGTGCTGCGCCCGGGACACACCTGTCACATTTCTGAAAAATTCGATTGACGAATCAGCGTGGTCATGACGAATTCACGACACACATACGGTCACGTGGGCCGGCAGTCTTAAAAAAAGCCGACCCTGACGAGGTTCCTCCCGCGTGGCGTTTTAACTGGGCGGCCGCAAGGCCGCCCCTTTTCATTTTGCCGAGCGATTCGACCGATGGTGTCGTGGAGGCGCAGCCCGCTCTCCTATCAGGCGCGTCCCGGACGCGGTGCAGCGCCATAGCGCGTCGAAGACGCGCGTAAACGCGCTTATGGCGGTGCACCGCAGATCCGGGACCGTTAAGAATTCAGGGGGTTGGAAAAATCCCGGGTCTGCAGCGCATCACTTCGTGCTGCGCTGCGCCCGGGACACGAGGTCTCTGCCTCACGCTGAGACCTTCAGGCGCTCGCCGGAAGAGGCCGTCGAGTCGGTGGCCGCCGGCTGGAGCGGATCGATGGCTTCGACGAGCTGAAGAAACGAGCTGCCCGGCAGCGGCGGTGCGAATACGTAGCCTTGAGCCAAGCGCACGCCAAGCGTGCGCAAGTGCATGACCTGTTCGAAATTCTCCACGCCTTCGGCCACCACATCCATGCGCATGTTGCGCGCGAGATCGACCAACGTTTCGACAATGGTAGTCGAGTTTCGGTCAGTGCCGATAGCATCCACGAACATCTTGTCGATCTTGATGATGTCGACACCGAGCTTGAGCATGTAGGAAAGCCCGCTATGGCCGGTGCCGACATCGTCGATGGCGATGCGCACACCGAGCCCCTGCAAGGCGGCAATAATCTGCCGGGTCTCCGTGAAATTCTCGATTGGGTCGCGTTCTGTCACTTCCAGCACCACTTGCGAAAACTTGATCGATGAGTTCGCAAAGATATCCCGTACGTCCTTCACGATTGTCGGTTCGCTAAAAAGCTTGCCCGCAAAATTGAACGAGATCTTCAAATCGGGGCGGCGCCCGATGGCCGGGCCGGCTTCGATGCAAACTTTCTGCATCAGAGTGCGGGTGAGATCGTGGATCAGGTCGCTCGATTCCATCAGCGGAATGAAGGCACCGGGCAACACCAGTGTCCCATCCGGCTTGCGCCAGCGCACCAGAACTTCCGCTCCGCGCAGCTTGCCGGTACTGATGTCGACAATGGGCTGATAGTACGGAACGAATTCGCCGGCCTCGATGGCCTTCTCGATCTCGGCGACGGGGTTACGCGGGGTTCGCTGCGGGATGAGCACGACGAGGCCGGTGACGAAAATCATGATCACCCCGGCTGCGAAGAAGCCGAACCATTTGAGATCGGCATGCTCGGCGGCAAAGCGCGTGCGCGAGCTCAGGATCTCTACATCGAAACCGAACACGTCGGATTTGATGTCCGCCACAAAATTCGGGCCGACGTCTTCCCGCGGGCGCCCACCGATCTCCCCGATAATCGTGCCTTGCCGCGTCATGATGCGCGCATAGCCGTTGAATGGACCGCCTCGGGTAGAGACCTGAGGAAGGAATAGCGTCGTCGGCACCAATGCAGCAACCGCATTAGGGCTTGCACCAACCTGGCGGCGCAGCCTCACCATGCGCTCGCCGGTCGCCAACTTGATGATGTCGAACCAGTAGCCGGCAGCACCGACCAGCAACTCCGACGAGAGCATTGTGCGCTCGCCAAGCGGCAAGCCGAGATGAGTACACAAAGTCTCCGCGTCGGGGCCCACGACTGCGATTTCCTTGACTGGAATCGTGACAAATGCGGCGTAACGCATCGCTTCGATGTGGGCAGGATCACAGGAGTCGACGCCGCGCGCTGCCAGACCATCCAGCGCTCCTACTGCGTCTTTGACGCGAGCCTCGGCGAGCGCAATTGCGCGTCTGGCGGAGGTGCCCACCTCCGCTTCGCCCTGCCGATCAATGAGACCTTCAAGCCAGAAATTAAAGCCAATCAATGGAACGCCGGCGAGCAATGCGCCGACGACGATCGCAAAAATATTCCGGCGCGAGACTGCGCGCACAAAAAACCCCATCCCGACTCCGGCCAGAGACCCCTTCCTGGTGCCCGGATAGTGAGCCATGGCGCCGTAAAGACCACCTTAAGCTTAAGGGCCGGTAAGCCCAACTCTGGCGCGAACTGCGCCAAGCGGAGCCCTATAGTTACCGATGGGTTAATGTCCCAATCGCGCGCAACCCAAACCGGGGGCTGAAATGAAATTTCGCTTGGGGTGGACGACCGCATTCGCTGGCATGTTCGTTGCGGCGATCGGGGTGTACGAAGCCCGCGCGCAGGAGCGGCTGGAAATCTTCGACGCCCACCTCCACTACAACCAGGAGCCGGCTCCATTCTATTCGCTCGAGCAGGTGCGCGAGGTTTTTCGCCGTAACGGCATCAGCGGCATCGTCGCTACCAGCCGGCCGAACAAGGGCACGCATGAACTCATGGATGCGAAGTGGCCTGAGCTCAAAGTGGTGCCATTCATCCGGCCCTATCGGGTGCGCAACGACATGCAAACCTGGTTCAACGATCCGACGATTTTCGAGCTGATCAAGAGCGAGCACGCACGCGGCTACTATCGCGGCATCGGCGAATTTCACATTTACGGAAAGGCGGCGGAATCCGATTGGGTCAAGAAGATGGTGGATTTTGCGGTCGAGCGGAACCTTTACTTGCACGCTCATTGTGACGAAGAGGCCTTGCTCATCCTGTTCCGTCACAATCCCAAGGCCCGGATCATCTGGGCACACACCGGATTTTCGGTGCCATCAGCGCGCATCGCGGAACTGCTCGACCAGCACAAGGATACCTTGTGGGGCGAATTGTCCTATCGCAACGGCCTCACCAGGGCCGACGGGACACTGAGTGCCGAATGGCGCGGCTTGTTCGACCGCTATTCCGACCGTTTCCTGCTCGGTTCCGATACATG
Source organism: Pseudolabrys sp. (assembly GCA_041500065.1). Classification (GTDB taxonomy): domain Bacteria; phylum Pseudomonadota; class Alphaproteobacteria; order Rhizobiales; family Xanthobacteraceae; genus Pseudolabrys. Next base: position 12,182 of record JBGQLL010000041.1, read on the forward strand.
GATCAACGAGCGCTGGTTCGGTTACGATACTATATTCAAGGAATATCGGGGATGGCTGGCGCAGCTTCCCGCTGAGCAGGCGCGCCGCATCGCCAATGGCAATGCGTTGCGTCTGTTCGCGGCGCGCACACCGAACTAGGGAGCGTGACTATGAGTTTCTTCCCCGGCAAAGATCCGGACGCCGGCAATTCGCATCAGTGCGACGCCATTACGCAGGTCATCGTACCGCGTACGGTCGATCTCGGCGACTTCGCGGTGCGCCGCGCGCTTCCGTCGGCGCGCACGCGCATGGTCGGACCATTCATCTTCTTCGATCATTTTGGACCCGCCGAATTTCGCGCCGGCAACGGGCTCGACGTGCGGCCGCATCCGCACATCGGGCTTGCCACTGTCACCTACCTGTTCGACGGCGAGATCATGCATCGCGACAGCCTCGGCACCGCAGTGGCGATCAGGCCGGGCGAAGTGAACTGGATGACCGCAGGGCGCGGCATTGTCCATTCCGAACGGACGCGGCCCGAGCGGCGGGTCGACCACGAGTCGATCCATGGATTGCAGATGTGGGTCGCATTGCCGGCGGCGAAAGAAGAAATGGACGCGGGTTTTGCCCATCACGAGACCGCCGAGTTCCCGGTCATCAAGGAGAATGGCAAGACCATACGTGTGGTCGTCGGATCGCTCTATGGCGCGTCGTCGCCGGTCCCGACGGTGCATGAAACCATGTTCGGCGATGTTCATCTGAAGTCCGGCGCGACAGTGCCGCTCGATGCCGGCCACGAGGAGCGCGCAATCTATGTGATCGACGGCGTCGTCGACATTTCCGGCGACAAGTTCGAGGCCGGCCGCCTGCTGGTGTTCAAACCCGGCGACACGGTGACGATCAAGGCGGCAACCGATGCCCATTTCGTCATCCTCGGCGGCGCTCCGATGGATGGCCCACGTCACATCTGGTGGAATTTCGTTTCGTCTCGGAAGGAACGCATCGAACAAGCAAAAGCCGAATGGAAGGCTGGCCATTTCGGCAAAGTGCCGGGCGACGAGATCGAGTTCATCCCCTTGCCAGAGAAGTGATTGACCTGTCCCGGGCGCAGCGTGTTGTGCTGCGCCCGGGACGCTTACCCAGCGACGGTCCCCCACTTAGATACCAGCTGCTCGGCGCCACGCTGCGACACGGCGAAAATCGTATAGGTCGGGTTCGAGGCGCCCTCGGTCGGGAACAGGCCTGGACCGGCGATCCACAAATTACCGATCTCGTGAGTCTGCCCATAGCTGTCGGTGACCGAATCACCCGCCCCGCTCCCCATGATGGTGCCGCCGAACAAATGGATGGTCGGCTGGTTGCCACGCGCCGACCAGAACTCCTTGGCGCCGGTCGCCTTGGCGATGGTGAGCCCTTCCTCGAAGTTCGCGTTCCACAGCGCCATGGCGTCCTGATCGTAACTGTGCACGATCTTGGCGAGCGGCATGCCGAACTCGTCCTTGCCGTCGGCAAGCTCGATCCGGTTCTCGATGTTCGGCATTTCCTCGCCGAACGCAGTGAGACGCGTGATGCCGCGCTTTGCACGCTGCATAAAGTCGGCAAGCGGCTGGCCGAACAAATCGATCCGCGCGTTGGCGAACCCGCCAAGGTCGGAGGTCTTGAGCGCTGTACCGCACACAATATAGGTGCTGCCAAAAGCACCCTTCTTGCTGGCCTTGTCGTAGCGGTCGTACGACATGTATTGCGCGCCGACGGTACCCATGTGCGGCTCGACGTCGTCGTCGAACAGTGCCCACGTACCCGACGCATAGTGCGCCATCATGTATTTGCCGAGCAGGCCGCTCGCATTGGCGAGACCTTTCGGATGCTTGTCGGTCGACGAGTTAAGCATCAGGCGCGGATTCTGCGCCGACCAGGCGGCAAGGATGACGACACTCGCCGGCTGCACCTGCTTTTCCCTCTTGGCGTCGTAGTATTCGACGCCGGTAACCTTGCTGCCGGCCTCATCGGTGAGCACGCGCGTGACGGTCGATAGCGCGCGCACCTCGGCGCCGGCCTTGCGGGCATCGGCGAGATAAGTCACCACGGGATTTGCGAGCGCGCCGATCGGGCAGCCGACGTGGCACCAGCCGTCATAGATGCAGGCTGGACGGCCCTTGAACTCAACCGAGTTCATGCCGACTGCCGCGGGCACTGTCCGGATGCCGACCGACTCCAGGCCTTTCACCCAGACCTGGCCGTTGCGGAACGTCTTCATCGGCGGCATCGGATAGGGCTCGCCCTTTGGCCGCCAGATTTCCTCCGCCGTGGCATCGCCGGAAACGCCGATCTCCTGCGCGACCTTGTCGTAATACGGCGCGACATCGGCGTAGCTGATCGGCCAATCGAGGCCGCGATTGTGCTCGCTTTTGACTTTAAAATCGTTCGGCAAATAGCGGGGAAAATTAGCGAAATAGTGCAGCGCCGCTCCGCCGACGCCCCAGCCGGCTTGATAGGCGAAACCGTAAGGGTTTTTGCCTTCGAGCAGGAATGGAATGCCGGCGGGTTTCACGCGCCGGCCCCAGAAATCCGAACTGATCAGATCGGACGATTGCCAGTCGGGGCCGGACTCCAGCAGCACGACCTTCTTGCCGGCCTTCGACAGCACTGACGCAAACAGCGAACCGGACGCACCGGCGCCGACGATGACGGCATCTACTTTTTCAAGTGTTGCCATGTCACCACCTCTTCGTCGGCGCGATGTGGGCCATGTAGGGCACGCCAAGCGCGGCGTAGCCATCCATGGTGCCGTAGACGACGTCGACCGCGTCGCTGCGCATCACCAGATAGACAAAAGGCCCCGGCGGACCTTGCCACCCCGCGATTTTGTTCTGGCGCATCTGGTCGACGAAGTCGCGGCGTTCGTTCGGGCTGCCCTTGGCAAAAGCGCGATTGTCGTTGGTGGCAAGGCTGGCGCGATCGATGGCGCCGAGCGCGGCACGATAGAAATTCGCATAAGGGGGCCGGATATTGAGAATGCGTGCTTCCAGCAACGCTTCCTCAGGAGGAATTGAGAGCTGCTGATCGACGAAATGGGAAATGCCGGCGGCTTGCGCGCCTGGCACCAGCGTTTCGCCAAGGGCTTCGAGAATTTCGGCCTGCTGCGGCGTCAGCGTGCGGAACGGGATATTCTGCGCACGTGCCCCACGCGGTGAGAGCAGAATTTGCTTCCCGGCTACACTAAAGGCGAGCGCGCTCAGGGCCGCACCCTTCATAAGGGCGCGCCGCTCGATCTGGGACATTATTTCCTCCCCCGCATGAGTCGATATTTTTGATTTGTCCGTTCTTGCAGCTTTGCGTGCGCAGTTAGCCGTCTCTGGAACGACGCTAAATCCAAACTCAAATCGATTCGTGAATCAAGGAGGCAGCTGCGCGTCCGGACAAGCTGCACCACGAGCTGGTGCAGCTCAGATCCGGGACGTTACGCGTTGGATAAGGTGCCGGGTCACCTCTTCGGCAAATCGAGCCGGATGTGCAGCTCCTTGAGCTGCTTCGGGGTGACCTCGGATGGTGCGCCCATCAGGAGATCCTCGGCGCGCTGGTTCATCGGGAACAGCACGACCTCGCGCAAATTCTCTTCACCGGCGAGCAGCATGACGATGCGGTCGATGCCGGGGGCGATGCCGCCGTGTGGCGGCGCGCCGAGCGAGAGCGCGTGCAGCATGCCGCCGAATTTCGTCTCCAGCACATCTTCGGAATAACCCGCGATAGCGAAGGCCTTCTTCATCACCTCGGGCCGATGGTTACGGATCGCGCCCGATGACAATTCCACACCGTTGCAGACGATATCGTACTGGATGGCCTTGATCGACAGGAGCTTGTCGCTGTCCTCCGGATCGAGCGCGAGGAATTCATCGACCGGCAAATTCGGCATCGAGAATGGATTGTGGGAGAAGTCGATCTTCTTCTCCTCCTCGTTCCATTCGTACATGGGAAAATCGACGATCCAGCAGAATTCGAAGCGGTCCTTTGCGATGAGACCGAGCTCCTCGCCGATCCTGGCGCGCGCGGGGCCGGCAAACTTGACGAAATCCTTCGGCTTGCCGGCGACAAAGAAAGCCGCATCGCCGACGCCGAGCTTGAGCTGGTCGGCGATCTTTTTGGTGCGTTCCGGCCCGATGTTCTTGGCGAGCGGGCCGGCGCCGCTTTCTTCGCCCTCGCGCCAGAAGATATAGCCGAGACCGGGCTGACCTTCGCCTTGCGCCCAGGAATTCATGCGGTCGCAAAACGCGCGGTTACCGCCTTTCGGGGCCGGAATGGCCCAGACCTGGGCCGCCGGATCCGCATTGAGAATGTTGGCAAAAATCTTGAAGCCGGAGCCGCGGAATGCCTCGCTCACGTCCTGCATCACGATCGGATTGCGCAGGTCGGGTTTGTCGCTGCCGTATTTGCGCAGCGCGTCGGCATAAGGGATGAGCGGAAATTTCGGCGTCACCGGCTTGCCGTTGGAAAATTCCTCGAACACGCCGCGGATGACGGGCTCGACTGCGTCGAAGACGTCCTGCTGGGTGACGAAGCTCATCTCCAGATCGAGCTGGTAGAATTCGCCGGGTGAGCGATCGGCGCGCGCGTCCTCATCGCGAAAACACGGCGCGATCTGGAAATAGCGATCGAAGCCCGCGATCATGATCAGCTGCTTGAACTGCTGCGGGGCCTGCGGCAGTGCGTAGAATTTCCCCGGATGCAGCCGCGACGGCACCAGATAGTCGCGCGCGCCTTCCGGCGACGACGCCGTGAGAATCGGCGTCTGAAATTCGAAAAATCCGCTCTCCTTCATCCGGCGCCGGATCGAATCGATCACCTTGCCGCGCAACATGATGTTGGCATGGAGATGGTCGCGGCGAAGGTCGAGGAAGCGATATTTGAGCCGGATCTCTTCCGGATAATCCTGCTCGCCGAAGACCGGCATCGGCAATTCGGCGGCGGGCCCGAGGATCTCGATCTCGTCGATGTAGACCTCGACCTGCCCCGTCGGCAATTCCGGATTTTCGGTGCCGCCGGGGCGCCGGCGAACCTTGCCGTCAATCCGCACGACCCATTCCGAACGCAGCGTCTCGGCGAGCTTGAACGCCTTGCTGTCGGGATCGGCCACGATCTGCGTCAGCCCGTAATGGTCGCGCAAATCGATAAACAGGACACCGCCGTGATCGCGGATGCGGTGGCACCAGCCCGAAAGCCGCACGGTCGTACCGATATCGCTGTCGCGAAGCGCGCCGCAGGTATGTGAGCGATAGCGATGCATAGCCAT
>JBGQLL010000042.1:0-17350 GCA_041500065.1 Pseudolabrys sp.
ATCATCACGAACATCGGAATTGCGACGAGCGTAAATTCATCGAGTCCTGACCAAAACGTTTCAGCCACAACATGCAGAGCATCAAATCCCTGGAAAAACACCAGAAATGCGAGCGCTATAGCTCCAAGCCCAAAGGCAACGGGTATGCCCGACACCAGCATCAGTAACGTAACGACAAAAACAACTGTCCCCTGCGTGGTGGGGCTCATAGTGTGTCCCCCAGCGCTGCTTCGGCTTGGGCACGGGCCACGGCTTCCGCATCTTGCTTATCTTGAATGCCAAAGGGCGGCGAACGTCCGGTCACTACACAGAGCAAGTCGGCTACGTATTGCAGAATGAGGAGCCCGAGGCCGATCGGCATGGAGAGATATGGAATCCAAAGCCGCGCACGCCACACGGTGTTGGAAAGCCAGCGCTCGGAATAAGCCTCGTACCAGTAGGCCGTGCAAAGAACGAATATGACGATACAAAATGCCAGCGCCAAAAAACCGGTGAAAAGCGCGAGCCAATATCGCGAGCGAGGACCGACATGCAACGGGAGGATGTCAACGTTCACATGCCCACGCGTCATCAACACATAGGCACTTCCAATGAAGGTCGCGCCGACAATACAGTATGTCACAACATCGATTTGCCAGATCGTGGTGAGGTTCAGGATGTAGCGCTCGACCACCATGTCGCAAATTACGAGCACGGCGAACGCGATAAGAAAGGCCGCAAACACTCCCGCCACTTGCGACAGGAAGGTGACAGCCCGAATGTACGTATCCATGGGCTTGGGCTTTTTCGCTAGGTTCGGAAATCCGGAATTGACGCAATTCAACTAGAAGACAGGCCGGCGAACAGACGTTCGCCGGCCGTTCCTTCAACCTATTTCACCGAGAGGGCCTCGTCGATCAGCTTCTGGCCGTTCGGAACGTCCTTTGCGAACTGTGCATAAGAACTCTTCTTGGCGACCTCAAGCCAGGCCTGATAGTCAGCGTCGCTGAGGGTAACGACCTTTGCTTTATGATCTTCGAAAGCTTTGATCGCTTCCTGATTGATTGAATCAGCCTTGCCTTCGAAATAAGCCTGCGCCTTCTTGCCGGCGGCGATAATCACGTCCTGCTGTTGCTTATTGAGCTTGTCGAAGCTCTTTTTAGACATAAGCATCGGCTGGTACATGAACCACAGCGCATTGTTACCTGGCGCCGTGAGACAGTCTGCCACTTCGTAGAGACGCATCGAAGCGAAGGTGGAAAGGCTGGTGTCTGTGCCATTAACGACGCCCGTCTGAAAGGCGTTGTAAATTTCATTCGACGGCGGACTTACAATGCTCGCGCCCGCGTTTTCCCACATACCCGCAAAAGTCGGACCTGCAGCACGGAATTTACGACCCTTCATATCTTCCGGTTTCAAAATGCAGCCGTTCTTTGATGCCATACCGCCCGCAAACCAGGCATCTGATAGAACAATGACGCCGCGTTTTTCGATCTCGGCACGAATGTCCTTCATGAATTGGGAATCGTTGATCCGTTTGGCCCGGTCCTGGCTTCGGATCAGACCTGGCATTAGTGTCGCGCTAAATACCGGAATCTTCCCGCTCGCATAGTCGAGTGGAAAGAGTGTGATGTCGAGCTGTCCGTTAGCGGTCGCGTTCCACTGATCGTTCGGCTTGAAGAGCGACGCGCCGGGATAAACCTGGATGTCGAGACCGACATTAGCCGCTTTAGCTTCCTTCGCGACCATCTGAACCATATCGTCGCGAACGTCTCCCTTGCCGCCCGGGAATTGGTGCGAGGCCTTTAGCGTCACCTGCGCGTGCGCGGACGCCGACAGGACGATCAAAGCAGTGGCCGTGGCAAAGAATGTCGAGATTTTTCTCATCTTAGGCTCCTCCATGGGGTTTCTTCTTACGGCGCAAACTCCCGCCGCGTTTGGTTAGTGTTGAAATAACCAATGCCCCTCGCCGCCCCATTTCACATTAGCCGCCGGTACGCCCTAGCGCCATAGGCTCGGCACGCCATGCGACGATAGGACAATTCCCGTATGGTCAGCGTCCGCCGATAACCTTATAAAACCCCGCGTCACTTTGTTTTGCCGGGAGTTCCTACAAATGTCGAAGCCGCTAGCGGGTCTCCGCGTTCTTGAACTTGCCCGCATCCTGGCCGGGCCCTGGGCCGGACAGGTCCTGGCCGATCTCGGCGCTGATGTGATCAAGGTCGAGCGCAAAGGTGCCGGCGACGATACGCGCGGATGGGGGCCGCCCTTCGTTGAGGGCGCCGATGACAATCATATTGGGTCGGCCTATTTTCATTCCACAAATCGGGGCAAACGCTCGATCGAGATGGATTTCGAAAGCGACGAAGGCCGGCGCATCGTGCGCAAGCTGGCCGCGCGATCGGATGTATTGATCGAAAACTTCAAGGTTGGCGGACTCGCAAAATTTGGACTCGATTACAAAAGTCTCGCTCCGGAGTGCCCGCGGCTTATCTACTGCTCGGTGACCGGCTTCGGACAGGACGGTCCCTATGCCAAACGCGCCGGCTACGACCTCATGGCGCAGGGCATGGGTGGAATCATGGATTTGACCGGGATGCCGGACCGGGAGCCGACCCGCATCGGCATCCCTGTGTCCGATATCTTCACCGGCGTTTATTCGGTCATCGGCATCCTCGCTGCGTTGGCGCAGCGCGAGAAAACCGGCAAGGGCTGCTACGTCGACACCGCGCTGGTCGATTCCACTGTTGGCGTGCTCTCAAACCAGGCGATGAACTATCTTGTGTCAGGCAAAGTGCCGAAACGCATCGGCAACGCGCACGCCAATATTGTGCCTTATCAGGTGTTTCCGGTTTCCGACGGGCATGTGATCGTCGCCACCGGAAACGACAATCAGTACGTCAAATTCTGCAACGTGCTGGGTGCACAAGAGCTCGCGCAAAATCCGGCCTACAAAGACAATGTCGGACGACTGAAACACCGCGAGGAGCTGATTGGAAAATTGTCTGCACTCACCGCGCGCATGAAGCGCGATGAATTGCTCGCCAAGCTCGAATCGCAGCAGGTACCGGCCGGCCCGATCAACAATCTCGAGCAGGTGTTCAACGACCCGCAAGTGAGGCATCGCGGCATGAAACTCGATCTGCCGAGCGCCGCTGCAAAGGGCGGTACGATTCCCGGCGTGCGCACGCCGATCGTCATCGATGGCTGGAGGGCGGGCTCTGAGCACCCGTCTCCGCGCCTTGGCCAGCACACGGCCGAGATCTTGCGCGAAATTGGAGAAAACTAACTCTCCCGCACTGCACCGCTCACCCCTTGATTGCGGATCGCTGAAAGCAGAGCATCATGCACTGCCGGTTTCGTGCCACCGGCGCCGGGGAGAGACCCATGAAAATTGTTCCGTCGCTTTTCCTATGCGCGCTGGCGATTGCGCCAGCTTTAGCCGATGACTTGCCGAAATTTCAGGTCGACGCATCCTGGCCGAAAACGCTGCCGAACAACTGGATTATGGGTCAGGCTGCCGGTGTCGCGGTCGATGCGCAGGACCACATCTGGGTGATCCAGCGCCCCCGCACGCTCACCGACGATGAAAAGGCTGCGACCTTCAATCCGCCCCGCACCAAATGCTGCGCGCCCGCGCCGCCGGTGCTGGAGTTCGATCAGGATGGCAATCTTCTCAGATCCTGGGGCGGGCCAGGACAGGGTTATGACTGGTTTGAGAACGAGCACGGCATCAATATCGACCACAAAGGTTTCGTCTGGGTCGGCGGCAATGGCAACAACGATGGCCAGGTGCTCAAATTCACTCAGGACGGCAAGTTCGTTTTGCAGATTGGCAAGCCCGGCCCGCAGACCGGTAGCGCGGACACCACGCGACTGGGGCGACCTGCCGACACTGAAGTCGATCCAGCAACCAACGAAGTGTTCATTGCCGACGGCTACGGCAATCACCGCGTGATCGTGTTCGACGCCGATACGGGCGCTTACAAGCGGCATTGGGGTGCTTACGGCAAACCGCCGAGCGACGCCAAGCAGCCGGCCTACGATCCGGCAGGACCTGCACCTGAGCAGTTCGCCAATCCCGTCCACTGCGTAAAGATCGCTAAAGACGGGCTCGTCTATATCTGCGACCGCACGAATGATCGCATCCAGGTGTTCCGCAAGGACGGCACCTTTGTGAAGGAGTTTTTTGTCGCCAAAAACACGCTGCAGCAAGGATCGGTGTGGGATCTCGACTTCTGGCCGGACGCCAAACAGACGTTCCTGATGAATGCCGACGGCGCCAACAACGAAGTCCGTACGCTGGTGCGCGAGACCGGAGAAGTCGTCGGGGCATTCGGGCGCAACGGCCGCAACGCCGGCGAATTCCACTGGATCCATAATCTCGCGGTGGACAGCAAAGGCAATATCTACACGACGGAAGTCGATACCGGAAAGCGCGCGCAGAAATTTCGCTACGTCGGACCACCGCTTAAATAATTGCTGTTATGCGACCGCTGTCGGCGCCAGCGCCTCGATATCGGTCGCTACGTCGATGACCGCCGTACGCTTGGCGGCAAGTGCCTGAGCCAGCGCGGGCGCAAATTTGCTTGCGTGCTCCACCCGGATCCCGAGCGCGCCCATATCTTCCGCGAGCTTGGCGAAATTCATCGGATTATAGGTCCACAACTCACGCGCTTTGGCGGTTTGCTCACCACCGTAGGCGCGGTCGAAACCTCGCTTGGATTGATTGCCGCCACCGTTATTGTTGACGACGGTGACCGAGGCAAGATTCCAGCGCACCGCTGTTTCCACCTCGGCGAGGTGGTACCAGAAGCCGGCGTCGCCGGTGAACACGACGACCGGCCGCTCAGGGCAGGCAGCTTTTGCGCCAATACCTGCCGGGAATGCCCAACCGAGATGTCCGGCGCTCCGCATGTAACTTTGTGCCGGCGTGCGAACATCGTACATGCCGCCCATCCACATGCCGGCGTGGCCGGTATCGACGACAACGATGGCGTCGTCGGGTACGTGCTTGGTCAACTCGCCGCAGATGCGCCCCGGGTGGATCGGCACGGAATCGGATTCGAGCATGGGCTTATATTTGGCGTACCAGTCGCCGCGCAGGTCTGAGATTTCCTTGATCCAGGCCACACGCCTAGTCGCGCTCGACTTGTCGATCTGGCCCAACATTCGCACCAGCACGCTTTTGGCGTCGCCGAGCACGCTCGCGACCAATGGATAGTTCCGGCCGAGCGACTCTGGCTCAATGTCGATCTGGATCGCGGGCGTTCCGATTTTCGGCACGGCCCAGAAATGTGTCGTCATGCCGCCCGTTTCAGTGCCGATGAAACAAACCAGATCGGCACGGTTCACCGCACGGTTGGCACATTCGCGCGAATAGCTGCCCACGACACCGACCGAAAGCGGATGGATCCCGGGGATGATGTCCTTGCCGTTGAGCGAGGTCGCGATCGGGATTTGCAGCGCTTCGGCGAGAGCGATGAGCTCTTTTCCGGCACCCGATGCTCGCGCACCTCCGCCGGCAACGATGATTGGACGCTCTGCCTTTTGCAGGAGTTCGAGGGCCGCCTTCACATGCGCCGCCTCCGGCTCGGGGCGAAACGGCGGGACGCGAGCAAATTGCGCCTCGACCAAAGCCTCCATCTCGGCTTCTTCCAGATCGACCTGTCCTTCATTGCCACGAAATTGCAGGTGCACGGGACCGGGCGCGCCCGTTGTGGCCGTCCGGAAAGCCTGCCGCACCATGTCGGGAATGCGCGCCGCATCGTCGATGGTGACGTTCATTTTGGTCACCGGCTCGAATGCCGGCACGTCATCGATCTCCTGATAGACTTTGCGAAACTTGGTTTTTGGATCACGCCCGCCGGTCATCGCAATAACCGGCGAGTGCGCCAGGTACGCATCACGCAATCCGGCGGCGAGATTGAGCGCGCCAATCACCTGCGCCATGCAGATACCGGGCCTCCCCGAAGCGCGCGCATAGCCATCGGCCATATACGCCGCAGACTTCTCGCCGTGGCAATGCACACGCGCGATTTTCGTCCGCCGCTCCATTTCGGCGAATGTCCGCCGCAAGACCGCAGGCACCATGAACACATGGGTGACGCCATAGGCCGCCAGCATGTCGGCGAGCACTTCGGCGCCCAGGCGCCTGGTATTGTGTCCGACCGTTGTCATGCTGCGCTCAAGCCGGCTCGAATTTCAGCGCGATACCGTTGATGCAGTAGCGCAAATGTGTCGGCGGCGGCCCATCATCGAATACGTGGCCGAGGTGGCTCCCGCAGCGGCTGCAGTGGACCTCGTCACGCACCATGCCGTGGCTGCTGTCGGTGTCACTTTCCACCGCGCCCGGTACGGGGTCATTAAAACTCGGCCAGCCGGTCCCGCTCTCAAATTTCATCTTGGAAACAAAAAGCGGTTGATCGCAGGCCACGCAACGAAACGTGCCGGCGCGTTTCTCATGCAATAATGCGCAACTCCCGGGCATTTCGGTACCATGCTCGCGCATGATCTCATATTGCTCCGGCGTGAGGATCCTGCGCCATTCGGCCTCGGTATGGGTGACGGGATACTGCTTCGTCATAGACATTGCTCCCGCAATTGCCGCTACTTGATCGCCAGCGGATTGACCGGCGAACCAACCGCGCCGGTAATCGGAATCGCCGGCGCGACGAACAGAAATTCGTAGATCTTGTCCTGCTCGCAATCGTCGGCGAGCTCTTTCAAATTGAAAATTTCGCCCATGGTCATTCCCATGATGGGAATCGTTATCCAATGCCAGGGCTGGTTGATGCCTTCCTCGCTCTCGTTTGGTCGCACCTCGCAGCCCCACGTATCGCTGGCAAGCGCAGCAAGCTGCGTGTCCTTGACGAAATCGAGTGTCTCGAAAGAGAAACCCGGCGCGTCACCGCCCGGATAACCATCCCAGGTTTCGGCCTTCTGACAGCGTTCCATCATGCCGGTTCGCACGATCACGTAGTCGCCGCGCCTGAGCTCGACTTTTTGTTTTTTTGCGGTGCCATAAAGATCTTCGTTTGTGATGCCGTAGCCATCATCAAGTGACTCGACATTCTTGTAACGCGCCACATCAAGAAAAACGCCACGCCCAACCATCCTGTTCTTGGTTTTTTCGATGCCGCATTTCTGGGCACCGGCGGACGTCACCTCGCGGCAGTCATAGCCGTTCCACATGTAGTTCTCATAAAATACGTGGCCGAGCCCATCCCATTGCGTGCCGCACTGAAGCGGCATGGTCACCATATCATCGGCGGCGCGGATCCCGCGTTTGTCGAGCACACCGGAATAGGCATCGGTTCCGGTGCGGAGCATGGTGTGGATGGGATTCGTGCGGCCCATTGACGGATATTTGCTTTTTGCGCCCTGCGGTCCGGTGTGGTCGAAGTTGAGCGCAAGCGAAATCACCTTACCCTTCTTCACCAGGCGCGTTGCGGCGACAATGTCTTCGGGCGCCGTATAGTTGAGCGTGCCAACCTCGTCATTCGGACCCCACTTGCCCCAATTTTTGTATTTCTCCGCAGCTTCACGCATATCCTGACGGGTGATCTTTCTCGCCGGCATTGAACTTCCTCTGACGAAATGGAACGACGTTGGCCGCCGGAATACAGCCTGTGGGCGCGCACGATGCAAGCCCTACTGGCAACAAGACCGCGCAATGCTACGATGAAAAAAAGGGAGGAAACGATCCATGACAGTCGTAACGCGAATACTCGCACTTGCCGCAGCACTGGTCGCCGGTAGCGCGGCCCAAGCCGCGGGCTACCCTGACCATCCGGTCAAGGTGGTCGTGCCCTTCGCGCCGGCGGGCCCCACCGACGTCATGGCGCGCTTGATCGCGCAGAAGCTGTCGGAAGCGCTGAAGCAGCAGTTTTATGTCGAGAACCACCCCGGGGCCGGCGGCAATATCGGAATGACACAAGTCGCGAAAGCTGCGCCCGACGGCTACACCATCCTGGTTGCGAGCTCGAGCTACGTGGTCAACCCGAGCCTCTACGCCAAGAATCCCTACGATCCATTCAAGGATTTCGCGCCGGTCACTCTTGCAGCAGCGTCGCCAAACATTCTGGTCGTCAACTCGGATTTTCCCGCAAAGTCGGTGAAGGAGCTTGTCGATCTGATCAAGAAAGAGCCCGGCAAATACAATTACGCGATGCCAGGCACCGGCACGACACCCCATCTTGCTGGAGAGCTGTTCAAACTCACCTTCAAGCTCGATCTCGCAACCGTTCCATTCAATGGCGCGGGTCCAGCGATCCAATCAGCTGTTGCCGGCCACACGCCAATCGCATTCACCGCGCTCCCGCCGACAGCGCCGCAGGTGCAGGGCGGCAAACTGCGGGGGTTGGCTGTAACGTCAGACAAGCGTTCATCTGCCCTGCCGGACGTCCCGACCATGGCGGAAGCCGGCGTTACCGGCCAGGAATCCGAGACGATGCAAGGCATCTTCTTACCGGCCGGAACGCCGAAAGAGATCGTCGACCTGCTCAATCGCGAGATCGCCAAGGCAATGGCGATGCCGGACGTGAAGGAGAAATGCGCCCAACTTGGTTTTGACGTTGTTGCAAACAAACCGGACGAGTTCGCCGCCTATATCAAGAAAGAGGTCGACAAGTGGGGCAAGGTCATCAGAGACGCCAATATCCCGCAAATCCAGTAAGATGCGCATTGTCGACATTCGTGAGACGGCGATCCCGCTCAAATCGACGCTTGCCAATTCGAGTTTTGATTTCACCGAAATGACGACCTCGGTGGTCGCTGTGGTCACCGACATCTCGCGTAATGGGAAGCCGGTCTGTGGGTTCTCCTTCAATTCCACAGGCCGTTATGCCTGTGGCGCACAAATGCGCGCACGTTTTATTCCACGAGTTCTCGCGGCCGAACCCATTTCACTGCTCGACGACACTGGCGGCAACCTCGATCCTGCGAAAATTTTCGACTGCATGATGCGGCGTGAAAAAGCCGGCGGACATTCGGAGCGCTCGATCGCCATTGGCACCATCGAAGTGGCGATATGGGACGCCGTCGCCAAGATCGCGGACAAGCCGCTGCACACCGTCCTCGCCGAACGCTTCAATGGCGGGAAAGTTGTCGACAAGGTGTTCTGCTATGTTGGCGGCGGCTGGTATTGGCCCGGGCAGACAATCAAGGATCTGCAGGACGAAATGCGCCGCCATCTCGGTGCCGGCTACACGATGGTGAAGATGAAGGTTGGTGGGCTGCCACTTGAAGAGGATCTGCGCCGGCTGGAGGCCGTGCTCGAAGTCGTCGGGTCAGGCGAGCATCTCGCCGTCGATGCCAATTGCAAATTCGATCGCGACGAGTCCTTGCGTTATGCTGAGGCACTCTCCCCTTACAAACTGCGCTGGTTCGAGGAGCCCTGCGACCCGCTTGATTTTGCATTGTTCGCGGAGCTCGCGGAAATTTATGGGCCGCCACTCGCAACCGGCGAAAACCTCTATTCGACGCAAGACGTGGAGAACCTGGTGCGGTTTGGGGGCTTTCGCGCCGGGCAAGACGTGATCCAGATCGACCCGCCGCAGGCCTACGGCATCGGCCAATATGCTAAGACGCTTGAGATGCTGGCGCGCCGAGGCTGGCCGCGCACGTCGCTTTTCCCCCACGGCGGCAATCAAATGTCGCTCGCCATTGCCGCCGGATTCGGCCTCGGCGGCGCTGAATCCTATCCTGGAGTGTTCGGCGACTTCGGCGGATTTGCCGACGACGCCACGATCGAGAACGGCACGATTTCGCTCTCCGAACGCCCCGGAATTGGCTTCGAAGGCCAGGCCAGGCTCTATAGGATCATGCGCGAATTGGCGGGTCTCTAGTCCGCTATTCCGCGCCCTCCAGCACAGTCGGAATCTCGATCGGTGGCTTTGTCCCGCGAATGCGCACGTAAATTTGTAGCCCGATCAGCAGCACGCAGAGGCCGATGAACACCGCGCTGATTGGCCGTTCGACGAACACCAAAATATCGCCACGCGAGATCAACATGGCGCGACGGAAATTTTCCTCAAACCGCGGCCCGAGTACGAAGCCAAGCAGGATCGGCGCTGGGTGAAAGCCGAGGCGCAGCAGCACATAGCCGAGGATACCGATGACGACTGTTTCGCCAACCTGAAACATGTCGTTATTGGCGGCGTAGACGCCAATGCAGACGAAGAACAGCGCGCTCGGATAGAGATACTTATACGGGATCGTCAGCAACTTCACCCAAATCCCGATCAAGGGCACGTTCAGGAGAACGAGCATGATGTTGCCGATCCAGAAACTGGCCACCAGACCCCAGAAGATATCCGGATGCTCCTTAATGAGCTGCGGGCCGGGTACGATGCCTTGAATCATCAGCGCGCCGAGCAGCAGGGCCATGACCGCATCGCCGGGAATGCCGAGACTCATGGTTGGGATAAAGTCACCCTGCACGGACGAATGCGTCGAGGCTTCCGGCGCAATAACGCCTTCAATTAGGCCAGTACCGAACTTTTCGGGATGTCTCGAGATTTTCTTTTCCGTTGCGTAGGCAACGAACGATGCAATGGTTGGCCCAGTACCCGGAATAAGCGCGCACAGGCTACCAACCAGCGTGCCACGGAACATTGGCGCGATTGCCTGCTTCACGTCGCTCTTGCTCGGACGCATATCGCGTAATCGAACATTCGTGTACTTCGCGTTGATCGACACAACCTGGTTGATGCTGTTCATAAACTCGGCAATGCCAAACAGACCGAGCGCAAGCGCCACCAGCTCGATTCCATCATCAAGGTGAGTCATTCCAAAGGTGAAACGCTCCGCGCCGGTCTCGAGATCGGTGCCGACGATGCCCAGCATCAGACCGAGCACTGTCATCGCCACGCCTTTGAGCGGAGACCCGCGCGCCAGCGTCGAACCCGCCAACAACCCGAGCAACATGAGCGAACAGATTTCGGCCGGACCGAATTGGAGCGCGACGCGCACCAGGATTGGCGACAGAAAAATCATCTCCGTGATGCCCCAAGAGGCACCCACGAAAGACGCCATCACGGTCAACCCAAGCGCGACGCCGCCCCTGCCCTGCTTAGTCATCGGGAAGCCGTCGAGACACGTCACCGCATGCGGCGGGTGACAAGGTAAATTCAACAGGATCGAACAGATGGCGCCGCCGTATTGCGCGCCATACATCACACCGGCCAGCATCAGGATTGCGCCCACCGGTTTGATGCCGAATGTGAGCGGCAGCAGAATTGAAATGGTCGCGAGAGGCCCCATCCCCGGCAACACGCCGACCATATTGCCGACGAGCACGCCAATGAAACACCACATCAAGTTATGTGGCTGCAGCGCGACGCCGAACCCGTACCAAAGATCCGTTAGTGCGGTTTCAATCACAGGCCTCTCCACGTCAGCAGCGGCATCGGAACTTGCAGCACATACGAAAATAATCCGACGCCAAATGCCGTAACGACAGCTGCGAGGACAAGGGAGCTGGTCCACGTCGCCGTGCGGTCGCCGCGTGCGGAAACAAACACGCAACTGAAAATGGCCGGGATCAGGCCGAAGAAGCTGCCGAACAAGATGAAGCACAGAGGTCCGGCCAGAATGCAGGCCCAGCCGAACCACTCGGGATGCTCGGGCAGAATGTCTTCATCCTCGCCCTCGGGTACGGCAAGGCCCGTTCCTGCAATTGCAATGCCCAGGCAGATCAAGATGACGCCGAGCGCGGTCGGCAGGAAACCGGGGCCCATGTGCATCAGGGTGCCGAGCCGATAGCCCGGCCCCTTCAAGGTCATCACAAGACCGAAAAATATGATCAACCCGCCGGCATAAAAATCGCGCTTGCGCACAAAGTTCTGGATGAGGTGCACGACAGGGCTGTGTGCGGGGCGCACGGTTTCCTCCACCATTTTATAATTCGAACCTTCGCCCCACCTGAGGATTAGGACGCCTGCGGAAGACAATCAATCCCGGTGCACCACGATGTGGAACTAGGCCAATTTCGGCACCTATGGCACCGGGCTGACGAGTAAAAGGTTTGTAAACGTTGCAAGGGCATACTCCAGGCAACGCGGCTACGGGACATCGGGCCGTAATTTCTGGAACGCCCTAACCTTTCGCGACATCGACTGATTTTTAATCATGACCGCTGCCAAACCACCCACCATCGCGTTTGTCATTCCTTGCTATAATGAGCAGGCTGGTATTCAGCACACGCTTTCGTGTCTGCTCACCGACATCAACAAGCTCGAAAAATCCAAGGCCATCTCTTCGAGAAGCTACGTCTTGCTGATCGACGATGGCAGCACCGACCGAACCTGGGACCTCATTGAAAAGGTTTCGCAGACGCATGCGAAACGTGTTCGCGGCCTCAAGTTGTCGCGCAATGTCGGGCATCAGAATGCGCTATTAGCTGGACTGCTCGCCCAAATTGGCAAAGCCGATGCGGTGGTCTCGCTCGATGCAGACTTGCAAGACGATATGTCAGTCGTCGCAAAGATGATCAGCCACTTCAACGACGGAGCGGAGATTGTATTCGCCGTCCGTAAGCGGCGCGCCACCGACAGCCGGTTCAAACGAGGCACTGCCGATCTCTACTATCGCATTCTCAATTGGCTCGGTGCCGATATCATTCCGCATCACGCCGACTTCCGACTGATGAGTGATCGGGCGTTGCGTGCGCTTTCGCTCTATGGAGAAGCGCACGTATTCCTGCGCGGGCTCGCTGTCCAGCTCGGGTTCAAAACAGCCACAGTCGTCTACGACCGCCTTCCGCGGATCCATGGCGAAACGAAATATACATTGGGAAAAATGGTAGCCCTCGCCATCAATGGGATCACTTCGCTATCGGTGCGACCGATTCGAATGATCGCCCTGATGGGAATTATGTTGTTCGTCGTTTTTATGGGCATGAGCATCTGGGTGTTCGCCACTTGGCTGGCGGGTCAGACGGTGCAAGGTTGGACCTCGGTCATGCTGCTTTTCCTGCTCATAGCCTCGTTCCAGACCTTCGCTATCGCAGTGATAGGCGAATATGTCGGCAAGATTTATTTCGAGGCTAAGGCGCGCCCGCGCTACATCATCGAGCGGGAAATTGGTGCTTCCCCGACCAGGTTTGAGGCAGCCGCGCGTAACCGAGCCGACGCACTCCAGCCGTCCGAAATGGCCATTCGCACGTAACACTTTGATCGGCTATTGTTCGGGGCGACGCAACTTACAGCCCCGATCGGACAAGCGCCGATGGACACCGATGCCCTCCGCCGATTGCATTATGCCGCAGCTATCGCCTGCGGCGTGTTCGCGGCCCTGGTCACTCATATCCTACTGACGGTCTCTGGCGTTGGTCTCGACGCTGTGCTGCGGGATGCTGCCATTGGCAGCAAACAGCAGTTTATTTCTGCCATGGCTTGGTGGGCGATCGGCGGCGCCGGTTTCGTGGGTGGCTGGGCTGCCGGGGCGTACCTGATAGCAGCCGCTCGCGAACGCGAACTGATCTATCGGCTGGCGCAGCGCTTTCTGATTGCGCTCGTCTTCGTGGCAGCGACCGCCGGGGGCATCATGAGCAAAACCGGCAATCTCGGCGGCACGGTTGACGTGGTCGCAGGCCTCACCGCACTGGGGCTGGGCCTGATCTGCGCCTTCTGTGGAGCGCGACTGGCTTATCTCAACGCCGAACAGGTCTAGGAGCCGGCGTCCAGGCCCCAAGGGACAACGCGCTGCCAAGGAATTTGCCGCGCCGCACTCTCGATTGTCCCCTTCGATATTCGCGCTATACTTTGAATTACTAAGCTCTGGAGCCAACCAGGCGGGGGAGACATGCGATTCCATGGGAGGAACAACCAATGCTCAACAGCGCACGATATGCGGCCATGTTGGCAACGGCCGCGCTCACCTATGCACCAATATCCGCTCGGGCGCAGGCATGTGAGGACCTGATCCTCGGCGCCGCGCTTTCGGCCACCGGCATTTATGCCGCCAATGGCTTGAATACCCAGCACGGCTACGAATTCGCGGTTAAAAAAATCAACGATGCCGGCGGCATTCAAATCGGCGGCAAGTGCTTCCATCTCAAAATTAAATATTACGATGATGAGTCGACACCCGCGCGCGCTGCGCAATTGGTCGAACGACTGATCGACCAGGACAAGGTCAAGTTCATGTTGGGCCCGTACGGCTCACCGCTGACCAAGGCCATTCTGCCTGTCGTCGAGAAATACAAGATCCCGCTTGTTCAGGGCGAAGCTGCGTCGCGGTCCCTTTTCACGCAAGGCTATAAATATCAATTCGGAATTGTCGCAACGTCTGAGAAATACTTGACGCCTGTCATAGACATGGCCGCCGGACTGGCCAAGAAGGCGGGCAAAGACCCGTCATCGGTCAAGGTCGCAATGATCTACCAGGACGACGCCTTCTCGCTGGATGTACGACAGGGTGTCATTGAGCAGATCAAAAAATACAATATGCAGACGGTCATCGACGACCGCATGCCGAAGGATCTCAATGACGTCACCACCTTTTTTACCAAGGTGAAGGCATTGCAGCCGGACGTGCTGCTGATCTCGGGACATGAAAAGGGTGCGGCGACCGCAGCGCGCCAGATGGGCGAGTTCAAAACCGCGGTACCCTTGATAGGTGTAACGCATTGCGAAGCGGCGAAGATCGTCAGCGATTTTCCAAAGATCGCCGAGGGGTTCGTTTGTCCTACTCAATGGGATGAAACGATGAAGGCAAGCGACCCGATGTTTGGATCGGCTGCCGAATACAACAAGGCCATGCAGGCGGCACATCCTGAATACAAAGTGGTGCCCTACCAGACCGCGCAGGCCACCGCCGCGGTTTATGTCTGGGCCGATGCGTTCAAACGGGCCCAATCGCTCGATCCCGAGAAAGTGCGCGACGCGCTGACGAAGACCGACCTGCCCACGTTCTATGGCGGCGTCAAATTTGCCGACGACGGAAGCAATCCTGGCAAAGAGATCGTGATGCGGCAGATCCAGGGTGGAAAATACCTGGTCGTTTCGCCGGCCGATGTGGCCGTCGCTCCGCTGATCTATCCGCGCGACGCGAGCTACTAAGCCGTACCTGGGAGCGGGCAGAACTTCCTCCCGCTCCCATGCTGCATCCGTGCGTCGCCTAATCGCAATGCGATGGGCCGCCCGGTTTGCCACTTCCATGACCGGTCTGGGACGCCCGCAATGGAACAGGTCTTAGGTAACATTTCAGTCCTAACGGCAATGCCGATTTTCAATCTCGGCTTGCTGATCGACGGTTTGCTGGTCGGATCAATATTCGCTCTTGCAGCTTACGGCCTCGCTCTCGTGTGGGGCGTCATGAGCGTTAAGAACCTTGCGCAAGGCGATTTCATCATGATCGGTGGGTACATCACCTGGACTCTTGGCCGGATGGGGATTGATCCGCTGCTCGGCGTACCGATTGCGATGGTGGTCCTGTGGGGGATCGGTTGGGTGCTCTACCGTACGGTCATCAGCAAGGTTATCACGCGCGATCTTTTCACCTCGCTGCTCGCAACCTTCGGCATAGCCATCGTGATCCAGCAGGGGCTCAATCTCGCGTTTGGCCCCGACACTCAATCCGCGCATGCCAATCTTCCGACTTTGTCATTCGCTGGCGGGCTCATCACGATCGCCGCCACCCGTATTGTCGGCTTCGTGTTAGCCATTCTTCTCGCGATAGCCGTGATCCTCTTTATGAGGAAGAGCCGCATGGGCCAGGCCATTAGAGCGACCGCGCAGGATTCGCGCGCCGCGCGCGTGCTCGGCATCGATACGGAAAAAATCTATTCGTTTACATTCTGCCTCAACGCGGCAATTTGTGGCGCGGCTGGCGCACTTGTCGCGATGGTCTGGAATGTTCAGCCCTTCCTCGGCACGACCTATTCGATCCGCCTCTTCGTCATCGTGACCGCCGCCGGCTTTGGCAATCTACCGGGCGTGATTGCGGCGGGCTTCGGCATGGGCGTGTTCGAGCAGTTCGGCGGATTTGTATTGGGAGCCGAATTTCAGCAGGCCCTCATTGTGCTGCTGTTGCTGGCGGTGCTCGCCGTCCGCCAACTGCAGCAGCTTCGTGTGCGACAGGCCGTGCAATGAGCCGCACATCCCCGCATCCTCTCACGATGGGGCTGCTGGTCTTAGTCGGTATTGCTGCGCCTTTGCTGTTCCCCGCCTACACAAATCAAGTTGCCGTGCTTTGGCTGATGATCGTCTTCGCATCGACCTGGGACATCCTGGGCGGCCAAATGGGCTACAATTCACTTGGGAACATCTTCTTTTTTGGCGCCGGTATGTACACATCGGCGGTGGTGCAGATCGGCCTGTTCTACGACGTCGGTATGTATACGTCCGGCGCTCGCACCACCCACATCGTTTTCACCACAACCCAGTACTTCACCGGTTTCGCTTTGGGGACGATAACGGGGGGCGTCGCCGCAGCCCTGCTTGCGGTCGCAACATCCTGGATCGTATTCGGCTTGCGCGGTCCTTATTTCGCCATCGGCACGCTCGGCGTGGCCGTTGCGGGCGCCGAACTGATCGCTTCCTGGGAATGGGTCGGTGCCGCCGCGGGAATTTCGATGCCGGTATTTCCGGGCGCGCCGGAAACGCAAAAGCTCTTCTTTTATTTCCTGCTGTTCGGTCTTGCCTTCGTTGTGCTTGTTTTTCTGCGGTGGCTCTACGCCACGAACTTCGGCCTGGCGATCAATGCAATCCGCGACGATGAAGAAAAGGCCGAAGCCATGGGCCTGTACACGCGCCGCTACAAGCGCACGGCCTGGACGATTGCCGCATTCTTCCTGGGGATCGCGGGGGCCATCTTCGGCAACATGACCGGATTCATCGAGCCGCGCGACATCGCCTTTCCCACGACGACCTTCAATATTTTCATGATCCTTATGGTGCTTCTTGGCGGCAAAGGCACATTTTGGGGCCCGGTCGTCGGCGCTGTTGTGTTCCACGTTATCAAGGAAGTGACGTGGACCTATTTCCTCGGCTGGCAATTTATCGCCCTGGGCCTGCTGATCGTAATTATCGTGGTGTATTTCCAGCAAGGCATCGTCGGCTGGTTGATGGAAAAATATCCGGAGCGGTTCGGAATCCAGATCGCCCCCAAGGGTAAGGAACAGCCCGCGAGCGCGATCGGCCTTGCGCCCCATCCGGAGGGCGCCAAATGAACGACGCGATCATCGAGCTCACAAATGTTTCCAAATCATTTGGCGGCGTGGTTGCCAATCGCGATGTTTCATTGACCGTCCAGCGCGGCGCCATCACCGGCCTCATCGGACCTAACGGCTCGGGCAAGACGACCCTGTTTAACTCAATCGTCGGATATCACCCGATCGATTCGGGCTCGATCCGCTTTGAAGGCC
>JBGQLL010000043.1:0-16675 GCA_041500065.1 Pseudolabrys sp.
CGCCGCTGCGTCCGCCAGTTTTGACCCTCAGCGGTCAACAGGCCCCCGATCAATCCGGCCGACAACACACGGCGCTGTAGCCAGTCCTTCTGATAGTTTTCGCAATTATCAAAAAGGACACGGCGGATTGCCGCTGGCTCGCTCACAACCGCGACACGTCCAATCGATAAACCACTGATCACAATTGGTTGTTCGAAGTGGGCGATGGTCCATGCTTCGAGAGGATTATTGGCGAGTACGCGCAGCAGCGAGACCGGCCCCAGAGCCCGCGACTGCGGAATCGGCGCCGGCGGGCTAAGCTCCGTCGGAAAATCAAGCAAGACAAACTCCGTTCAATACCGGGGACGTCAAAGAGCCCCTATTAAGCCCTCTCGCTCAAACGGCCAGCCTGTCCCGGAGTTCCATTTTAGGACAATTTGGGCGGTTCAGTGGAGGAACTGGCCGCGACTTTGGCTATTTCAGATGTTAGATGTCCCCCGTCCGAACCTATTGGAGTTCAGGGTTTTGCACGTGCCATACCGAACCAAGCCAGATCCTTGCAACGCGCGACGGCTTTACACCGCATTTGCCGCCTGGCTGATCGCCAGCAGCGCCGCCTTAGCCCAGCCGTCCAATGTCCCTGCGCCTCCAGAACCTACTGGGGAATGGCTGGTGGGCAAGCAAGTCGCGCGAATCAAGATTGCCGACTGTGACGGACGGATGTGGGGCGTTGTCTCCTGGGAAACCCAACCGGGGATAGACCGTAAAAATCCGGACCCGAACCTTCGATCCCGACCGACGCTCGGAATGCCGATCCTGCTCGGCATGGCACCAAGCAAGCCGAACAAATGGGAGGGCGAGATTTATAATTCGGAGGACGGTCACACTTACTCGGCCAGCATCAGCCTGGTCGATCCAAATACCCTCCGCGTGCAGGGCTGCTTCCTGGGATTTTTGTGCGGCGGTGAAAACTGGACCCGCGTCGAGCCGCCGGATCCGCCGACCACTGCTTCGACGACGCCGCGCGCGACCACAAAGGGCCAGGCGGCGCGCAAGACAACTGGCAGCCAACCCGAACCGAACGACGATGTATGCTCAAGAGCGCTTGGCTCTGCGGGGCTTTCCCATGAGCGCGGGCTGAAATAGCACTGCCGCTGCCAGAGTACAGACTAACGACAACGCCAGCAGCTTGCCCATGCTCGATGTGCCCGGGTGCTGGGACAGCCACAAACTTCCGAAGGCAGTTGCCGTGGTCAAGGCGCTCCAAATTACCGCGCGCGTCAGGCTCGACTGCAACAGGTCCGTGCGGCCGGATCGCCAGGCCATTATGTAATAGATCTTGAAGGCAACGCCGACGCCCAGCAGCAATGGCAGCGCAATGATGTTGGCGAAATTCAGGGGCATGCCAATCAAGACACAGATTTCAAGCGTCACGACGCCTGCCAAAAGAAGGGGGACAAGAGTGAGCAGCACATCCCCAAACCGCCGCAAGACAATCCATAGCAAGATAGCAATTGAAACGAGCGCATAAAGTCCCGCTTCGAAGAATGCCCGGACAATGGTGCGACTCGACTCAAGGATTGAAATCGGACCGCCGGTGGCATTCGGGTACACGGCAAGAACCGCGCGAGCAAATGACCGCAGAACTTCGGTGTCGTCTGTATCCCCTTTGGGCGCGACCTCAATGCGAGCGCGCCCATCTGGTGCCAGCCATTGCCGTTTAAGTGCCGGAGGCAAATTGTCCTTGCTGATCCTTTCGGCGCCCAGGAAACCGCGTAATTGAGCAGTGTCGGTTTCGTGCGGTACGATAAATGCGGCCTGCGCCCGTGCCCGCGTCTCCTCACTTGCCTGCGCCAATTTTACCGCGTTAGCAGCCATCCGCCTGGCTGCGTCGGCGCCCGGCCCTTGCGAGTTCCCGGCCATTTTATTGAGCTGATCGGCAATGCCATTGAGAGCTGCGATGTTTTCACTGTCGGTCGGCGGCTTGCTCGATCCCGGTTTTTGCAGCGCCGGACCAAGCTGCCGACCCAGTTCCTGGATCAGTCCCAACTTTTTTTCCTGATCCTGTGGCACAAAGCTAAGCAGCGTTGTCGTCTGCAAGACTTGCGGTAGCTTTTGCAATTTCTCACTGGCAGCGGAAACTTCATCCAACGACGAAGTCACCACATTGACCGAATTGATTCCCGCGCGTGGGTCACCGCCGAGTTCGAGCAAGGTCGAGATGGACTCTGTTTTCGTGCTGCGCAGGTGAATAGGATCGAAGTCGAACGTAAGAAAATAAAGCAATGGCGAGCCTAACAAGGCGACTGCCAGCGTCCCCACGATGACGGGGACGCGATAGTCTTGAAGAAATCGGTCCACCGGTGCGAGCGCGCTGTATCCGATAGGTTCGGGCTCTCCCGTCGGATTGAACACAGTGATGAGCGCCGGCAGGAGTGTGATGCTTGTTAAATAAGCGATCAGCATGCCCACGCCGGCAATTTCACCCAGTTCCGACACACCCCGATAGGCTGTCGGAAGGAAGGACAGAAAACCGGCGGCCACTGCTGCCGCTGCGAGTGTCAACGGAACGCCTATTTTTTCCGCCGCCAGAACTATTGCCGGACGAAGCGTTGGAACATCGTGACGCTCGGCGCGGTACCGTACCGAAAACTGAATGGCGAAATCGACGCCGAGGCCGACGAACAGAACGGCAAATGCCACCGATATCATGTTCAGAGCGCCCACCATCATCAATCCCAGTGCGGCGGTGATTGCCAACCCCACAAAAAGACAGATGAACACCGCCACAATAATGCGCGCCGACTTGAGCGCCAGCCAAAGGATCGTAAGCACAATCACGATGGTGGCGATCGCATTCGTCAGAGCGCCTTCCTGCACTGTTGCGAATTCCTCATCCGCCATTGGCACCGAGCCAGTCAGCCGCACCCGCGCCTGGTATTTTTTTTCCAGCTGTAGGTCGGCTGCGATCTGCCGGATGGCATTACTCGAAGCTTGCCCAGGCTGAAGTGCGGAAAAATCAAGCACGGGATGGACTTCGATGAGCCGCCGCAGGTCTGCGGACTCGGGCTGCTGGCCGTTCAACATTGCCTGCCAGGAAAACGAGGCTGGGCGCCCTGCCAAGGCGTCCTCGAAAGTCGCCGACGCCATCGACAAAGGTCGCGCCAAGGCATCGAGCGTGATCATTTTATTTTGTACGCCGATCAGGCCTAGCGAGAGGGTGCGCGTGAGGCCACGAAGGCTGGGGTCACCGACAAGCGTCCCGACAAGGGGTGCCGCCTGCCCGAGGCCCTTGGCGAAGCCCGCGACGTCGTCTGCCGGCCTATACAACAATCCGTTGCGCGCAAAGAACTCACTACCGCCGATATCATCGACCGAGCGGAAAAGCTGGGGCTGCGCCGTCAGCCGAGCCGCCAGCTCCGCCGCGGCGCGCGCCGTGTACTCCATCGTGGGTGCGTTGATCACGATCAAGGTCGACCCGAAATGGCCAGGGAACGCCTTTTCGAATTCCGCCTCCCGTTTTCGCCAATCAAGTTCCCGCGAGATGAGCTTGTTGACGTCGGTATTGATGGCGAAATGGCGCGCCGAATAGCCTGCTGAACCCGCCGCCGCGATCAGGGCTAAGGCAATGATTGGCCAAGGGAATCGAGTACAAAATTCGACAATTCGGGTAACGAGTGACCCTAACATCACAGATGCTGCCTTCCTGGCACCGACAACCCATCCCCACTTGCACTTGGATGCAATATTATCAATGCTTTCCGCGTGGAACCTTTACTGGCGTCATTGATTGACGCTGATTGAGAGTTGTCTAGCCAGAGCCGCCAAAGCTCGTATTCGACGACCGAAAATATTCCGAGAGGTTTTGCCAAGGGCAAGAGCGCCTCCGAGTTGAGTGGGGAAAGTAATTATGACGGCGCCCAATGATGACTGCCTGACAAAACCAACGCCAAACATCCTCGATTCGATCAACAGTCCTGCAGATTTACGCCGTGTTAATGCGCGGAACCTGCGGCAGGTTGCCGACGAACTGCGCGCTGAGACCATAAATGCGGTCGCCGTGACCGGTGGTCATTTAGGGGCCAGCCTTGGCGTGATCGAACTGACCGTTGCTTTGCACTACATCTTCGATACCCCCAATGACAAATTGATTTGGGACGTCGGTCATCAGGCTTATCCGCACAAGATTCTCACCGGCCGCAGAGACCGCATTCGGACGCTGCGGACGGGTGGCGGTTTGTCCGGATTTACCAAGCGTTCGGAAAGCGAATACGACTGTTTTGGCGCGGCGCACTCCTCAACATCGATCTCCGCCGGATTGGGTATGGCGGTCGCTCGCGACCTCGCTGGTCAGAAGCACAATGTGATCTGTGTCATTGGCGACGGCGCAATATCAGCGGGTATGGCTTACGAGGCCATGAACAATGCCGGCGCAATGAACCGGCGTCTCATCGTTATTCTGAATGACAATGAGATGTCGATCGCACCGCCCGTCGGAGCTATGTCCAACTATCTTACGCGTTTGCTGTCGAGCCCGATGTACATGTCGCTGCGCGACATCGGCAAACAAGTCGCCGATCGCTTGCCTAAATTCTTGAAGGAGAAAGCGTGCCTTGCGGAAGAATTGGCGCGTGGCTTCGTCACGGGTGGGACGTTGTTCGAGGAGCTTGGATTCTACTACGTGGGTATTGTCGACGGGCACGACCTCAATCAGCTCTTGCCGGTGCTCGAAAATGTTCGCAACGCCGACAATGGACCGTTTCTCGTGCACGTGCGCACGCAAAAGGGCAAAGGCTACGCGCCAGCCGAAGCCTCGAAAGATAAATATCATGGCGTGGTCAAATTCGACGTATCCACCGGCAAGCAGCAGAAAGCGACCTCAAACGCGCCATCATACACAAAAGTATTCGGCGAAAGTCTCGTGAAAGAGGCTGAGAAGGATGATCGGATTGTCGCCATCACCGCTGCAATGCCGGGCGGCACTGGCGTCGACATTTTTGCCAAGGCATTTCCAGATCGCGCCTTTGACGTGGGAATTGCGGAACAGCATGGTGTGACGTTTGCTGCTGGCTTGGCGACGCAGGGATATAAACCGTTCGTCGCCATATACTCGACGTTTCTCCAGCGCGCCTATGACCAGGTCGTCCACGATGTGGCGATCCAGAAATTGCCCGTACGGTTCATTCTGGACCGTGCTGGCCTGGTTGGCGCGGATGGGCCGACCCATGCAGGGTCCTTCGATCTGGCTTATCTTGGCTGTCTTCCTCATTTCGTAATCATGGCGGCCGCCGACGAAGCCGAACTTGTCCACATGGTCGCGACGGCTGCTGCGATCGATGATCGGCCCTGCGCTGTGCGCTATCCACGCGGCGACGGTGTGGGTGTCGAGCGTCCAGCGGTCGGCGTACCCTTAGAAATAGGGCGCGGGCGCATCATCACCGAAGGCAGTACAGTCGCCCTGTTATCGCTCGGAACGCGACTAGCCGAATGCACCAAGGCTGCGGAGATGCTCGCGGCGCACGGCATTTCGACCACCGTCGCTGATGCACGCTTTGCAAAGCCGCTCGATCGCGAGCTCGTCCTGCGGCTGGCGCGCGAACATGAATTGCTCATCACGATCGAGGAAGGTGCCATCGGCGGCTTCAGTGCGCACGTAATGCAATTGCTCAGCGATACCGGCGCGCTCGAACGCGTCGGCTTCAAGGTCCGCAGCATGGTATTGCCGGATATCTTCATCGATCATGACAGCCCGCCAGCCATGTATGCCAAGGCTGGGCTTGACGCGAACGGAATTGTCAACAAGGTCTTTGACGTGTTCGGGTCGCGTCACGCGCCGGAATTGCAGCCGGCCGAGATCGCGTTTCTTGCCAAACGTGCGCGACGCCGCCGCCAAGGTAAGGCGATGAATGGACATGCCAAGGGGGCAGCAGGATGAAGGTTATTCTGGCAAAGCCGCGCGGTTTCTGCGCGGGTGTCGTGCGTGCGATCGAGATTGTCGAGCGCGCGCTCGACAAATACGGCCCGCCAGTCTACGTGCGCCACGAGATCGTGCACAACAAATGGGTGGTCGACGCACTCAAAGCGCGCGGTGCCCGCTTCGTCGAAGAACTGTCCGAGGTGCCGCCCGACGCGATCACGATCTTCAGCGCCCATGGCGTGGCGAGAAAGGTTCAGGATGAAGCCGCGGAGCGCGGCCTGCGTGTGCTCAACGCCACCTGCCCGCTCGTGTCGAAAGTGCACGCACAAGGCCGCCACTACCTACGCAACGGGCGCACGGTGATCCTGATCGGCCATGCAGGTCATCCGGAGGTGGAAGGCACGTTGGGGCAGATTCCCGGCCCCGCGATACTCGTGCAGACTGAAGCGGACGTGAACGGCCTCGATCTTGCCGATGACACGCCCATCGCCTATGTGACGCAGACCACGCTGAGCGTGGATGACACCAAAGGGATCATTGCAGCGCTGTTCCGGCGCTTCAAGGACGTGGTCGGGCCGGGCACACAGGATATCTGTTACGCGACACAGAACCGCCAAACTGCGCTGCTCGAACTGACCAAGCTCGTTGATGTGATTTTTGTGGTCGGCGCCAAAAACAGCTCGAACTCGAATCGCCTGTGCGAGATCGGTATCGAAGCCGGCGTTCCTACGCACCTGATCGCCAATGGCAGTGAAATAAAGACTGAGTGGTTGCATAACGTCGAAGTTGTTGGCATTACGGCGGGGGCCTCAGCACCGGAAGTCATGGTACGTGACGTAATCAATGCGTTGCGTGCTGTAGAGCCGGTGGATGTCTGCACCCTGCCCGGTCAGGATGAACACATTGAATTCAGGGTGCCGGTCGAGTTGCTCGATGTGACCAGTTCCCAGCAAATCAGCAAGGATAGTGATCTTGGGCATTCCCCTTCTTCAGAAGTTGTTTGTCGGTAGCTATGTCATCCGTCAGCGTCTGACCGGCCAAAAGCGTTATCCGCTGGTGCTGATGCTTGAGCCGTTGTTCCGGTGCAACCTGGCTTGCGCCGGCTGCGGAAAGATCGACTATCCCGACAAAATTCTGCATCAGAACATGTCTGTCGCGGACGCGCTGCATGCCGTCGATGAGTGCGGTGCGCCGGTCGTATCAATCGCCGGCGGTGAACCGTTGTTGCACAAACAACTGCCGGAAATCGTGCGCGGCATCGTCGCGCGCAAGAAATTCGTTTATCTGTGCACCAACGCACTGCTGATGGACAAGAAGCTGTCGCAGTACGAGCCGAGCACTTTCTTCACCTGGTCGGTGCATCTCGACGGCGACAAGGAGATGCACGATCACTCCGTCTGCCAGCCGGGGACCTACGACCGCGCTGTGACGGCGATCAAGCACGCCAAGGAACGCGGCTTTCGCGTGAACATTAACTGCACACTTTTCAACACGGCACAGGCCGACCGCGTTGCCGCATTCTTCGACACAGTCACGGAGTTGGGTGTCGACGGCATCACGGTCTCACCGGGTTACGCCTACGAACGCGCGCCTGATCAGCAACACTTCCTCAACCGCGGCAAGACTAAGCAGCTGTTCCGTGATGTGTTCAAGCGTGGGGCGAGCAAGGCAAAATGGTCGTTCAGCCAATCAAGCCTGTTTCTGGACTTCCTCGCAGGTAACCAGAGTTACCACTGCACGCCTTGGGGCAATCCGACCCGCACCATCTTTGGCTGGCAGAAGCCCTGTTATCTGCTTGGCGAGGGCTACACGCGGACCTTCGACGAACTGATGAACCAGACCGATTGGGATGCCTACGGCACCGGCAATTACGAGAAGTGCGCCGACTGCATGGTGCATTCGGGCTACGAAGCGTCCGCCGTGAATGATGCGATCGCTCATCCTCTCAAGGCCCTGGCCGTTAGCCTGAAGGGCCCCCGTACCGATGGCGCCATGAGCCCTGAAATTTCACTCGACCACCAAAGGCCCGCGCAATACGTGTTTTCAAAGCACGTCGAGAAAAAACTCGACGAAATTCGGCAAAACGAGGGAAAGACGCGAGCGGCCTGAAGCGGGCTGAGGGGACACCCGTTTCGCATCGGTGAAATGGAACTTTCGGGCTCGATGGCCCGTTATGTACGAACCACCGTTCGAATTGTGACAACCGCCTTCGGGACTCTGCCATGCGCGGGCGCACCATTCTTTTCATCGCGATGCTGGGGGCGACAATCCCGCTACCCGAAGCCGGCCACGCCCAATTGTCACCACAGGGCGTTATCGGCGGCATTACACGCCCCTTCCGGCACATGCTTGGCCATTATCCGCGCGCCCGTCATCATCGCGCGCGAGGCGCCGGGGCCGTGGCCGCCGCAACGCCGGCCGAACCGCCCGCCATTGCGGGGTCTCGTCTGGGGTGGGTTGGCCCCCCATCCTGGCCCAATGCCTATGAGGACGTGCTCGGGTTTACCTTCTGGCCTGATGACTACACGTCGCGGCTTCGCAGCCGTGGGTTCGACGCAATCGCGGATACCATCACCGGGCGTTTCGATGTACCGGGGACATCAGCTCGTGTCGCTACCACAGGTGCCGCGGTTAAAAATGACGCCACCAGCGAAAATTCTGTGGAGCGATGCGGCGATACTTCGAACACGGAGAGCAATTGGCCGGCCGCGCGCATCGAGCAGATATTGCAGCTATCCGACGTCCAACATGCGGCGCTTGATAAACTGCAATTGGCGGCGGCTCAATCGGTCAAGAAGATCAGAGCAGATTGCGTCACGCCTGGCGCACTCGCGCCGCCCGATCGGTTGCGAGCCTTGGTGCAAACGCTCTGGACCGTACGCGACGCCGGCATATCCATGCGCGCGCCGCTCAAGAACTTTTACGATACCCTTACAGATCCACAAAAGAACAGTTTTGCCAGCCAAAAGCCGCAAAGCAATTCGCCGCCCGATCCAAGAACTGCCAACAATGGCATGAACAAGCAGTATCAGGCCTGCGCGACGCAAAATGTCGAAAAGGCAGAGCGTATGATCAAAGAAATTGAAATGAGAATTCGGCCAGACAAGAACCAGACGCAGAGTTTGGAAAATTTTCACAAGGCGTCGGCAGACATGGCCAAGCTCCTGATCGCTTCATGCGTGCAGCCAGTTCCCGTCGACCCGATGACGCGGCTGGATGCAGCCAGCGACCAACTGACCACCATTAATTATGCGGCGACAACCGTACAAATCGCGTTCGATGATTTTTATCGCAAGCTCGGCAACGAGCAAAAAGCGCGGTTCGACGCCCTGGCTCGCTAGCTTTCACATACCAAAAGCCACTCGAGGCGTGTTGCTCGTCTTCAAATTGCGATAACGCGCGAGTGCCCACAACGGAAAAAGTTTCCGATATCCGTGATACCGCAGGTAAAAAACGCGGGGAAAACCGGTCGCGGTGAATCGCTCTTCGGCCCAGAAACCATCCTCGGCCTGCGTCTGCGACAGATAGTGCACACCGCGCCTGACCGCCGGGTGATCAACCGCACCACAGGCCATGAGCCCGAGGAGCGCCCAGGCCGTCTGGGATGACGTGCTGGAGGCCGGTTCGTGTCCGCGATAGTCGAGCTTATAGCTCGTGCCATCTTCACCCCAACCGCCGTCCGGATTCTGAATCGAGACGAACCAATTCACGGCCTTGCGGATTTCAGAAGAGTCATGATCGATGCCGCAGGCGTTGAGGGCGCAGAGCGTGGACCAGGTCCCATAGATGTAGTTAAGGCCCCACCGCCCATACCAACTTCCGTCCCGCGTTTGTGTGCGCAGCAGGTACTCAACGCCACGTGACAATGAACTGCTTCGATCCGACGTCTCCCCCAGCTGCGCCAGCATCGAGACACAACGCGCCGTGACATCCTCCGTCGGCGGATCGATCAGCGCGCCATGATCGGCGAAAGGAATGTTGTTGAGGTAGTCATAGACATTGTCGACGTCGAACGCCGCCCAGCCGCCATTGCGGCTTTGCAGACCCTTTACCCATTCAACAGCGCGCTCGATGGCCTGATCGTAACCGGCACCGGCTCCAGACCGGCGCGCCCGATCCATCGCCATGACGACCACGGCGGTATCGTCGAGATCGGGATAGTGCGGGTTGGCATATTGAAAGGCCCACCCGCCGGGCCGCACCTGTGGACGCCGGTTTGTCCAATCTCCTGTAACATCAAGTACTTGGCGAGGCAGCAGCCAATCAAGCCCCCGGATAGCACTGGCACGCGCCTTGTCGTCTCCGATTTCCAGCAATGCCTGGCATGCAAGCCCCGTGTCCCATACCGGCGAGACACAAGGTTGGCAGTAGGCTTCGTTGTCGCCGACAACGAGCAACTTCTCGATCGAGTGCCGGGCGATCTCGGCGTTTGCCTTGTTGCCGAGCACGTCAAACATCATCGTCGCATTGGCCATCGCCGGAAAAATAGCGCCGAGGCCATCGTCGCCATTAAGCCGCTCGGTGACAAAGGCCACGGCGCGATCGATGGCGCGCTGCCGCATACGTTTTGGAAAGAACCTGACGCCAGGCCGAAGTAAGAAGTCGATCCCGCGAAATAGCGCAAACCAGATCCACCGCTGATGGGGAGCTTTCGCTGCGGGTCCGACAGAGACCGGCGGTTCGACAAACAGTTCGTCGATGGTGACGCCAAGTGGATTTTTGGCGCGCGGGCGCAATGCCTGCAAAACAAGCAGCGGCACCAGCACGGTGCGCGCCCAGTACGATACTTTCGACAGATGAAACGGAAACCACCGTGGCAACAGCATGATCTCGACCGGCATTTCCGGAACGCTACGCCAACCTAAAATGCCGTAGAGCGACAGCAACACCCGGGTGAACACATTGCAATTGACCGCACCGCCGCGCGCCAAGATTGCTTCACGTGCCCGCCGCATGTGCGCGGCATCAGGAGTGTCGCCGATCATCTTGAGCGCAAAATACGCCTTTACGCTTGCGCTCATGTCAAACTCGCCCTGATGGTACAGTGGCCAGCCACCATGCTTGCCCTGAATGCGGCGCAGATAGCTGGCGATCTTTTGCTCCACATCTGCGTTTCGCGGCTCACCGCGATAGTGTCGCAGCAACACATATTCGGCGGGTATTGTCGCATCGGCCTCAAGTTCAAAAACCCAATGCCCATCGTCCTGCTGACATCCAAGCAGCGCACGCATCGAGCTCCCGATTGCCGGCGCCATATCGAGCGCCCGCACCGACAAGCGCGAATCCTCCGCGACCACGGTCGTCATGCAGCTACCCGTAAACGATGTTTAACGAGGTCGGCAGCCCGATTACCCGAGCGAACCGCGCTTTCAATCGTTGCCGGCAAACCAGTCTGCGTCCAATCGCCAGCCAGAAATAGATTGTTCCATGATGTTTCGGCTGATGGGCGCCGCGCATTTTGCTCGGGCGTTGCGGCGAAAGTTGCGCGCCGCTCGCGAACGATCTGCCAGGGCGGAATATCGCCCGCAAGACCGGCGACCTTCGCAATATCGCTCCATATCGTCTGCGCCAACTCCGTTCGTGGCATGTCGAACAGACGCCCGGCATCGCTGATTGTGGCCGAGATCCGCCCTGGAAGAGGAAATATCCATTCGCAGGTGCCATTAATGACGCCCAGCATCGGCGGCAAATGAGCAGGCGGATCCACACGGAAATGCGCGTTCACGATCCCACGAAACAACAATGGCGCCACCACGCCAGGGACGAGATTCGTCGCGACATAGGGTGGGACTGCAAGGACAACAGCATCATTTTTGTTCAAGTCGATGGTCTGCTTGGCAAATTTGAGCCGGGATACGCGTCCGTTCGCAAACAGCAGCTCTACCAGCTCGTCCTCAAATGCAATCGAAACGCCACGTCCGCGCAAATGGGCGATCGCAGGCTCGACGAACACGCTTCCCAATCCCTCACGGGCCAATAACGGCCGGCAGGCTTGGCCGCCGAGCGCCAGCGTTTCGCGGATAAGTGCACCGGCAAGTTTCGCCGACCCTTCTCGCGGCGTGATATTGAGTGCGGCAAGTAATAAAGGTTCGAGAAACCGATCGTAAATCGCGCCCGCGCAATTCATGACCTCGCCGATTGGCTTGTCCGCCGACGTCCAGGCGAGACGCGCGAGCGGCAGGTAGTCGACGACAGCCGTTTGCGGGACCCGCCGATCCTTGTGAAACACCCACCAGGGAAATCGGCTATCCCCGAACCGTAAAGTCCATTGCTCGCCGCTTGCGAGATCTATGAATGGAAATTGCGCTTCGTCCGGCCCACGCAGGCCGGCCCGCGACCCGATCGCTTCAGTGAACGATAGTGCGGCATGATTTCCTGAGAGCAAAAGGTGGGTGCCATTGTCGATCAACATGCCCGTCGTTTGATCATGATATGAGCGGCACCGGCCACCGGCGTAGGCTGTCGCTTCGTGGACCACCACGGCCCGGTGCGACTGGGTCAGGCGCTCGGCGGCAGCAAGCCCCGCTAAACCCGCTCCAATAATGTGGACTGTACCTGCGTCAGACGAATGCATGCCGCAAAGCGATCCACAATAAATAGGATTTGTTGACGTGGACACGGTTCCGTGGCGGGGCCCAGCCGCGCGATACCATGTCTTCGAGCATCTGGCGATACACCGCGCCCATTATTTTCGGCGCCCGCACGATCTGACGTGGAAAAGCGAACATGATCTCATTGGCTTTGGTGAAATGTCCGCGCGCGAGCTCAACGATAAAAGCGCAGGCCGCACCGATTTGAGGACTGGACGCGACCGCTGTTGGATCGGTGGTCTCGATATTTGCGAGCGCCAATGCCTCTTTCGGGAGGTAAAGGCGCCCCACTGCCGCGTCTTCGTCAATGTCGCGCAGGATGTTTGTAAGCTGAAGGGCGCGGCCGAGATGGTGAGCGAGTGCCTTTCCGTCAGCGTCGTTCATGCCGAAGATACGCACGCTCAATCGGCCGACGGCACAGGCAACCCGGTCGCAATAAAGTTCAAGCTCCTTCAGACTTGGACCCTGGATATCGGCACGTGCGTCCATTTCCACGCCGTCGATAACGGCAAGGAAATCGTCCTTGTGCAAGCCAAATCGAGCAATGACCTTGGCGAGGCGTTCAAGACCGTCTGGAACACCCCCGGAATAGAGCGCATCGATGTTTTTTCGCCATTCTGACAGAAGTGCGAGCCGCTGCGGACGTGGCCTGTCTTCGTCCGCGATGTCATCAACCTCACGGCAGAAGGAATACACTTCAAACATTGCCTCCCTTTTCTCGCGACTCAAGATGCGCATCGCAAGATAAAAGGAGCTTCCGCCTGCCCGGCGCGAGGCTGGCGAATGGTCTGTTGCCAGATTTGGAGCCTGAATGTTCATGGGGTCTGATATCGGTGCGCCGGCGCCATCGTTCGTAACAACCGGCGCAGTATAGCGCGCGCACTGCCGTTTACAGCCGTTGTCAGCGCTTCGGCTTTGGTGAGATGGACACGCTCCGACAATGGATCGCGGACCATCAGAATCGTCAACAGTTGGCTCGCCAGGGATTGGATGACCGAGATTTCAAGCGCAAGCCGCGTGTCGCTCACCTTTGCCTCAAGCCCGTGGCTTTCGCCCAGCAAGGCCGAAGTCCGCCCCACCAGTCCACGCAGACAATTGAGCAAGGCAGGACTTGCCCGTGCGTCATCGAGCGCTTCAACGCTGATGCCACTCGCGGCCAGCGCATCAAGCGGAATGTAGACGCGGTCAAGCTCGCGATAATCCTTCGCGCAATCCTGCAAATGGTTGATGATTTGCAACGCCGCACAGAGCGCGTCCGACGCTGGCCAGGTATCTCTTGCTTCGCCGTGCACGTCGAGCACAAAGCGGCCGACCGGCATTGCCGAACGCGAGCAATAGTCGATCAGATCGTCCCAATTTGCATAGCGGAGTTTGGTCGCATCTTGACGAAATGCGCTGAGCAAATCCTGCGCGTGACGCGTGGATAGCCCTCGGCTGTTTAGAACCGCATGCAATCTTAGTCCTTCCGGCTCATCGCCGTTGCCGAGCAAACTGGCCTCGAGGCGATCGAGCCGGGCGATTTTTTCCG
This sequence comes from Pseudolabrys sp., assembly GCA_041500065.1. GTDB lineage: Bacteria > Pseudomonadota > Alphaproteobacteria > Rhizobiales > Xanthobacteraceae > Pseudolabrys. The sequence continues at coordinate 14,015 of JBGQLL010000043.1, forward strand.
CACTGGCAAGCGCCGGATGGTCCGCAATGTCGTCGGCAACGCGAACGAATTCGTAGAACGCCAGGATGACCGGCCGGTGCCGCCGCTTGATCAGGCGTGATGCGACCGGAAAATTTTCGTCATGCGAACCCTTGCCGGATCGCAGTTCACCGCTTTGGATCATTGCAGACTTGGCGCATCGGCGTGAGCGCGCCCCTTCCACTGACCGCCCCGCCCCCGCATGTACTGATACGCGGAATTGAGCGTGTAATACAGGTAAAGCGACGCAATTCCAGGAAGAGCAAGACTCCAGAACAGTGATTGGCGATAGAACTGTAATGTCGGTACGAATGACAATGCCATTGCGAGCCAAGCAGCTATTCCCAAAGACCGCGGCAAACCTGTGGCAAAAATCGCAAGCAGCGGCGGAAGAATGAACGTTAACACCATACTCGCGGTCGTTGCTGCCAATAGCAAAGGCGAGTAATGCAATTGTGCGTAGGCCGACCGCGAAATCATCTGCTTGACATCGGACAGCGTTTCGTATCGCCGGATGCTGTGCACGCGATCGGTCAGGCCAAGCCAGATCGGACCTATCGCCTTCAACTTTGCCGCCAAGGAGCAATCGTCGATCAATGCGTTGTGAATACTCGCTATACCGCCGGCGCGTTCAAGAGCGTCCGCGCGGATGAGCATGCACCCGCCGGCTGCCCCTGCAACGTTTGAGTTGGGTCGGCACACCCACGAAAATGGGAAAAGCATTTGAAAGAAATAAATGAAAGCCGGCACGTGGCTGCGTTCGGCCAGGCTCACACACCGCAGTTTCGCCATCAGTGAGGTCAGCACAAATCGGCCAGCAGATGATTGCTTGACGAGCCAGGCAAGCGTATCGGGCGCATGCACAATGTCGGCATCGGTAAGCAAGAGATAGTCCGGCTGTAGCAATTCTGCGGCAGCAATACCTTGTTTGAGAGCCCACAGCTTGCCGGTCCACCCAGCTGGAGGCGCTTTACTATTCACCATCGTCAGGTGGCGATGGCTGACCGCTTCCGCCGCATGCGTTGCCGCCGCCCCTGTTCCATCGCTGCTGTCGTCATCGACGACAACGATGCTAAACGGCCCGCTATACTCCTGCCGCAGGAGGGACGTGACACTTGCCGCGATGCACTCTGATTCATTACGCGCCGGGATGACGGCAACCACAGCAGGCCATTGTTGCAGTTCGGGGAGCTCTCGGTCTGTGTCGCGGACACGGCCAAGCCAAAAAGCGCCCCGGCCGACCATCAAGTAGACCCACACCAGGACACAGATAACTGCCAACACATCGCTCATTGAAGGAAAGGTTTCTGATTGCATTAAACCCCTACTTTTAACATCGGAAAGAGCTTATTGGTTCGGCCGATTTGACGGTTTTGACGAACGGCGAATTTGACGGTAACTGTCCGATCCCTCTGAAAATCGCTGGTAAAATACATGGCTTTGCTATCAGAAAGCACGATTCAAGCTGTCTTAGCCAGGAAACCAGCCAAACGTCACTAGTCTCGACGCACGTAACACGGATTGAAAGTCATGCTGCCGTCCTCAAGCGATGTTGTCATAGTCGGTGCCGGCAATGCGGCCCTTTGCGCCGCTCACGCGGCTGCCGAACACGGCGTCTCCGTCCTGGTTCTCGAACGAGCGCCCGAAGAGGAATCTGGCGGCAATAGCCGCTTCACGGCCGGCGCGTTTCGCTGCGTCTATGACGGCGTCGATGATTTGCGCGCGCTGATGCCGGACCTGACCGATGAAGAAGTCGCCAATACCGACTTTGGCAACTACACCCAGGATAAATTCTTCGACGACATGGGCCGCGTTACCGAATATCGGACCGATCCCGACCTATGCGAACTTCTGATTACACGCAGCAAGGATACGATGCGTTGGATGCAGAAGAAGGGCATCCGGTTTATCCCGATCTATGGCCGGCAAGCTTATAAGATCGATGGAAAATTCAAATTCTGGGGTGGTCTGACGGTCGAAGCCTGGGGCGGTGGCCCAGGCCTTGTCGAAGCGCATACCAAGATTGCCAAGAAGAACGGGGTTACCGTCGCCTACAACGCGCGCGCGTTGTCGCTGCTCGCCGACGATGACGGCGTTCATGGCGTGCGCGTGAAGCACGATGGCCGCACCGTCGAAGTCAAGGCGAAATGTGTCGTACTTGCAGCCGGCGGATTTCAGGCCAACACCGAGATGCGTACCCGATACCTTGGACCCACATGGGAGCTCGCCAAGATCCGCGGCACGCGATTCAACACCGGCGACGCCATTCGCATGGCACTCGATATCGGAGCCATGCCGACTGGCAACTGGTCAGGCTGTCACGCCGTCGGTTGGGATCGCAACGCACCTGAATTCGGCGATCTCACCGTTGGCGATAACTTCCAGAAGCACTCCTACCCGTGGGGCATCATGATCAATGCCAACGGCGAGCGATTCGTCGACGAAGGAGCGGATTTTCGCAATTACACCTATGCCAAATATGGCCGCGTGATCTTGATGCAGCCGGGCCAGTTCGCCTGGCAGGTCTTCGACAAAAAGATCATCCCGATGCTGCGTGACGAATACCGCATCAAGCAGGTCACCAAGGTCCGTGCTGACACGCTCGAAGAGCTGGTGAAAAAGCTCGATGATGTGAATGCTGAC
>JBGQLL010000044.1:0-16498 GCA_041500065.1 Pseudolabrys sp.
ACAAGTTGACGGTCGCACACGTCGTCAATACCCGCGATGGCGAATGGTCATCCGACGACTACGAGGTGTTTGAGGGCCATCGGCCCGTCGGCCGCATCACCCTCTCGGCGCAGGCACCGCAAGGCATGCCATGGTTCTGGGTGATCACCGCGCGCCCGGATAGCAACGAAAATCGCGGCTATGCCGTGAGCCGTGAGCAAGCCATGAAAGAGCTCAGGGCGCGCTGGGCGAACCCCAGCAAGCTCTAGCCAACAATTGACTGCTTTACTTCCGCTCGTCCCCGCGAAAGCGGGGACCCAGAGCAGCACGAGTGGGAGTCAATGGCCCCTGGATTCTCGCTGTGAGCTTGTCCGCGCGGGCGGGGACGGGAATGAGCGGGGGCCGAAAAAAATGACGCCCGGCTGCGGGGACCAGCAACGGGCGTCATTTGAAACCTCACGTTCCGCTCACTCCCGCCCAAACGGGAACGCGCGCACGTCAAGGCTTCAGCGTGAAGACTGTTTCTGCGCGACCTGCTTCTCGAGAGACTGCGCCGCCTCGAGATGCTTCCGCAGCACAGGGAGCGTTTCCTTGGCCAGCTGGCCGGCCGCGTCGCTCTTGGACGATTCCTTCTGGTATTCCTTGATATCGTCCTGATGGTCCTTGACCATCGACTTCGCGAACGAGCGATCGAACATGGCGCCCGACAGCACCTTCAGCTTCGCGTAGGTCAATTTTTCTCCCACGCTCGAACCGGTCGGCGGGGTGACGCCAAGCTGGGTCGCAATTTCTTCTGCCTTGGCTTTGTGCTCGCCGTGATCCTTCACCAGCATGGCGCCGTATTGTTTCACGGCGTCGCTCTGGCCTTTTTCCTGCGCGAGCTTGCCGACATCGACTTCGGCGATGTCGGCCTGGATCGCCGCCTTGATGAATGTCTGGCTATCCTTGTCCGCCTGTTTGGTTTGCGCCATCGCGCCGGTCGCGACCAGTGCGCCCGCCAATCCGAAGGCCAGCATTGTCGTTTTCGTGATCATAGTTCCACCTCAAGTTCCATTCGCTGATGCCTCGCGGTGCAAGGCTTCAGAGATAAGAACGGCGGGCGCTTGACGTTTGTTCCTATTGCGGCGGATGGAACACGTCGCCGCCTTCGACCGGACCATACCCGGTTGCCAGCCGCTTCTCGTTGACGCTGAGGAACGGCGCCTTGCTGACGCGCTCCCACAAGGCAGCGCGATCGGGGCTCAGGGCCTCGATCCTGTCGGTATCGGCGGCGAGCATCAGGCCATCGCCGAACACGGGCGACAGCCAATGCGTCAGCGCGCAGGCAATGCGTCCCGCCAGCGGCAGCACGCTCTGACGCCAGAACACGCGATTGGCTTCCTGGTAGTTCGAATAGGTATTGTCGCCTGGGATCGCGAGCAGCATCGGCGGCACGCCGAAGGCGAGTGCGATCTCGCGCGCCGCCGCGTGCTTCGCGTTGAGAAAATCCATGTCGCCGGGTGACAGCGACATCGGCTTCCAGTCGAGCCCGCCTTCGAGCACCAGCGGACGCCCGGCATTGCTCATGCCCTGATAGTGCTCGGCGAATTCGTTCTTCAGCCGCTCGTATTGCAGCGCCGACAGGGCCGCGCCATCGGGGCCGTCATAAACCAGCGCGCCCGAGGGCCGCGCCGCGTTGTCGAGCAGCGCCTTGTTCCAGGCCGCCGCCGCATTGTGCGTGTCGACCGCAATCGCAGCCGCCTCGAGCGGGCTCAGGCCGTAATGATCGTCGAGCGGATTGAAAAACGTCAGGTGCAGGATCGGCGGCAGCATCGCGCTCTGATCGAAGCGCACGGTCGAACCCGCCACGGTATAGTCGTAAGCCTGCGGCCAGCCATCCGCACCCGGAACAAGCTTCATGCGATCGGGTCGCAGCGCGTAAAGTTCGCGCACCTGCGGATCGCCCTGCTCGCCCGTGCCAAGGCCGACCGCCTCGATATAGGCATTGCCGGCAAGCAGAAGATGCGAGGCAATGCTCTCGAGAAACGATGCGCCGTCCTGCCGCGGGTTGGGCCGCCGGATCAGATCGAGCAGCGGGTGGATGTCGCGTTCGGCCACTCCTTCATAGAGCACGAACGACAGCGCACCCACGCTTTCGGCGATCAGCCGCACCGCGCGATAGACGATGGCGTTGCGCCCATAGCCTTCGCGCGCGAGCGCGGCGTAATCGCGCGGCGTCCAGCGCGGCCGCCCGCCGCTCTCGAGCGCAATGAGACGGGCCGTGCGCGAAGCCTTTTGCTCGGAAGCGCGCAGCAGTGATTTAAGTCGGTTGAGCATGGTTTGCCTGAACTATAATCTTGCGTGCGGCCGAAAATCGGCGCAGTTTTTTGCACGCATTGGTGGGAGAACAAATATGACAGCATTCAATATCGTGCGTTTTCGTGTGAAGCCGGGTCGCGAGGAGCATTTCATCGAGGCCCACCGCGCGGTTCGGGCTCACTTCAAGGGCTTTCGCGGCGGCGCGCTGGTCAAGACCGGCGAGCAGACCTTTTGTATCATCGGCGAATGGGCAAGCTTCAAGAAGTTGGCCGACGCCCGCCCCCAGATGATCAGCCTCCTCGACACATTCCGCGACGATCTGGAGGATCTTGGCAGCGGGCTCGGCGTTACCGATCCGGTGTCAGGTGAAGTCGTGGCCACACTGCGAGCACCGAAGGCCGCATCGAAGAAAAAGGCGAAGGCGAAAAAGCGGAAGAAACGGCTGTAGATCCTGGCGGTCGAAATCTCTTCTGGCTGGCCAATTGCGGCGCCTATGTGGGCTTGTACACGCCGCGGCTAGCGGGAGTTAAAAAGTAGCGCCCCAACCATTTTTCGTGCGGCCAACCGTCGCCCGAGTAACTGGCAATAGGTTCGTTTGTTCATCGTGCTTTGCCGACCCAGCGCCCATCGTGCTCGGTAGATATCTCTTCTAGTTGGCCAATTGCAGTGCCTATTTCGGCTTGAACACACCGCTATCGAGAGCATCAAGCAGCATACCGGCGTCGCCCGCCTGTGGATACTTACGTGAACTGGCAATTGTCTCAATCAGATGACGCGCAATATCTGGTGCGACGGCAAGGGTCGCTCCAGCCGACTGCAGCCTGACTTGGCAATTTGGGTGATTGTAAAGTGTGAGCAACGCACGGCGCTGATCGCCTGCTCTAGATTTCAATTCATCTTCAACGGTCTTCATCTCATTATAGAGTTGCTTAAATTTGGCGATCTTCGTGTGGAGGAGCGCGTCGTCTTGGCTCACGCAAATAGCCGCAAATCGTTTGACTAACTCCTCAGTCGAAGTCTCGTCCAGCTTGACCGATTTCATTGCGAAAGCACTCCAAATCGCTTGAGCGCATCAAGGCCAACTTTTCTCCGCTCGTCCCAATCCTTGCCACTTAAATATTCGCGTGGAGAAATTCCATCATAAGTGCGGTTCGGTGTCTGATACCACGCGTTTATCTCCCAATGCTTCATTCTCGGGACGCTCACGAGATTATCCGGCGCCTCGATCATATTTCGCGGCCATCCATCCTCGGTCGCAGACGATTGTTCAACAATGTGGTGTCGATCATACCCTGGTTTTGAGATCGCAGCATCTGCTTGCAACTCATCGAGCGTTTTCGGCGCGTCGAGGTAAGAGACGATCGAAGGAAGCGCATAGTAGACCCAGGAGGTCTTTGCGATAGCCTCGCCAATTCCCGTCGCGGCGACGCCAGCTTCAGCAGCGAGAATCGCTACAGTCTTGGCGATTGCTGTCCGCTCTGTGGACGTCGGGGGCCGCTGTTTTGGAATTTTTGGCAGCCAGCCAGCCGCGTAAGTCCGTCCTTGCGCATTTGAAGTGGACTCATCATCCGTCCACTGGCCGCCTGTAGGCTCACCTGCAGGCACGCGCGGCTGCGTGCGCCAGTCTTTGCGCTCAATGCGCTCGTGGAGTCTGTAGAGTGGATCGTTCTCGCATCCGGGCGGCCAGAAACGCCGCCAATCCGGGCGTAGAAATCGATGCGCGTCGGGCCGAATGCGATACTTGAGCTCGCGCTCGGTCCAAACATAATCGAGTACTGTCATAAAATATTATTCTGAATTGCTATGCGTGCGCGGGTCGGCGCGCGAAACGCGTAATGTCGCTAAATCGCCCGCACGCGCGGCTCGGCCTTCGCGCCGAAGGAGAGCGCCGTCACCGCCCAGACCAGCGCGTCGAGGCGGTCGGGCGAGCGGCCCGACGACAATCCATCGAGGCCGAAATCGCACATTTCATCTTCCAGCGCGGGAAATGCGCCCACGTGTTTCACGCGGCCCTGTTCGTAGAGCTGCGCCACCGGCTCGGCGCGCAGATATTTCCCGCGCGTCGCGCGAACCGTCATCACCGGCACCGAACGATCGGCGGCGCCAATGACGGCGCGCACCATGTCGCCCCCGAAATTGACTTCCGCCACCAGAGCATCGGCGTTGAGCCGCCGCCACAGCGTGATCGCTTTCAGCGCCCAGGCCTGCGGCGAAAACCCCGCGGCGCTGTCATCGGCGAGCACATAGACGCTGCCATCCTCGCTCAGCCCAGCCGCAACCAGGCCGCAGGCACCGGCGCTTCGCGCCGCCGAGCCGGGCGGATCGACCGCGACCACAATGCGCGTGAGCGCAGGCGCCGCATCGACGCGACATAATTCCAGTCGGGCACGCGACCACAAGGCATCGCTGCGCTGCTCGATGATCTCGCCGTCGATCTCCTGCCGCCCGAGCTGCGTGCCGCCATAACGCGACAGCACCGTCTCGAGGAAAGCCGGCGCCAAATTGTAGGCATTGGCCGCTGTGCCGGCCCGTGTGATCGCGGTACGCGGATCCGCCACCAGACGCTTGAGAAGCGCGATCGGCCGCGGCGTGGTGGTGATCACCTGCCGCGGCCGCTCGCCAAGGCGCAGCCCGAATTGCAGCATGTCAAAAGTTGCCTCGGCTTGGCGCCACTTGGCGAGTTCGTCACACCACGCGGCCGAAAATTGCGGCCCGCGCAGGCCTTCCGGATCTTCCGCCGAGAACATTTGCGCGACCGCACCGTTCGGCCATTCCAGCCGCCGTCGCGCAGGAATCCAGAGCGGCCGCTCGGCCTGCCGATGCACGGCCAGCAGGCCGGAGATCCCTTCCACCATCACTTCGCGCGTTTCGTGTTCGCCCTCGCCGACCAGCGCGATACGCGCATGTGAATCGGCGAGTGCCGTGCGGCGCACCCATTCGGCGCCGGCGCGCGTCTTTCCGGCCCCGCGTCCGCCCAGCACCAGCCAGGTGGTCCACTCTTGCCCGCTGTTGGCGAGGCGCGGCGGTCGTTGATAATCGTGCGCGAAGGTTTCGAATTCGCCGCGGAAATCATCCAGCCAATGCGTCGGCAGCCCCGCCAGCACTTTCGCCTGCGCCGCTTCGCTCAGCGTCGACCAGTCCTTTAATACGGCACGCAAGTTCGCGGCGGAACTGGTCAAGGTCGCGGGGTACGGGGTCGTTGTCGGTTGCATCGGAGAATATGGTCTCGTCGGTCTTGGTGATCATCGCGATTTCGCGCAGCGCCCTGTTGAGCGCGGCAAGAATCCGTACCGTGCGCTCCGACTGAATGTCCTGAGTCGGGCGCAACGTCCGCTGAATCGATTCGATGGCGTCCATTTGCCTCTGCACGGCGTCATAGACGCGAATGGCGAGCGCGGCGGGCGGCTCGCGTGTCGCCGTGTTTGCACCAACTGCATCCGATTCGTTGCTCTCCGCCGGAGGAGGTTCGGGTGCATCGGGTGCAGGTGCCTGCAGCAGGCCGGGATGGCCCGGAAGACTGCAGTAACGCCGCCTCACCCATCCGCCTTCATCCCTGCGCGCGTAGAAGGCGCTACGAGAAAAACCCATTCGTCGGCAGATTTCCGCAATCGGAGTCAGTGTTTCTTCGTAGAGATATTTGCCCTCGGCGAGCACCTCGGGCGGAAGGTCAATTCTTGGCGGCATTGTCATCATCCATAAAAACAAAGCGCCGGGACAAATCCCGGCGCCGACATCAAACCCTCGTGAGGCGCGCGCTCACCACCTCGTCGCAACATAAGCCATCGCAAACAGCACGATCACAGCGAGCGTGCCGATCAACAGCACGTAGCGCACATTGTGCCCGGTGACACCGGCGCGCGCTTCGTTGGTATATTTCACAATGCGGTCGTTATCGACGTGCGGCATTGCAAGTCCCCCACAAGTCCTCCATCGGCAGCGGAGCGCCGCCGCGGAACGACAACGCCAGTCACCGGCGGCTGTTCCGTTTGCCGGACCTGTCAGATGCAAATGTGGAGCGTGCGCAATCTCTAGCGGAACAGCGTCGCGCTGTCAAGACTATTTTCCTAGGAATTTTTCCAAGGTATGCCGGCCGGGGGTGATGCCCACGCTGATCCCCATGGAAACGGCGCGTAAAATCCAATAGCTTGCGCAGCGGGTACGGGGATTACGCGTGGACGAGAAACGGCCAAAGAATACGGGCGTGATGATTGTCGCGTTCGCGGCAGTCGCTGCCTGGCAAATCTACGACATGGCGACGACGACCGAGGCGTCGAGCCGGACGCTGGTGATCCTGCAATACGTATTGCTGGTCGGGCTCCTTCTGGGACTGATCGGCGCGGTGCTGAATTTCCTCAGATCGCAGTAGCCGTGTCCCGGGCGCAGCGCAGCACGAAGCCATAAGCACGTTTACGCGCGTCTTCGACGCGCTATGGCGTAGCGATGCGATGCAGACCCGGGATCGCGTCAACGGAATCGCGAATGCCCTCGTCGTAACGGCCCCGGATCTGCGGTGCGTCATGTCATGCCGCACCGCGTCCGGGGCACGGCACGCTGCGCCGGCGGGGATGAGCGGAATTGGTTCCGTAACGTGTCCCGGGCGCAGCGCAGCGTGAGCCCATAGGCGCGTTTACGCGCGTCTTTGCCGCGCTATGGCGAACGTGCGCTGCAGACCCGGGACCGTTGAAAACGTCGGCCTCACCTCCGCGTAACTGTTCTCAAGAAATGCCTTGCTTCGTAACAGCCCCGAATCAGCGGCGCGTCATTTCATGCCGTGCTACGTCCGGGGCCGGTAACCGCCCACGTGCGCGGATAGCCGTCTACTTCGGCGGCGAGTCGGAATGGCAGCTGCGCGGGCCCTGATCCCATAGCCACCCGCATCGGCTGCAGCCGCCAAGACTGAGACCAACCAGCACGAGAAATAGGATTGCAGCGACATGCTTTGGCATGACGCGACAGTAACCGATCGTGTCCGTCGTTGCGAGTACCTGTCTTCGCGCGACATCGCGCGCACCATGCGAATGGCTGTCCTGCGCACAGAGGATGGCACGAAGCACGGCCGCTCTTTTTTTCATCAAACGAAAGCCCTATATGAACATCCGTATAGGAATGGCACTCTGTTGGCGCATTGCGCCAGACGAAAGGCATCTGAGTCCATGTCGATCCGCCCCATCAAACGCATCGTGCAATCGCAGCCGACCATCGAAGGCGCCGGCGTGAGATTGCGCCGCGCATTCGGTTTCGGCGACACCGCGGAGACCGATCCATTTTTGTTGCTCGACGATTTCCGCAACGACCGGCCGGCCGATTATCTCGCCGGGTTCCCCTGGCATCCGCATCGCGGCATCGAGACCATTACATATGTCTTGGCCGGCAGCGTGGACCATGGCGACAGTCTGGGAAATCGCGGGACGCTCGCCTCCGGTGACGTGCAATGGATGACCGCCGGGCGCGGCATCATGCATCAGGAGATGCCGCACGGCGACCCACAGGGACGCATGCACGGATTCCAGTTGTGGGCCAACCTGCCCTCCTCTCTCAAGATGACGGCGCCGCGCTATCAGGACATCAAGGGCCCGGAGATTCCGGAAGTCGTCGACGACGACGGCACGCGCGTGCGCATCGTGTGCGGCGACTTCTGGGGCAAGAAGGGCCCCGTCGACGGCGTCGCCGCCGATCCGCGCTATCTCGACGTGTTCGTGCCGGCTGGCAAACGCAAGACCCTCAAGGTTGAGCTCGATCGCCATGCCTTTGCGTACGTGTTCGAAGGCGACGGCACGTTCCGTGCCGCATCGCAGCCGATCGGCGTGCTCAGCGAGAAGCAGGTCGACGGCAACGAGATCCTGGTGCGGGAGAAAGTCGGCGATCGTTCGCTGGTGCTGTTCGATGCCGGTGACGAGATCACGGTGCAGGCCGGCGACAACGGCATCCGCTTCCTGCTGGTGTCCGGCAAACCGATTCAGGAACCGGTCGCCTGGTACGGGCCGATCGTCATGAACACGCAGGCCGAGTTGCAGCAGGCCGTCTCCGACCTGCGCAGCGGGACCTTCATCAGGAGTTAGCTCCTCATTGCGTAACGGCCCCGGATCTGCGGTGCACCGCTAGCGCGTTGCACCGCGTCCGGGGCACGCGCGTCTGATGTGTCCCGTGCGCAGCGCCAAATAGCACGACCTCTCCGCGGTCATTGCCGGGCTTGACCCGGCAATCCATGAAGCGTTTCAACGGGTGAAACTGAACGTAGGTCCTCGTTCTTTGCCGCTCATCATGGATGCGCGGGTCAAGCCCGCGCATGACGCTGAGGGTGTGGTGCGGCCCCATCCATCGTCCCGTCATCCCCGCCTTCGCGGGGACGACAGGAATAATTACGCCAAAGCCCTCATCGGTAAACACTCCGGTGCGACCCTCCGCCTCTTTTGTGGGCTTCCGCCCACGGCGGCGGTGGTGATAGCGTTTCCGCACCGGGACATGCTGCAACTGCCATCCGCATCTCCGCCCCAAAGAGCGGACAACGGATTGGCCTGACGGGAGGGTCAGGACATGAGCCTATCGCGAACCATCAAGCTATTGAGCGGAGCACTTTTGCTCGGCGCCAGTTTTTCTCCGGCGCAGGCCGAAGAGCTGCGTGTCGGATTCATTGCGCCGATGACGGGCCTGTTCGCCCAGGTCGGCAAGGATATGGTCGACGGCTTCCAGATGTATCTGGATGAGCACGGCAACAAGCTCGGCGGCATGGACGTCAAGTTCATTCTCGAGGACGACCAGGCCAAGCCCGACCTTGGCGTGACCAAGGCGAAGAAGCTGGTGCTCAACGATCAGGTGCAGATGTTCATCGGTGGCGTGCTGGCCTCGACCGGCTATGCGCTGGCGCCGGTGAGCACCGAAATGAAGACGGTCTACATCGCGTCGATTCCGGCGGCTGATGATCTCACGCAGCGGCAGGCCGACAAATATCCTCTATTGATCCGCACCGGCTGGTCGTCGTCGCAGCCGTCGCAGCCGATGGGGCAATGGGCTTGCGACCAGGGCTACAAGAAGATCGTCGCGGTCGGCGCCGACTATGCCTTCGGCTACGAGCAGGTCGGCGGTTTCCAGAAGACCTTCGAGGATTGCGGCGGCAAGATCGTGCAGAAGATCTGGCCCCCGCTCGGCACCAAGGATTTCGGGCCGTTCATCCCGACCATCAAGGCGGATGCCGACGCGGTGTTCGCGCTAATGGTGGGCCCGATGGCGCTGCAATTCCCCAAGCAATTGCGCGCTTCCGGCTACAAGAAGCCGATCATCGGCGGCGGCACCAGTTATGACGAGTTCGCTTTGCCCTTCATGGGCGACGAAGTGGTCGGCGATGTCTCCTCGCTGCAATACAGCGCCGCGCTGACGACGCCGAAGAACGAAGCCTTCGTGAAGGCCTATCGCACCAAGTATGGCAAGGTGCCGTCCTACTTCTCGGAGAGCAACTACACCACCGCGCAGCTGATCGACGAGACGATCAAGAAATCCGGCGGCAAATGGCCGGGGCCCGAACAGTTCGTCAAGACCATGGCGGGACTGAAGATCGACGCGGTGCGCGGGCCGGTGTCGTTCGATGACATGCGCAACCCGATCCAGGACATCTACATCAAGAAGGTCGAGAAGAAGCAGATGTTCGGCTACGACAAGCCGGAATTGTGGAACACCGTGATCAAGACCTATCCGGCGGTGAGCCAGTTCTGGACTTACGGGAAAGAAAAATTCCTGGCGCAGCCGGTGTACAGCCGCGACTTCCCGCCGTGCAAATTCTGCGAGTGAACTCGTGGTGACACGCTAAATAAAACCCCGGCATCACGCCGGGGTTTTTGTTTTTCATTTCGTATTGGGGGCAAACCTCGCCCTGTCGTCGTCCTCCGCGAAGGCGGAGGCCCCAGCTCTTTGGGCAGAAGTGCTGGATCCCCGCCTTCGCGGGGATGACCGGAATTAGTTGCGTAACGGCCCCGGATCAGCGGCGCGTCATTTCATGCCGCGCCGAGTCCGGGGCACGTACTTGTGGTGCGCTGCGCCCGGGACACGCTAACTTTTCCTACGCGGTAATCCCAAAATCAGTCGCGTAAGTCACCTCACGGGCACGGGTGCGGACGGCCGTCATTCCCCATGAATGTTCCGGTGTTTGGATTGTACGACCGGTACCGCTGCATGCAGTACGCCACGCCGTCATCGCCGCCATCACCCCCGTATGGCTGGGCGTAATAACCGGGGCCCGGGGCGTAGTAAGGCTGCGCATAGGGATAGTAGCCGCCATAGTAATAAGGCGCCGCAAGCGCGCCGCCGATCAATGCACCGGCCGCAAGTCCGCCACCGAAACCCCAGCCCCATCCGCCGCCGCGCCAGCCACCGCCTCGCCAGCCACCGCCGCGCCAACCGTATCCGTACCGCACAGTATCGATCGTGCTCGGTGCAGCATTCTTGAGCGCGACAGCGCCGTTAACCGGAGCCGCCGAAGCGACATTTGCGAAAGACGGCACGGCAAAAACAACCAGGGCCGCCAGCATAAGTTTCGTCTTCATCGTCGACATGACACTACCTCTTGTCGGTTGTAGCTTTGGCGCGATCTCCTGCTCGAGATCCGCAATGGATCTGGATGCATGGCGCAAAGGGCAAACCCGACTGCACCCATATTTCACATGACTACACGGCGAAATTCTGACGGTGTAAAGCCGGTGACTTTGCGGAATACGGCCGAGAATGAGCTGGTTTCCGCGAAGCCGACCGCCAGTGCTACCTGCGTGACTGTGGAACTCGCCAGCAGGGTCTTTGCCCGTTCGATGCGGCGGGCAACGTGATAGCGGTGCGGCGGCATGCCGAAACTTTGCTTGAACGCCCGCGCGAAATGATAGGGGCTTAAGCTCGCCAGCTCGGCGAGCTGCGCCAGCCGGATCTCGTCGGCCAGATGCTCTTCGATGAAATCGGCCACGCGTTTCTGCTGCCAGCCGCTCAGGCCTCCGCGCGTGATGGCGTGGGTTGCGCCGTTGTTGAGCCGGAGCAGCTCGTGCCCAAGCAGCACCGTCAGCGCCTCGGCATAATGCGGCAGCTGCGAGCCGGAGCCTGTGGCTTCCTGCTTCAGCCTGGCGGTGAGGCGCCAGAGCTCGGGATCGGAGAAGAACAGGCGCGGACGAAAATCGGTTTCGGAAAATCGCGAGTCCGCATCGAGCAGCGGGGCGTGCGGATCGATGTAGAAATAACTCACGCGTGTGAGCACGCGCGGGTGTTGCCAGCCGTAGTAGTGGTGGCCGGCCGGCACGAAGGTCAGGCGGCCGCTGAGGTTGCGCAGCGTTGATTTCGGCAAGCCCTCGACCGAGGTCTCGCCATCGTCGCGCTCCGAATATTCGGTCGCGACCAGCAGATGCTGCTGCGATCTGAAGCTGCATTCGAACGGCTGGTGCTTGACCGCGCTCACCACGTCGGCCCGCAGGCCCTGCCATTCTGACAATTGTCGATTGATGGTCTCGGCCGGAGCAATGCGCACGCATTGCTCCTCGTTCACCTGCGAATCAAGCATGCGATCTCCAACGTCAAGATCGCCCCACCCATCCGATCTCTTCCGTTGGATGGTATGCACGCTGATATGCGGCTTGCCCAATGTTTCGCAAGTCACGCCTGCGTGAGTTTATATAGACGTTATGCTTATTCGATTTGCGCATGCATGCTTTGCATTCGCGATAGCAAGGCTGAAACCGACTCAGCAATTCCCAGCAAGCGGCGCAGGGTGCTCTTTCCCATTTTCCGGTCACGGCGACGGTCCGTTCTATCCGGACAATGACAGTGAAGGAGACTACCGATGAAGAAACTTCTTGTGAGCGTGGCTCTCAGCGTGGTGCTGGCGTCGCCTGCATTCGCGCAATCCTACAGCGCGGGCTACGGCACCGGAAATGTGATCAATCAGCCGGCTCTGGAACACGGCGGATTCGCCGCCGCTCCGAGCGAGGATGCCTACGCCTATCAGCCGTCGCGCGCGAGTGCGCGACGCATGCATGCCCGCGCCGAGTCCATCTCGCCGACCGACCCCGATACCGTTTACGAGTCGGGGGAATATGTCGGGCGCGATCCGGATCCGAATGTCCGGCTCGAACTCCGCCGCGACTGGACGCATGATTGAGGGTTGGCACCACAACTAAAGATGTAAGTCTATGCATACGTGCCCCGGATGCGGTGCAGCGCGCATAGCGCGTCGAAGACGCGCGTAAACGCGCTGATGGCGGTGCACCGCTGATCCGGGGCCGTTCCATAAGAGGGCTTGGTGCTTTTTTACGGTCCCGGGTCTGCAGCGCAGCGTTTCACGCTGCACTGCGCCCGGGACACAACTCAGCCCACACCCCGCGCCACAAACTCCCCCAACTCCCCATGCACGCGGGCGAGCACGCTGTCCCATTCGCGTGCCGCGATCTGCCGGAACAGCCGCGCCGTCGGATACCAGGGGCTGTCCTCGCGTTCGAGCATCCAGCGCCAGTCGGGCACGTAGGTCACCAGGATCCACACCGGTTTCGCCAGCGCACCGGCAAGATGCACGACGCTGGTGTCCACCGACACCACCAGGTCGAGCTGCGAAATCAGCGCCGCCGTATCGGTGTAGTCGGCGAGCGCATCGCCGAAGTGAAGAATATCGCGGCGCTCGCTCAGCACACCGGCATCGTCCGCGCCAACTTCCTTGTGCAGGCTCACAAAGGTGGCATCGACATCGAGCAGCCGCAGAAAATTGCGCAGCCCGATCGACCGCTCCTTGTCCCGCTCGTGGATCACGTTGCCCGACCAGGCGAGCCCAATCCGCGGGCGCGTTTTTGCGCCCAGCCGCGCGCCCCACTCCGCCGATTTGTCAGGAACCACATGCAGATAAGGCACCTGCGCCAGAACCGTATCGAGCCGCGTGCCCATGGCCAGTGGCAGGCTGAGCAGGGGGCAATGAATATCGAACGCCGGCAAGGCCTCGCCGCTCGCAACGATCTCCGCCGGTCCGGCGAGACTGCGCATCAACTGCAACAAGGGTGGGCGCACTTCCAGAATGACGCGCGCGCCGCGCGCCGCGACCATCGGCGCGTAGCGGCAGAATTGAATCGCGTCGCCGAAACCCTGCTCGCTGTGCAGCAGGATGGTCTTGCCGGCGATGTCCCCCTCGCCCAGCCACAGCGGCTGCGGAAAATTGCGCTGCGCCGGCGCCATATCCGCCTTCTTCCAGCGCCACTCGTAGTCGCGAAAGCCCCGCTTGAAATCGCCGGTCAAAAGCCGCATCAAGGATTCATTGCAATGCGCAATGATATCGTGCGGCAGCAACGCAAGCGCGCGCGCCGAACAGGCGAACGCCTCGGGATAGCGATTGAGCTCTTTGAGGATCTTGCCGCGGTTGTTGAACGTATTGCCGTCATTCGGCCGCAGCGGCAGCAGGCGGTCATAACAGGCGAGCGCCTCGTCGAACCGTTTGAGGTCATGCAGGGCGTTGCCGCGATTATAAAGCGCGTCGGT
The DNA here is from genome assembly GCA_041500065.1 of Pseudolabrys sp. Classification (GTDB taxonomy): domain Bacteria; phylum Pseudomonadota; class Alphaproteobacteria; order Rhizobiales; family Xanthobacteraceae; genus Pseudolabrys. The sequence goes on from JBGQLL010000044.1 coordinate 13,759, forward strand.
GTAATCCGGACGCAGCGCGAGCGCGCGGTCGTAATCCGCCAGAGATTCGGCGGGCCGCTTGATCTGGTCCAGGATCACGCCGCGCTTGTTGAACAGCTCCGCATCGTTCGGCCGCAGGGCGATCGCCCGGGCGAAGGCGTCCAGCGCCTCGTCATAACGTTTGAGTTCGGCGAGCGTGATGCCGCGATTGGAGATCGCCTCGACCAGATTTGGCAGCAAGGCCAGCGCGCGGTCATAGCTTGCCAGCGCTTCGTCATAGCGTTTCAGCTCGCGCAAGGTATTGCCGCGATTGGAGATCGCCTCGACCAGATTCGGCCGCAAGGCGATGGCGCAATCATAACTCGCCAGCGCCTCGTCGTAGCGCTTGAGCGCGTTGAGGCTGTTGCCGCGATTGCACAGCGCATCGACATAATCGGCCTGCAAGGCGATCGCGCGCTCGAAGCTCGCGATGGCTTCGTCGTGCCGGCCCATCGTGTGCAAGGTGACGCCGCGATTGTTGAGCGCGCCGGTGTGGTTCGGCTTGGCGACCAGCGCGCGGTTGTAGTTCGCCAGCGCTTCGTCGAAGCGCCGCAGTCCCGCCAGCACATTGCCGCGATTGCTGAGCGTATCGGCGTGATTGGGCTGCACCGCGAGCGCGCGGTTGTAGCTGGTCAGCGCCTGATCATTTTTGCCCTGCGACGCCAGGATGATGCCGAGCACATGGTGCGCGTCGAAGAAGTTCGATTTCTTGGCGATGATCTTCTGGCAGATCTGCTCGGCCTCGCCGAGCTGCCCCGCTTGGTAGGACGTGATGGCGCGGTTGAGCGCCAGTGCAAGTTTCGACGGTTGGCCCGACATTCAATGCGTCATCGATTTCGCTTTCGCCCCCCGGTTCGGGCGCGGCGATTCTCGATGATTCGCGGAGGTATGGCGAGGTGGCGTTTGTGGGCGGTCATGAGCCTGCGTTCGTAACGGCCCCGGACCTGCGGTGCATCGCTAGCGCGCTGCACCGCGTCCGGGGCACGCAGGGTGCTAGTCTTTGCGTGTCCCGGGCGCAGCGCAGCGTGAGCGGCAAGCGAGCGATGCGCTGCAGACCCGGGACCGTAACGCACACTGGCCTCTACTCATCTCCGCGAAGGCGGGGATCCAGAGCGACTAAAGTCGGAGTCAGTGGCCCCTGGATTCCCGCTTACGCGGGAATGAGCGATGGTGAGACCCACTGACTAAATTTTGGCCACACCCTCCACCCCCCGCACATGGCTGCCCTGCGCAAAGCTGCAGCGATCCGTCCCTACATGACGTCTCAGTCACGGGTTCGGTTTGAACCACCGACCCCACCAGGCGTTTGTTCGGTGGGGACGAATAACGGAGGTTTCCATGTTGAAGAAAATCATCATCGGCGCGGCGTTTTCAGCGCTGATTGCGTCCTCGGCGATGGCGCAGTCCTACCAACCTGAATGGGGAAGCGGCAACATCGTACCGGGTCCAAACGGCGGCTTTGTCAGCACTCCGTATGACGGAGCGCGGTTTGGCGGTCCCGGCGCTTATTCCGGTGGCCCCTACGCTTACCAGCCGCCGGTCGTGCATCACCGCTACCGGCACCACACGAATCGCCAGCGGTATAACGACTAAAGTCGAGTGGCAGTGACTTAAAGCCCCGGCGGTGGCCGGGGCTTTTTCAGCTGCGAGGTATCCGAGGTATCCAATGTCAATGATCAGTACGCACAGCGCGATGCGGCATTCGAGCAATCCGGCCATCGATCGCCGGGCGGGCGAACCGATATCGCTGTGGGGCGAGATTTATTATCGCACCAGCATCATCCTCGCCGGGTTCGTTGCGCTGCTGGCGGCGGGAAACTTCATCTACAAAGCGAGCGAAGGCGACCCGTGGGTCCCCATCTTCCCGCTGCTGCTGGCTATCGCGATCTTCCTGATCGGGCGCGCGCTCCGCTTTACGCTGTCGGCACGTCTCGACTGATCGCCTACTCGGCCGGGATCGGCGTTGCCGGCGCGGTCGGTGCGGTCGCGGCCTGTGATGGTGCTGACGGGCCCTTGAGCGGCCGCTCTTCCATCGAGATCAGGAACGCCATCCCGAACGAGAGCACCAGCGCGCAGGCAAGAAATACGAAACGGAATGCATAGGCGAGCTCGGGCGCCGACGCCGTGCGCGCCAGCATCTCAACCGACATGCCCGCAACGCCGCCAAGCCCGCCGAGCACGATCGCGCCCAGCACCGCAACCACAAGCGCCGAGAACAGCGCGCGGAAGAAATTCGCCGCACCGGTTGCGATGCCCATTTGCGAGCGCGACACCGCGTTCTGCATGCACACGGTCGACACCGGAAACACCGTGCCGAGCCCCGCGCCGATGATCAGCAGCAGCAGCAGCACCAGCGCGGTCGGCATCGAGGCCGGCCAGATCGCCAGCGGCGCGAGCGACAGGATGGAAATGGAAAGCCCGATGAGCGACATGCGCTTGTAGTGCACGACATGCGTCATCAGCCGGCCGGTGATGGTGGAGAACGTGACGGTTGCCGCCATCAGCGGAATGAGCGCGAGGCCCGATTGGCTCGCCGAGAGGTGCAGCACCACTTCGAAATAGAGCGGCACGAAGATCGTCATGCCGACCAGCGTGCCCATGTTGCAGGCGCCGGCGAGCGTGGCGCAGCGCACCACCGGATTGCCGAGCACGGTCAGCGGCAGGAACGGCTCGCGCGTCGACACCAGGCGCCAGGCGAACAGCCCCCACAGGATCGCCGAGG
>JBGQLL010000045.1:0-16490 GCA_041500065.1 Pseudolabrys sp.
CATTTCTCTGGCGCTGAACGTCAAGGCGAGCACGGACACAATCGCTAACCACGGTTCACTCCATTAGGAGTCGATAATGAACGAACTTCTGGCAGGCTGGGAAAAGCTATGTGTGTCGTCTGCGGGTCTGCGTTTCGTCGATATCAACCTGCGCGGCACAGGGCAGGTCATGCTTCAGGACAATCCACTAAGCGGCGCACTGTTTCTCGCTGCCATCGCCTGGGGCTCCTATGCCACCGGTGCGCCACAGATTGCGATTGGAGGAATCGTGGCACTCCTCGCAGCAACGCTTACGGCATATTGGGTTCGCGCCGACGGAACATCGTTGGCCGCAGGTCTTTACGGCTTCAACGGCATTCTCGTGGGATTGGCGCTCCCGACATTTCTGGCGCCGGGTCCGCTGCTTTGGGCATATGTGATACTTGGAGGCGCTGTTTCGGTGATTGTCATGATGTGGACGGTCAAGGCGGTGACGCCATGGGGCGCCGCTTTGACCTTTCCATTTGTAATCATTACCTGGCTACTGCTTCTAGCAACCTACGGATTTGCTGGGCTGACAGGTGCCGCACTGCCGGCCGGCAAGGTCGTCGGGGCCTTCCAGGCGGTTGCCTCGGACCCTCTTCGGTTTAGCGATTTTGTGCAAGGTACGTTGCACAGCATTTCGCAAGTGTTCCTGAAAGGGAATGGCTTGTCTGCGCTGCTGTTGCTGGCCGGATTAGCGGTTAATTCGCTTGCAGCCGCCGCATTTGCGCTTGCGGGCGCAATACTGGCCGTAGTTGTCGCGCATCTTCTCGGCGCAGAGAGCGACCTGATCACCGGCGGGCTGCTCGGCTTCAGTCCAGTGCTGACTGCCATCGCGCTCGGCACCGTTTTCTACCGGCCGAGCTTTCGGGTCGCCTTGTTCACTGCGTTGGGTACGGTGATGACGGTCGTCGCGCAAGCGGCCCTCAATGTCGCGCTGACGCCATTCGCCATTCCAGCGCTGACCGCACCATTCGTGCTGGTGACCTGGATGTTTATGGCGCCGCGTGAAAGTTTCGAACCGAGTGCAAAGCGACGAAGCCGAAAGGCGGCGTAGGGAGGGCTGAGTCATGGGACTTTTTGGGATATTGCTCGCGCTGGCCGTACTGATGTGGCTGGCCTACAGAGGCTGGAGCATTTTGCTGGTCGCCCCCTTAGCTGCGCTTGTGGCTGCTGCGGTATCGCGCGAGCCGCTTCTCGCCCATTGGACGCAGACTTTTATGAGTGGTGCCGCCCGCTTCTTTACTCAGTGGTTTCCGATGTTTCTGCTCGGCGGTTTGTTCGGCAAGCTCATGGATGACAGCGGATCGATCAGCTCAATCGCACGTTTTTTGACCGAACGATTGGGAACTCGCAACACGATGTTCGCAGTCGTGCTTGCCTCAGCACTCGTCACCTATGGTGGCGTCAGCGTCTTCGTTGCCTTTTTCGTGTTGGTACCGATGGCGCAAACGATGTTTAAGTCCGCCGATCTTCCGCGGCGGCTCTTGCCTGCAACGATCGGCCTTGGTGCATTTACGTTCACGATGTCTGCCCTTCCGGGCTCACCGTCGGTCAACAACGCCATTCCGATGCCATACTTTGGAACAACAACATTTGCGGCTCCCGGCATCGGGATTATCGCGTCGGTGATCACCTTGGCGTTCGGTATGTGGTGGCTCCGCCGTGCCGAAGCGGCCGCGCGCAAGGCGGGCGAGGGCTACGGCGGCGACGTGGACACCGCTCCCGTCATTGACGAGAAGACCCGCGAGCATGCAACGGCGGCAGGCGAATTCGATCCTGCCGAGGTACACCACGGCGAACACGCCAGCAGCGAGCCATCCTTCGTTTTGGCTGTACTGCCGCTTTTTGTTGTCATCGTCGTAAATTTCCTAATGTCGTTGATTGTGTTTCCACGCCTCGATTTTGCATTTCTGGCAAAAGAAGTGTGGGGAGGAACAACGATTGGCGCGGTGGCGGGTCTGTGGTCGTTGCTCCTGGCGCTTGGGGCTGGGACCCTAACCATCGTCATCGTGAACTACAATCGTCTGCCCTCTTTGCGCGAAAGCCTGGATGCCGGCGCCAACTCTTCGGCTTTGCCGATCCTGACGATCTCCAGCCTTGTCGGTTTCGGCGCCGTCGTTGCAGCTCTGCCGGCGTTTTCTACGGTACGCGACGCGGTGTTATCGATTCCGGGTGGACCACTGATCTCGCTCACCGTCTCCATGAACGTTCTCGCCGGGCTGACCGGCACGGCTTCCGGCGGCATGGCGATTGCACTCAATGCACTCGGCGACACTTTTTTGCGCCTCGGCGCTGAACATGGCGTCGATCCCGCTTTGATGCATCGCATAACCACGATCAGCGCCGGTACGCTCGATGCTCTTCCTCACAATGGTACAGTCCTGATGTTGCTTCAAATCAGCAAACTGACTCACAAAGAAAGCTATTTCGACATGGTGATGACCGTGATCGTAAGCGTGATTATCTCGCTCGTGGCGGTCATTGCACTAGGTTCGATGTTTGGGTCGTTTTGATCGACAGCCCGCTGATCGGAATGATGCACACACTGTCGAACGTCTGACCGTGCCTACGTATCAGAACGGATTCCAGGTCGCCTGCGGCGTGAATTTAATGTAGCCGAGATTCGCACCGAGCCGTAAACCAACGCCTGCGCGGATCGGCACGACAATGATGTCGCCGGAGCCGAGCGCGGTCATGCCAAAACCGCCGACCAAATAAGCAGAGCCGCTGATGCCGGCGAAACGCTGATAGATCGCGTCGGTCGCGGGGAGATTGTAGATCAGCATCATCGTTCGGGCGCCGTCGCCGCCGTAATCGAAACCGACGGAAGGGCCTTGCCAGAACACCCGGCGGTCGCCAGCATTCTTTGTATAAAGATTGCCGTCGCCGTAGCGCAGGCCGCCTATGAACGCGCCGCTGCCTTCCTGTCCAAGAACATAGCCATTGGGCTGGCCCCAGCGGCTGAACGCTGTCTCAACAACTTTAGCCAGTCCGCTCGACATCGAGCCGAAGAACTTACTTCCCGCGCTCACCACCTCGTTGGGCGTAAAGGTGTCGCCACGTTGAGGCGGAGGCGCCGGCGGTGGCGTCGGCTGGTACTGGGCGTCGGCAAATTCAGTGGCAAAGGCGATTAGACACAACGTCAGGGCAACAAGGCGCAGGGTGGCGCGCATCATTTGCTCCATTGGATGATGGGGCCTCAGGCCGTTTAAAGAAAGCTTGGCTGTCTGGCTAAAAACTATGACTCCAGCGCGGCAGCATTGGAAGCCGCCGCTCGTACACTAAAGCCCACCATCGGGTAAGGGGTTTTGGCTTGTCGCCTTGTGTTTACGGCTCGTTGCACGAGCTACCCCCGTCAGATCGCCAATGCGCGCTTGAGTGCGCCGTCGTCCATGCTGGCCTTGTCGCACGCATAGACGACCGCGCCGCGGTCCATCACGGCAAAGTGGTCTCCGAGTTCGCTGGCAAAATCGAGATATTGCTCAACCAAAACGATGGCCATTTCGCCGATACCGCGCAGATAGCCTATGGCGCGGCCGATATCCTTGATGATCGAAGGCTGGATGCCTTCGGTCGGCTCGTCAAGCAGCAGGAGCTTCGGCCGCATCACCAGCGCACGGCCGATGGCCAGTTGCTGCTGTTGGCCGCCGGAGAGGTCGCCGCCGCGGCGCTTCAGCATGCTGCCAAGCACTGGAAAGAGCGAGAACACATCATCGGGCACCCTGCGTTCAACGCGTGGCAATGGTGCGAAGCCGGTTTCGAGATTTTCCTCGACCGTGAGCAACGGGAAGATCTCGCGCCCTTGTGGCACATAGGCGATGCCGCGACGGGCCCGCTCGACCGTGGACAGCCTGGTGATGTCGGCGCCGTCGAGGGCAATCGTCCCGGCGCTGACCGGCTGCTGGCCGATGAGCGCGCGCAGCAGGCTGGTCTTGCCAACCCCGTTGCGCCCGAGCACGCAAGTGACTTTGCCCGGCTCGGCATGAAGCGAGATCCCGCGCAGCGCCTGCGCCGCGCCGTAATGGAGGTCGATGCCGTTTACGTCCAACATACTCAGCGCCCCAGATATACTTCGACCACGCGGTCGTTCTGCGATACCTGGTCGATCGTACCCTCTGCCAGCACCGAACCTTCGTGCAGGCAAGTGACCTTGACGCCGAGTTCGCGCACGAAAGCCATGTCGTGTTCGACGACGATCACGGTCTTGCTGCGATTGATTTCCTTGAGCAATTTGGCGGTTTGCATGGTCTCGGCATCGGTCATGCCGGCGACCGGTTCGTCCACCAGGAGCAGCTTCGGCTCCTGTGCCAGCAGCATGCCGATTTCCAGCCACTGCTTCTGCCCGTGCGACAGACTTCCGGCCACGCGCGAACGCACGCCCTTGAGTCGGATGATGCCGAGCAACTCGTCGATACGCCGATTCTGCGGCGCCGAGGGCTGCCACATCAGCGTCGCCCGCACGCGCCGGTCGTTCTTCAGCGCCAGCAGCAGGTTGTCCTCGACCGTATGCATGTCGAACACGGTCGGCTTCTGGAACTTGCGGCCGATGCCGAGCTCGGCGATTTCGGTCTCGTCAAGTCTTGAGAGATCGCACGAGCCCTGCTGGAAATAGACATCGCCCGCATCCGGCCGTGTCTTGCCCGTTACCACGTCCATCATTGTGGTCTTGCCGGCGCCGTTCGGTCCGATGACGGCGCGCATCTCCCCGGGCTCGACGATGAACGACAATTCGTTGAGTGCCTTGAACCCGTCAAAGGAGACGGTGATGCCGTCGAGATAGAGCAGGGCGGAGGTGGTTTTCAGTTCCATTGCTCGCTACTCCGCCGCATGCGGTGCCGTGGCCGGCACTGCAGCGTGTTTTCTCTCGAAGCGGCGTTCGCGCCATTGCTCATAGGCGCCGATGATGCCGCGCGGCAACAGCAGCGTCACCGCGACGAACAACCCGCCCAGCATGAACAGCCAATAGGGCGCCAGTACTCCGGACGTGAAATAGGTCTTTGCATAGTTGACCACGAAGGCGCCGAGCACGGCACCGATGAGCGTGCCGCGGCCGCCGACCGCCACCCAGATCACCGCCTCGATGGAATTGCCGGGGGCAAATTCACTCGGATTGATGATTCCGACCTGCGGCACGTAAAGCGCACCAGCGACGCCCGCCATGCAAGCTGACAGCGTGAACACGAACAGCTTATAGGATTCCACCCGGTAGCCAAGGAATCGCGTGCGCGACTCGGCGTCGCGAATGGCGACCAGGACCTTGCCGTATTTGGATGTGACAATGGCGCGGCAGATCAGGAAGCAGATCGCCAGCGCCAGGCAGGAAATCACAAGCAGCGCGTTGCGTGTGGTCTCAGCCTGCACGTTGAAGCCGAGGATGTCCTTGAAATCGGTAAGCCCATTGTTGCCGCCGAAGCCAAAGTTATTTCGGAAGAAGCCGAGCATCAGCGCGAAGGTCATCGCCTGGGTGATGATCGAGAGATAGACGCCGGTGACGCGGCTGCGGAACGCGAACCAGCCGAACACAAAGGCGAGCAGGCCCGGCGCCAGCACCACCATCAGTGCGGCGTAGGCGAGCCAGTTGAAGCCGTACCAGTAGAACGGCAGCTCGTGCCAGTTCAGGAACACCATGAAATCGGGCAGAATCGGATTGGCATAGACTCCGCGGGTACCGATCTGCCGCATCAGGTACATGCCCATGGCGTAGCCGCCCAGCGCGAAGAAGGCGCCGTGGCCGAGCGACAGGATGCCGGCGTAGCCCCAGATCAGGTCGATCGAGAGCGCCAGCATGGCGTAGCAAATGTATTTGCCGAGCAGCGCGACCAAATAAGTCGAGACGTGCAACGACGAGCTCACCGGTACCAGCAGGTTGAGCACCGGGATAGCGATCGCGAAGGCTCCGAGCAGCACCAGGAATAGCGTGGCGCCGCGGTCGAGCAGGCGGGTCAGGGGGAAGGCACTCATGCTTCCACCGCGCGGCCCTTGAGCGCAAACATGCCGCGCGGGCGCTTCTGGATGAACAGTATGATCAGCACCAGGATTGCGATCTTGCCGAGCACGGCGCCGGCATAGGGCTCCAGGAACTTGTTGGCGATGCCAAGAGTGAAGGCGCCGACCAGCGTGCCCCACAGGTTTCCAACGCCGCCGAACACCACCACCATGAAACTGTCGATGATGTAGCTCTGTCCGAGATTGGGGCTGACATTGTCGATCTGCGACAGCGCGACGCCGGCGATCCCCGCAATGCCGGAGCCGAGTCCGAAGGTAAGCGCATCGATGCGGGCGGTACGGATCCCCATTGCCGCCGCCATGGCGCGGTTCTGGGTCACCGCGCGCATTTCCAGCCCAAGCCGGGTGAAACGCAGCATGCCGAGCAGTGCCACGAAGACCGCCAGTGTGAAGCAGATGATCCACAGCCGGTTGTAGGTGATGGTGATGCCACCGAGATCGAAGGCGCCGCTCATCCACAAGGGGTTGCCGACCTCCTTGTTGGTCGGTCCGAAAGATGCGCGGACTGCCTGCTGCAGAATGAGGGACAGGCCCCAGGTCGCGAGCAGCGTTTCGAGCGGCCGTCCATAGAGGAACCGTATGACAGTGCGCTCGATCAGGATGCCGACCGCGCCCGAGACAATGAAGGCAAGCGGAATGGCGATGGCTAGCGACAGGTCGAAGAGGCCCGGATATTTCTGCCGGATGACTTCCTGCACCACAAAGGTGGTGTAGGCGCCAAGCATCACCATCTCGCCATGCGCCATGTTGATCACGCCCATGACGCCGAAGGTGATGGCAAGCCCGATGGCAGCGAGCAGCAACACCGAGCCAAGCGACAGGCCGTACCAGGCATTCTGCACGGCATTCCAGATCGCCAGCGTGTTTTGAACCTTTGCGCTGGCGCCGGCGGCTGCCTTGCGAACGTCAGGTGGCAGGTTCGTGGGCAGCCCGTCGAGCAGGCCGAGCGCGTCCTGGTCGCTGCGGTCGCGGATCACCGCAATCGCCGCGATCTTGTCTTCCGGGGTGGCGTCGACGGAATTTAGCACGATCGCTGCGCGGGCTTCGGCCAGAGCCTTCTTCACGCGCGGCTCGGTCTCCTTCTCCAGTGCCTTGTCAATGTTGGGCAGGGCTGTCGGATCGCGTGACTTGAACACGGACTGCGCCGCGTCGAAACGGCGATCCGGCTCCTTCGCCATCAGCGTGAGCGATCCAAGCGCGGCATCCAGCATGCCGCGCACGCGGTTGTTGAGGCGGACATTGTCGACATCGGATGGCGGTGAGGGAACCGTCTCGCCGGTGATGGCGTCGGTCAGCTTGTCGGACTTGTCCTTGATGAAGACTTTCTTGGCTTCGGCAGAATACAGAAGCCGCTGATCCTTGAGCGCTTCGAGCAAGGGTCCGGTGCGCGGGTCGCCGCTTGCCGCAAGCGCGTCGATCGCGTCGGCGGTATCGCCGAACGAGTCGGTGGTAAAATCGACCAGCGCGTTCTCGTAAGCGCCGGCATGGACAATGGTTGCGGCGACGAACAGCAATCCAATGCCGAATACGAACGCTATGACGCGATCGTAGAAGCTACGCATTCCATTCGTCCCGGCAGAACTACGTGAAGAGGGGAGGCGGCGGCATGACCGCCGCCTCTGGCCTTGTCGCGCGAAGGTCAGGAAGCTTGGCCTCCGCACTTCTTGGTGACCTTGTTGTAGTTGCCGCACTTCAGAGTTACCCAGTCGGCCTCCAGATCCTTGGAGCCCGGTAGGAAGTCCGACCAGGCGTCGCCCGGGACGAGACCCTTTGTTTTCCATACCACGTCGAACTGGCCATCGCCGCGGATTTCACCGATGAAGACCGGCTTGGTGATGTGGTGGTTGGGCAGCATCTTGGAAGTGCCGCCTGTGAGGTTCGCGGCTTCGATGCCGGGCAATGCTTCGATGACCTTGTCGGGATCGGTCGATTTCGCCTTCTCCACAGCCTTGACCCACATGTTGAAGCCAATCACGTGCGCTTCCATCGGATCGTTGGTGACGCGCTTCGGGTTCTTGGTGAAGGCTTGCCACTTCTTGATGAACTCGGCGTTGGCCGGGTTCTTGATCGACTCAAAGTAGTTCCAGGCGGCGAGATGGCCGAGCAGCGGCTTGGTGTCGAGGCCGGCGAGTTCTTCCTCACCCACGGAGAACGCCACAACGGGAATATCAGTGGCCTTGATGCCCTGGTTGCCAAGTTCCTTGTAGAAGGGAACGTTCGCGTCGCCATTGATGGTCGACACCACCGCGGTCTTCTTGCCCGCCGAACCGAACTTCTTGATGTCGGCGACGATGGTTTGCCAGTCGGAGTGACCGAACGGCGTGTAGTTGATCATGATGTCTTCCGGCGCGACACCCTTGGCCTTGAGGTAGGCTTCGAGGATCTTGTTGGTGGTACGCGGATAGACGTAGTCGGTGCCGGCGAGGACCCAGCGCTTCACGTTGCCGCCGTCCTTCGACATCAGGTAGTCGACGGCAGGGATCGCCTGCTGGTTCGGCGCGGCGCCGGTATAGAAGACATTGCGCTCGGACTCCTCGCCTTCGTATTGCACCGGATAGAACAGGACGGAGTTGTGCTCCTTGAACACCGGCAATACCGACTTGCGCGACACTGAAGTCCAGCAGCCGAACACAACCGAGACCTTGTCCTTGGAGATCAGTTCGCGCGCCTTCTCGGCGAACAGCGGCCAGTTCGAAGCCGGGTCAACGACCACAGCCTCCAGTTTCTTGCCGAGCAGGCCACCTTTCTTGTTCTGCTCGTCGATCAGAAACAGCATCGTGTCCTTGAGCGTCGTCTCGCTGATGGCCATCGTGCCGGACAGCGAGTGAAGAATGCCGATCTTGATGGTGTCTTCGGCAAATGCCGGACAGGCAGCGGCGAAACCGAATGCGAGGCTCGCAGCAGCGGAAAGCCAGCGGCGAGCATGCGGCCGCCCAGCGGCCGCGCTATTGATATTCAACATCGTGTTTCCTCTGTTTGACGCGCGCGCAATCGGGCCCGGCCCCGGTTTCGCGGACAAGGATTCGCAAGCGGCGTGCCAAGAGAGAATTGGCGGAATTGCTTGGCTTTGCTTACCTATTTTGCGTGACTTATCCCGCGCCGCTGCGATGCGCGAAGCTTGCCGAACTATTGCGCCGACTGCCCATATATTGGGCGTTGCGCGCGCTATTCTTTAGGCAGGCTTGCCAAAAGTCGCGCCTTGGCGCTGAAAGCGTCGGTCGTTAATGACCCAAAGCGGACATTCTCCAACGCCAAACGGATGTCTGTCTGCAACCCTGCCAGGCCTTCCGCCTGCCGAAGCCTTAGTTAGCCGCCGCAACGACGGCGAGCCATGCCTCCAGAATCCGGCGATCATCGGCGCTGATTTCCGTGACGTTGCCGGGCGGCATGGCGTGCGAGCGCACTGCGTAGAGGTCGATGAGCCGCGCATGAAGCTTGATCTGTTCGGCGTCATCCAGTCGCACGCCGCCGGGCGCCGCAGCAATGCCAGCCCAGACGGGTTCGCCTGCATGGCACATGCTGCAACGTGAAATGATGATGTCCTGAACATCGGCGAATTTGGGCGCGGCTGGCAACGCCCCTGTTTTCGCGCCAGACGGGCCGGCGCCCGATAGCAAGGCGATCGCCAGCATGCCCGCCGCCGCTACGCCCCACGTCCACCAGGGGCTGCCTTTGCCTTCGTGGCGCGAGTTGAAGAAATGCCGGATCACCGGCCCGATCAGCAGCACGATGGCGACGATCAGCCAGTTGAACCGCGTTCCGAAAAACAGCGGGTAGTGGTTGCTCAGCATCAGGAAAATGACCGGCAACGTGAGATAGTTGTTGTGCACCGAGCGTTGTTTGCCGATCGCGCCCCAATACGGATTGGGCTTTTTTCCCATGGTCATCGCGGCGATGATTTTCTTCTGAAATGGAATGATAATGACAAAGACGTTCGCCACCATGACGGTGCCGATCAGCGCGCCGATCTGCGTGAAGGCTCCGCGTCCGCTGAAAACATGTGTGAAGGCGTAAGTGAGCGCCACCAGAAACACATAGCCGACCAGCGCCAGCGCCACCTCATGTTTGCCAAGTGGCGAGCGGCACAGTCCTTCATAGGCGACCCAGGCCGCGGCCAGGCTGAAGAAGGCGATCGCCGCCGCTTGCGGGGCGCTCATGGCGAGCACGGATTTGTCGATCAGAAAGAGATCGGCATTGAGGTAGTAGACGAGCACAAGTAGCGCAAAGCCGGATAGCCAGGTCGTATAGGCCTCCCATTTGAACCAGGTCAGCTCGTCCGGCAGTTTGGCCGGTGCCACCAGAAACTTGATCATCTGATAGAAGCCGCCGCCATGCACCTGCCAGGCATCGCCTTTGACGCCTTTCGGCAAGCCGGCGCGCTTCTTCAGGCTGAGGTCGAGATGGATGAAGTAGAATGAGGAGCCGATCCAGGCGACGCCGGCGACGACGTGAAGCCAGCGAAGAACAGCGCTCAGCGATTCCGTGAGAACGACATCCACAGCGAAAACCCTGGTCAACGGCCGGTATCGCCAGCATGACAGATTGTCGCCGGATAGTTCAACTGTCAGGCGGCTTCGATGCGAATACTCCTGGCACCTTCCCAAAGCACGGCGCGTCCGACCTCGGCGAGCTTGTCGAGATCCGAAGTGATCGTCAGGAAATGATTACCGGCAAGCTGTCCCATCTTGCTCGCGAAGTGCACGCCGCCATAGGCCAGCAGGATTTCGGTTTCACTGATCCCGCCCGGATAGACGATCATCTGCCCTGGCGCCGGATAGCTGGTGTGGTTCTCGTAGGTGAGACCGAGATTGAGATCCCCTAGCGGAATCCAGACGCCCTCGCCGCTCCAGCGCACGTGGATGATCTTGTTGGTGTACGGCAAAAGCTTGCGGAAAACCGCGACGGTCTTCGGTGCGGCCGCGGTCTCGAAGCGCGCCTCGAAGACATAGGGATCAACTTTGATACGAAGCTTGTCCATCCGTTTATTCCCGTCAAACAGGGTTTAAACCAACGAGTACGTCAAGGAGAATGCGGGCGGCGATATCGGCATCGTCAACAGTGACGGTCTCGCGTGGCGAGTGACTGACGCCGCCGTTGCCGCACCGCACGAACAGCATGCCAATGTCGGTTATACCGGAGAACATGATGGCATCATGCCCGGCGCCGCTCGGCAGCCGGCGCACGGCAAGACCCGCGCGCGCGATTGAGGCGGCGAACGCCTCTTGCAGCCGCGTGGAGCAAGGCACCGCCGCTTCATCAAGAACCTCGGTGGTGGTTGCCTTGACGCCGCGGGCGGCCGCAACGCGAGCAATATTTGCGAGAATATCACCGATAGCCGCCTTGCGGCTCGCGTCCTTCCCGGACCGGATGTCGAGCGACAATTCGCAGCGACCCGGAATGAGATTGATCGCGCCATTGGGAACTGTGAGTCGGCCAACGGTGCCCAAGAGTCCCGGCTGTTTGCAGTATCGCTCGACCATGAGGATAATTTCCGCCGCGGCTGCTGCCGCGTCGTGACGGAGCGCCATCGGCACCGTGCCGGCATGGCCGGCTTCGCCTTCGACAGTAACGAGGTAACGTGAATTTCCGGCAATTTCCGTGACCACGCCGACCGGAAGTTTTTCCGTGAGCAGCACCGGCCCCTGTTCGATATGGACCTCGAGATAGCCGGCCAGCTCGTCACGGCGGCGCGCGAGTGAGGTGATGGCCTTGGGATCGTGGCCGGCCGCGCGCAATGCTTCGGCCAGCGAAATATTTTCGCTGTCGCGGCGTTCGAGTAGTGTGGGATCAAAGCGGCCAGCGACCGCGCTGCTGCCGATATAAGACGTCGAGAAGCGGACACCTTCCTCTTCGGAGAAGGCGATCAGCTCCAGATCGAAAGGCAGGCTGATTTTCTTTTGCGCGAGATGCTCTGCGACCACCAAGCCAACGAGAATTCCCAAGCGCCCGTCATATTTTCCGGCATCGCGCACGGTGTCGTAATGAGATGCAACGATAACTGCCTTTGCCAATGGGTTTCGCGATTTGCAGCGACCTACAACATTCGCGGCTGCATCGATGGCCACGTCCAGTCCGGCAGCCGCCATAAGCGCGGCAATTTCGCTGGCGACCGTCCGGTGTGCCGGCGAAAGAAAAGTGCAGGTTAAACCGTCCTGCGTCTCGGACCAGGCGGCCAGTCTATCCGCCAGAGCCAGAATGCGCTTGCCGAATGCGGCCGGCGCGCCGGCAGGGCTTTGTTCTCCCGATGCAATGGAGACCCGCGACATCAGGTGACAACCCTGGCTTTGGTGCTGGCATTCATCGCTGCACCATATACGAGACTTTCAAGCGTCTGGAAGGGCGCAGTCGATCCAGTAGTTTGCGGCCGGATTTTAAGCTACCTAGTTTGGGCAGAGCGAGCATCGAAACGATGTCAGAGCCCCCCTATCCGCGCGACCTGGTCGGCTATGGCCGCAATCCGCCCGATCCGCGCTGGCCGGCGCGCGCACGCATCGCGCTACAGTTCGTGGTCAACTACGAGGAAGGCGGAGAGCGATCGATCCTTCACGGCGACGCTACATCCGAGGCATTCCTGTCGGACGTTCTTGGCGCGCAGCCCTGGCCGGGCCAGCGTCATATGAACGTCGAGTCGATGTATGAGTACGGCTCGCGCGCGGGCTTCTGGCGGCTGTGGCGCACGTTCAATGCGCGTCGGATTCCGGTCACCGTTTTTGGCGTTGCAACTGCGCTTGCGCGAAATCCGGACGTGGTGGCAGCCATGCGCGAAGCGAACTGGGAAATCGCGAGCCATGGCTTGAAGTGGATCGATTACAGGGACGTCACAGAAAAAGAAGAGCGATCGCATATGGCCGAGGCGATCCGTATTCATAAGGAAGCGACCGGCGAGCGGCCGCTCGGCTGGTATACCGGGCGAAGCTCGGTTAATACGCTTCGGGCCGTGCTCGACGACGGCGGCTTCCGCTATTCATCGGATTCCTACTCCGACGATCTTCCCTACTGGGTGAAAGGACCAAAGGGTCCGCACTTGATCATTCCCTATACGCTCGACGTCAACGATATGCGCTTCATCAATTCGCAAGGCTTCGCCACCAGCGATGATTTCTTCACCTATATGCGCGATGCCTTCGACATCCTGTATGCGGAAGGCGAAACTTCGCCCAAGATGATGTCGGTCGGCTTGCACTGCCGTCTGGCAGGCCGGCCGGGACGTACGGCTGCGCTGTTGCGTTTTCTCGACTACGTCGCCAAACATGACAGGGTCTGGATTGCCACGCGTCTCGATATTGCCGAGCACTGGCAGCGAGAACATTCAGCGCTGGAAAAGAGCGCCCCGGTGGTGGCATGAGCGCGGGCACGTCGGTCTCGCTCGAAGAGCTTAACGCAGCGGACCGGCAACGGTTTGTGGCCGCTCTTGGCCTGATCTACGAACATTCACCTTGGGTAGCGGAAGCCGCCGCCGCGCGGCGCCCATTCAAGACGCTCGCAGCGTTGCACGAAAGCATGAGCGGTGCAGTTGTGGGCGCAGACGATTCGCGAAAGCTTTCGCTGCTCAACGCTCATCCCGATCTGGCGGGCAAGGTCGCACAAGTCGAAACACTAACCGCCGATTCCAGGGCCGAACAGCAAGGCGCCGGTCTCGATCGTTTGAACGAGAACGAGTTCAACGAATTTCGGCGTCTCAACGAAACATATCGCAGGAAATTCGGTTTTCCCTTCATCATCTGCGTGCGTCGTCACACTAGGGATTCCGTGCTCCGGCAATTCGAGCTACGGACGAAAAACAGTTTGCCCGTCGAGCGCGAAATGGCGCTGAAAGAAGTTATTCGCATCGCGGCCTTGCGGCTCGACGACCACGTCAGGGCCGCAGACAGGCTCAAGGTGAATGGACGGCTGTCGACCCATGTGCTCGACACCTATCATGGCCGTCCGGCACAAGGAGTCTCACTGGAACTGCACGAACTGTCGCATGCGGGCGGCAGCCGTCTTGTCATTGCGGGAGTAACCAACGCTGATGGACGCACCGACAATGCGCTCATCAACGACCGTCCTGTTCCGATCGGGCGCTACGAATTACGTTTTGCGGTCGGTGACTATTTCACGCGGGCCGGAGTCGACCTTCCCGATCCGCCGTTTCTCGAGATTGTCCCGGTGCGCTTCTCGGTTGCCGATCCCGAAAACCACTACCATGTGCCGCTGCTGGCGACGCCTTGGAGTTACTCGACTTATCGGGGAAGCTAGGGCACGATATTCAGCCGGCTATAAATTTGTTGCCCGGCGCGGCGCGCGGGCAATTAATGGGGGGTTGTCGTGGCAAAATCCATTCATCCTGTCGACGAACGCTTGCCGCTCGCTGAACTCATTCCGCTCGGACTGCAGCACGTCCTGGTTATGTATGCCGGGGCCGTCGCAGTCCCGTTGATTATTGGCCGGGCTTTAAAACTGCCGCCGGAGCAGATCGCAATTCTAGTAAACGCCGATCTCTTTGCATGCGGAATCGTCACGCTCATACAATCAATCGGCATCGGACCGTTTGGAATCCGTCTCCCGATCATGATGGGCGTAACCTTTGCCTCAGTGGCGCCGATGCTCGCCATGGCCAACAATCCCGAGCTTGGGCTGGGCGGCATCTTTGGCTCGGTCATTGCAGCAGGCATATTCGGTCTCATCGTCGCGCCATTCATGAGTTCGCTGCTCCGCTATTTCCCGCCTGTCGTCACCGGGACGATCATTGCAGTCATCGGAATTTCGTTGATGCGTATTGGCATCAACTGGGCGGCAGGGGCGCCGGCACCCACCCTTCCCGGTTATGGCGACCCGATCAATCTGCTCGTCGCGGCCTTTGTGCTGATCGTAATTCTGCTCATCGCCAAATTTGCAAAGGGCTTTATCGTCAATATTGCAGTGTTGATTGGCATCATTCTGGGTTTCATCCTGGCGTGGGCGATCGGAAAGGTAAGCTTCGCAGCGTTGAACAACGCGGCGTGGCTGGATGTCATTTATCCCTTCCAGCTAGCCAAACCAAAGTTCGATTTCTTCGCGGTGCTTACGATGTGTCTGGTCATGCTCGTCGTCATGGTGGAATCAACGGGCATGTTTCTCGCCGTCGGTGAAATGACGGATCGGAAGATCGAGCAGCGCGACCTGACTCGTGGTCTGTTGACGGATGGCTTGGGTACGCTCATTGGCGGTATCTTCAATACCTTCCCCTATACCTCGTTCTCGCAGAATGTCGGATTGGTGGGCGTCACCGGCATCAAGAGCCGCTGGGTAACCGCAGTGGGGGGCGTAATCCTGATCATCCTCGGCTTGATCCCGAAGCTCGGGGCACTGGTCACCGCGGTGCCATTGTTTGTGCTTGGCGGGGCGGGCATCGTCATGTTTGGGATGGTGGCTGCGACGGGGATCCGAATTCTGGCATCGGTTGACTACAAAACGAATCGCAACAATCTGTTCATTGTCGCGATCTCCATCGGTTTCGGCATGATTCCCTTGGTCGCTCCGACCTTCTTTGCAAAATTTCCGAAAGAGCTCGAGCCGTTGCTGAATTCCGGGATTGTGCTCGCCGCAGTCGCAGCAGTTCTGTTGAATGCCTATTTCAACGGGGCGGGATCGCACAGCGCGGGCCGCACCGACTCTGCTGGTGCAGCAAAGGCATCCGGTCACACCTGACAACAGCGAACAGAACTTTTGAGCTTATGTTGGGACTCTTTCAATTAATGTCCGTGCGAACCAGACATCTCATCTGTGAAGTGAGGGCATCGCTGGCGTTCGCCAATGACCGCTGAAATTCTGCATAACGTCGTGGGTAAATTTGGGGGTACAGGCAGAACGGATTCATAATGGTTTGATTGTACGTGAGAAATTTCAATTAAAGGCGGACACTCCCTCCGCCACAACCTGCGAAGGTTATTCTGAACCCCTTGTCCGCTAAGTGGAGCCTGATTATAGATCTGACTTGAGCGTGCATGTTGGGGCCGCATTTTGCGTGTGCCTTAACAAATAGCCTCTTGCCGTAGTCACGCACGTAATATTCGATGAAGCGCTAGTTATCTTTACGCCACCTTGCGCGGCTCAAAGGTCGAGCAGAAATCGAAAAGGATTTCGGCAAGACGGCGGGTCGCAGGGCTTGCATCAGCAGCGGCGACCAGCACAACTTCCGTATTTGTTATTGTCGGAAATCCGTCCTTAGTTTTAAGCACACGATGTTCGGGCAGGATTGCGATCTCGGGCAGAATACTGACGCCGAGACCAACCGAGACCGCGGCTTGGATGCCGGCAAGATTGTGACTTGTATATGCAATGTGCCAGGCGCGCCCGGCCGCTTCGATGGCGTGGATCATGCGACTGCGATAGAGGCAGCCTTGGTCGGCCATCACGAGCGGCAGTGGATCGCGGTGATAATCGATCGGATGCTGCTTGCTAGTGACCCAATGCAAACGCTCGGGCCAGGACGCGATTCC
>JBGQLL010000046.1:0-16271 GCA_041500065.1 Pseudolabrys sp.
GATGTGCAGATAAATGCCGGACACCACGAGGCCCATGGCGAAACCGGCAAGACCGGACGTCAGACCGCCCAAAAATGACGCAAGGAGAAAAACCGTCAGAACAATGCCATCCATGTGTCGCTCCTAAACGAAGTGAACAGCGCCTTGGATGGAACACTCATCTGACGGGGAGGCGGTTGATCCCCGAACGTCTATACCGATGACCACGAGGAATCATCGCAAATTTGTTTTGGTGAGATTCTAGCCCCAACGCAGCATAGGTCCCCTCCGTGAACGAAGGAGACGGTGCTTGGGGTCACTGGCCTTGGAAGCGCGGGGCGACCGTCGTGGGCCCCACGAGTTCGTATCTATAGCACATTGCTTAGCCGAACAAGGCCGCATCATTGCACACCTGCGTTTTCATCACTCGCCATGTGCCCCCGCCTTCGCTAGTTTTTGCCAGGGGAGACGGTCATGGCCAACAAAATCGATCTGGGTGGACGCAACGCGGTTGTCACAGGCGGTGCGCAAGGCATTGGACGCGCGATCGTTGAACGTTTCCTCGACTCCGGGGCGGTGGTTGCGATCTGGGATCGCGACGTCGATCTGGCGAAAAAGACGGCGGCCGAATTGCAGAAGCACGGCCGCATTTTGCCTGTCGCGGTCGACGTCACCAACTATTCAGACGTAGAGCGCGCGCGCGAGGAAACGCTCAAGACGCTCGGGCGTCTCGATATCCTGGTCAACAACGCCGGCATTGCCGGGCCGAACGTGAAAACGTGGGATTATCCGCTCGACGCGTGGCGCAACGTGCTTTCGATCAACCTTGATGGCCCGTTTCATTGCTGCCGAGCTCTCGCGCCGACAATGATCGCACAGAACTACGGGCGAATCGTCAACATGGCGTCCATTGCCGGCAAGGAAGGCAATCCGAACGCGCCGGCCTATTCCGCGTCGAAAGCGGGGCTCATCGCGTTGACCAAATCGCTCGGCAAGGAACTCGCGTCCTATGACATATCGGTCAATTGCATTACACCGGCAGCCGCGAAAACCGCGATCTTCGATCAAATGACGCAGGAACACATCGACTTCATGTTGTCGAAAATTCCTCGTGGACGCTTTGTGAAGGTTGAAGAAATTGCAAGTCTTGCCGCCTTTTGTGCGTCGAGTGAGTGCTCGTTCACCACCGGCGCCGTCTTCGATATTTCAGGCGGTCGGGCCACCTATTGAGCGACGCGCTCCAACAACGCCGACAGCGGCTGACCGGCATCGCCTTGATGTGCGGGGCGGTGGCGACCTTTTCTTGTCTGGATACCACCGGAAAATATTTGCTGCGATACATGGATCCATTGCAGGTCGTGTGGGCGCGGTACTTCGGTGCATTCCTGTTGGCGCTTATTTTTCTCAATCCGATCACCAGGCCAAAAATGATGACGACGTCGCGGCCGCTTATGCAAATCGGCCGTTCCGCGCTGCTGCTTGCATCCACCGCGCTGAATTTTTTCGCGCTGCGCTATCTTCAGCTCGACGAGGCGCTGGCCATTCTGTTTTCGACGCCATTTTTGGTTGCCGTGCTATGCGTGCCGCTGCTTGGTGAGTGGGTTGGCTGGCGGCGCTGGACCGCGATCAGCGTCGGGTTCCTTGGTGTGCTGCTGGTGGCGCGCCCGGGTTTTGGCGGACTTCACCCCGCGGCACTGCTCACGCTCGGCAGTGCCGTCTGTTACGCGCTTTACGTGATTTCGACCCGCGTGCTGGCGCGCAGCGACTCAACTGAAACGACATTGTTCTATTCGAACCTGGTCGGTGCGGTTGCGATGCTTCCGGTTATTCCGTTTGTGTGGACGACGCCGAAAAACGCTTTCGTCGTGGCGCTGATGGTGCTGATCGGCGCACTCGGCAGCGGTGGCCACTATCTCCTCATTCGCGGCCACCGATTGGCGCCGGCGTCGACATTGGCGCCTTTCATCTATACGCAAATGGTTTGGACGACGGCGTTAGGTTTCCTTGTGTTCGGCGATGTGCCGCACCGCTGGACTATCGTCGGGGGACTGGTTGTGGTGTCGTCCGGCCTCTACCTGCTCAACCGTGAGCGCAAGCTGGGCAAAGCGGAACCTTCCGCACCGGTTGCCTAATCATCGCGGGGGGCGCTAAGTTCCGCCACCACACAGGCTTTTCGACCGCGAAGGATCATCTATGGCCACTGCAAAGGACCGCGCGCAGGCGAAGGCCGGCTCCGGACTGAACGACGACATCGGCGAGCAGAAGCGGCTCGAAATGTACCGCACGCAGGTTGTGATCCGCGAGGCAGAACAGCGCGCCTACGACTTGTTTCTGCAAAACCTGGTCAAAGGCACCAGCCATTTATCGCTCGGGCAAGAAGCGGTCGCGGCGGGCTTTGCGGGTGCAATGAAGAAAGGCGACCTTTCCTTCTGCACCTACCGCGGACACGCCCACACATTGGCGCGCGGGGTACCAGTCGAAAAGGTACTGGGCGAGCTGATGCAGCGCGATAACGGCTTGATGCGCGGCAAGGGCGGTTCGATGCATCTGACGTCGGTCGATCACGGTGTGATGGGCTCGTACGCTATCATCGGCGCACACCTTCCCATCGCGTGCGGTGCCGCCTGGCGCGCGCAGTACAAGGGCGCGAAGGACGTGTCGGTCTGCTTTTTCGGTGATGGCACCACCAACATCGGTGCCTTCCATGAGGCCCTCAACTTCGCTGCGGTCTGGAAGTTGCCGGTCATCTTCGTCTGCGAAAACAATCTCTACATGGAATACACGCCGATCGGCGATGTAACGGCGGTACCACAGCCGGCGGCGGATCGTGCCTCGGCCTATGGCCTCGAGCGCATCTTGATTGATGGCAATGACGCCGACGCCGTTTACCGCACGGCGCAAGCAGCGTTTGAGAAAGCGCGCGCGGGCGAAGGACCGTCGCTGATCGAGTGCCTCACTTATCGCTACAGCGGGCATTCGCGCGCGGATCCGGCAAAATATCGGCCGGAGGGGGAACTCGATCGCTGGAAACTACGCGATCCAATTAAAATTTATCGAGAACGGCTGCTGCAATTCGGGGTGGCGGAAAAGATAATCACCGACATCGAAGCGCAAGTGCGCAAGATCGTCGACGACGCGACCGAAGCCTGCAAGGCTGCGCCGCCGCCGCCGCTCGATATCATCACGACCGATGTCTATGCCGATGGAGGCTGGGCATGGCGGAATTGACCTATCGCGATGCGGTCATCCGCGGTATCGCGCAAGAGATGACGCGCGATCCCGACGTCGTGTTTCTCGGTGAAGATGTGGCCAAGGCGGGCGGCGTGTTCAAGGCGACTGTAGGTCTGTACGAGCAGTTCGGCCCTTTGCGCGTACGCGACACGCCGATTTCCGAGCAGGCAATCCTGGGCGCGGCCATGGGTGCGGCGATGACTGGCCTGAAGCCGATCGCCGAGATCATGTTTTCGGATTTCTTCGCGGTCTGCTTCGACTACATCGCAAATGAATTTCCGAAGAGCCGTTACATGTCGAATGGTCAGGTCAAGTGCCCGCTGGTGGTGCGTACTGGCAACGGCGCAGGCTCCCGCTTCGGCGCGCAGCACAGTCAAAGCGTTGAAAATTGGTGCATGATGATTCCTGGCCTTAAGGTCGTTGCGCCTTCGAATCCGCGCGATGTGATCGGCCTGCTGGCGGCTTCGGTACGTGACCCCGATCCGGTGATTTTCCTCGAACATAAGTCGCTCTACGCCACAAAGGGTGAAGTGCCAGACGGCGAAATCGTCGACTCTCTCGGCACAGCAAAAGTGCTGCGATTCGGCAAAGACGCAACGATATGCGCGTTGGCATTGATGGTCCCGCGCGCGCTTGAAGCTGCCGAAAAACTCAAGGCCGAACACGGCATTGATTGTGAAGTTGTCGACGTGCGCTCGCTGGTGCCGCTCGATACCCAGACCATTCTCGGCTCGGTCGCAAAGACGCATCGCTTGTTTACGGTCGAGGAAAACCCCCGATTGTGCGGCTGGGGCGCCGAGATCGTTTCGATCGCGGCGGATGAGGCCTTCTACGACCTCGACGGCCCGCCGGTCCGCATTACGACGCCGCATATTCCGTTGCCCGCCGCCGATATTCTGGAAGACATCGTTTTGCCGACACCGGATCGCATTGCGGAGACTGTGCGGCGGAGTTTGGGGAGTTGACGAAGTCTTGTCCCGGATGCGGTGCAACGCGTTAGCGGTGCACCGCTGATCCGGGACCGCACAAATTAGAACGGTCCCGGTTCTGCAGCACCGCTTTGCGCTCCGCTGCGCCCGAGACACGAATTGAAAGGCGTTGTTATGTACGAAAATCTTCTCGCCAACGTTCCGACCGACCTATGGATTGGCGGCAAATGGCGCAAGGCCTCCGACGGCGGCCGCTTCGACGTGATCGATCCGGCGACCGAGCGCAAGATCGCTTCTGTCGCCAGTGCAACGGTCGATGATGCCAAAGCCGCGCTCGATGCGGCTGAAGGTGCCTTCGAAGGCTGGGCCGGGCGCAAGCCGCGCGAACGAGCGGAGATCCTGCGCAAGGCCTACGAGTTGATCATGCGCGACGCCGAGCGCTTCGCGAAGCTGATCACGCTGGAGAACGGCAAGGCATTGCCGGATTCACGCGGCGAGGTCGCTTATGCGGCCGAGTTCTTTCGTTGGTATGCCGAGGAGGCGGTGCGCAATATCGGTGAAGTGTCGCGTGCGCCGGCGTCAGGCGCGCGCATTTTCGTGCACCACAAACCCGCTGGTATCGCCGTGCTGGTGACACCCTGGAATTTCCCGGCGGCGATGGCGACCCGCAAGATCGGGCCGGCGCTTGCCGCCGGCTGTCCGGTGGTGCTCAAACCAGCATCGGACACGCCACTGACGATGCTTGCGCTGATGCCGGCCTTGGAAGAAGCCGGCGTGCCCGCTGGCGTGGTGAATGTCATTCCGTCCCGTTCGTCCGGCAAGGTGGTCGGCGCCATGTTGCACGATTCCCGCGTGCGCGTCGTTTCCTTCACCGGCTCGACCGAGGTCGGACGCAAGCTGCTGCATGAGGCCGCCGATAACATCGTCAAGCCGGCGATGGAACTCGGCGGAAACGCACCCTTCATCGTGTTCGAAGACGCCGATATCGACGCTGCAATCGACGGCGCCATGATCGCCAAGATGCGTAATATGGGCGAGGCCTGCACCGCGGCCAACCGCTTCTATGTGCATGAGAAAGTGCACGAGGAATTTGCGAAGAAACTCACCGCCAAGATGGGCTCCCTCAAGATGGGCAATGGCCTCGATGAAGGCGTCAATCTCGGGCCGCTCGTCAATAAAGACGGCCGCGACAAAGTCATCGAGCTGGTCGACGATGCGGTCAAGAAGGGCGCCAAGGTGCTTGTTGGCGGCAAATTGCCTGATGGTCCCGGATTTTTCTATCCGGCGACGGTCCTGACCAATGTGCCGAATTCCGCCAAAATGCTGAACGAGGAAATTTTCGGACCAGTTGCTTCAATCCAGACCTTCAAGACTGAAGACGAAGCAATCAAGCGCGCCAATGACACGGAATATGGTTTGGTCGCCTATCTGTACACAAAGGATTTGAGCCGCGGCATGCGCGTTTCCGAAAAGCTCGATTTCGGAATGGTCGGCCTCAATCGCGGTCTGGTGTCCGATCCCGCGGCGCCGTTCGGAGGCACCAAGCAGTCCGGTCTTGGCCGTGAAGGCGCGCACGAGGGAATGATGGAATTCCTTGAGACGCAATATGTGTCGGTAAGCTGGTAAGCGGCGGTCAGCAGTCGAGGGAAACGCGCGTGGACGTCCTGATGCCGCAGCTCGGCGAAACGGTGGCCGAGGGCAAGATCACGAAATGGTTCAAGGCTGCCGGCGACGCGGTCAAGCCGGGAGAAAACCTGTTCGAAATCGAAACCGACAAGACCTCGATGGAAGTGCCATCGACCGCCGCCGGCACGCTGAGCGAAATACGGTTTCAGGTTGGCGAGGTTGCCAAAGTCGGTGCCGTAGTGGCGATCATCTCCGGGGCGGGGTTGCCGGAGAGCGCGAAAGTTTCTCCTCCGCTCACTCCCGCGAAACCGGGAGTCCAGAGCCCAGACGCCCCGGGTCCCCGCTTGCGCGGGGATGAGCGGATGATCGGGTCGGCGCCAGCTGTGCATTCCACGCCGATGCCACGCCCGGCCATCCCGATGGATCCTTTCCGCGAGGTTCGCACACCTGAGCGGAATTTTGGTCCTGCAAGACTTGCAAGTGGTGCAGTCGTCACACCGCTTGCGCGGCGGCTCGCCGGCGAACGCGGCATAGACCTGACGCGCATTGATGGTTCGGGTCCCCATGGTCGCATTGTCGCTCGCGATGTCGAGCGGGCAGCGCCAGGTGCCGCACCGGCGGCAATGGCGAGCGGCGCCAGCGCAGCGCAAGTGAAGGCACTCTACGAAGGCATTGCCTACGGGGAAGTGCCGCTCGATTCCATGCGCCGCACCATCGCCACGCGGCTGGTCGAGGCCAAGCAGACCATTCCGCACTTCTATCTCACTATCGATCTCGATGCGGGCCGTCTGATCGCCATGCGCGAGGAGGCCAACGCGGCCGCGCCGAAGGACAAGAATGGCCAGCCGACGTTCAAACTTTCGCTCAACGATTTCATTATCAAGGCCTGGGCGGCAGCGTTGCAACGCATCCCTGCCGCCAACGCGGTGTGGGCGGCCGATCGCATTCTCCGTTTCCAGCATTCCGATATTGGCGTTGCGGTCGCGCTTGAAGGCGGTCTGATTACGCCGGTCGTGCGCAACGCTGAAGCCAAATCGCTCACCACGATCTCCGCGGAGATGCGCGATCTCGCTGAGCGCGCGCGACACAAGAAGCTCAGGCCAAACGAGTATCAGGGCGGCTCCAGCGCAATTTCCAATCTCGGCATGTATGGCGTGCGCGAGTTTTCGGCCATCATCAATCCGCCGCATGCCACTATCCTGGCGGTCGGTGCGACGCGCCGCGCGCCGGTCGAGGCAGAGGACGGCGGCGTGAAGTTCATCAGCCAAATGACCGCTACATTGTCGTGCGATCATCGTGTGGTGGATGGTGCGATTGGCGCCGAGCTACTGGCGGCTTTCAAGGATTTCATCGAAAAGCCTGTCACTGCATTGGTGTAATGGGAGTAAGCGAAATGGCTGGCGAGAAGCCGGACGTATTGTTGGTGGGGGCCAAAAAGCCCGTATTGATGAAGGGTTTCGAAGGCAAGGTGACGCTTCACCATTGGCTCGATGCCAAGGACAAGGCTGCGTTCGTCAAAGAGATCGGCAACAAAATCAAAGCGATCGCGATTGCGTATACCGCCAACAAGGTCGACGGAAATTTTCTCCAGCAGTTCCCGCACCTCGAGCAGGTTTCGAGTTTCGGCGTCGGTTACGACCATATCGACGCCAAATGGGCGGGCGAGCACGGCATCGTCGTTACCAATACGCCGGAAGTGCTCAATGAGGAGGTGGCTGACACCGCGCTTGGTCTGCTGCTTTGCACGGTTCGCGAACTCCCCCAGTCAGAACGCTATTTGCGCGGAGGGAAGTGGAAGGCCGGTCACTATCCGCTCACCAAGGCTACACTGCGCGATCGCACGGTCGGTATGGTCGGCATGGGCCGCATCGGCAAAGCAATTGCACGACGGCTTGAGGCCTTCGGGGTGCCGGTCGTCTACCACAGCCGCAACCCGCAAGCGGGAGTCAATTACAAGTATTATCCGAAACTGATCGACATGGCCCGCGACGTCGATACGTTGATGGTGATCGTGCCGGGCGGCGCCACCACCAAGAATATGATCAATGCCGAGGTGCTCAAGGCGCTCGGTCCGCGCGGCGTGCTGATCAACATGGCGCGCGGCTCGGTGGTCGATGAACCCGCACTGATCGAAGCGTTGCAAAAGCGCACGATCTACTCCGCCGGTCTTGACGTGTTCGCCAACGAGCCCGACGTTCCTAAGGAATTGATCGAGATGGATCACATCGTGCTGTTTCCGCATCTCGGTTCGTCAACCGAGGCAACTCGGGCGGCGATGGATCAGTTGGTGGTCGACAACATTCTCGCCTGGTCAGCGGGCAAACCGCCGCTGACGCCAGTTGCGGAAACCCCGTGGCCGCCCAAACGTTAGTCGGGCGGCTGCCGAGTGTGGATGTTACAGTTTGGATATGACACGTTTTATCGTCGGATTTGCCGCAACCTGCATCGCAGGCGTTGCCCTCGCGCAAGCGCCGGCGCCGCTTGGCGATTCTGCCCAGCGGATGATCGGCAGCTGGGAATTCTCCAATGCCGATCGCGACCGCACTTGTACCGCTACTTTCAAGGGCGACCGCGCTCCGGGTGGTCTCAAGATCGAGTTTGATGCCAATTGCGTCAACCTGTTCCCACTGGTTCGCGATATCGCAGCCTGGAAATTCCCGGATAACGATTTGCTCTATTTGCTCGACGCAAAGGGGAAATCGGTTGTGGAATTCAGCGAGGTGGAAGACGGTATCTTCGAGGCTCCCACACCGGGCGTCGGTGTTTTGTTTCTGCAAAATGCCGCCGCCGCCGGCGCGCCGCCAAAGCCGCCAGAGCAGGTTACCGGCGATTGGGCGATCGTGCGCAAGGCCGGGTCGCCAGTTTGCATTCTGACTTTGGCGATGACCAAGGCCACCGACGGTTTTGCCATTGCCGTGAAGCCTGGCTGCGATCCGGCTATTGCACGGCTCAATTTCACGCAATGGCGCATCGACAGCGACCAGCTGATGCTGGTGCCGTCGCGCGGCAATCCGTGGCGCTTCGAGGAAGTCGACAACACGACATGGCGCCGCGTACCGGAAAGTGCCGACCAGACCACGTTGGTACGGCAATAAGAACAGAGAAAACTAAATCAATCGCAAACTCTTGAAGCTCGCGTGCCCGTCCTTGCCGACAACGATGTGATCGTGCACGGCAATGCCGAGCGGGCGGGCGACATCGACAATCGTCTGTGTCATCTGGATGTCGGCGTGTGAGGGCGTTGGATCTCCGGACGGATGATTGTGCACCAGGATTAATGCGGTTGCCGAGAGCTCAAGCGCGCGCTTGACGACTTCGCGCGGATAGACCGGTGTATGATCGACGGTGCCGACCTGCTGCAATTCATCGACAATCAACTGGTTGCGCTTGTCGAGGAACAGAACTCGGAACTGCTCCTTGTCAGCGAAGGCCATGGCCGTGCGGCAGTAGTCGATCACGCTCGACCAGGATGACAGCACTGGCCGCTTCTTGACCTGGCCGCGCGCAAGCCGGCCCGCGGCCGCGTGCACGACCTTGATCTCGGTGATGGCGGCGTCGCCTATGCCTTTGACTTCAGCAAGGCGAGCCGGCGGCGCCGCAATCACTTCGGGGAAGGAGCCGAATTTGACGATGAGGTCTTTGGCCAGGGGTTTGACATCGCGCTGCGGGATGGCGCGGAACAGCACGAGCTCCAGCAATTCGTAATCGCTAACGGCCTCGGCCCCGGCCTGCCGGAAGCGGCCGCGCAACCGCTCGCGATGGCCATGATAGTGGGGCGCCTCGGGAGCCGGCTGGCCAGCTTTGTCACGCCTGTTCGTCATGAAGTGTGCTCTTGCGCATACACACGTAATAATTGTAATTCAGAAAACACAATCTTTGCGACTCGTTCGGCTCTGTCGCTGAGGAGAAGGTGCGCCTTTAGCGCTTATATGGCGGCTTATGCAGTCCGGCCGGCGAAAAGGTGAATACCTCGACGCCATCATTGGTGACGCCGACGGTGTGCTCGAACTGCGCTGACAGCGAGCGGTCGCGCGTCACGGCGGTCCAGCCATCGGATAGCACTTTCACATGCGGACGGCCGAGATTGATCATCGGCTCTACCGTGAAGAACATGCCGGGCTTGAGCACGATGCCTTCGCCGGGGCGTCCGACGTGCACAATGTTCGGCTCGTCGTGGAACAGGCGGCCAAGGCCGTGGCCGCAGAAATCGCGCACCACGCTCATATGCTGCGCTTCGACATAAGTCTGGATCGCATGGCCGACGTCACCGCTCGTTGCTCCGGGCCGGATGGCGGCAATACCGCGCATCATCGCCTCGTGAGTGACATCGATCAGACGCTCGGCGCGGCGCGGAATTTCGCCAATCGTGAACATGCGACTGGAATCACCATGCCAGCCGCCGAGGATCAGCGTCACATCGATATTGACGATGTCGCCATCCTTCAACGGCTTGTCGCCGGGAATGCCGTGGCAGACTACGTGATTAAGAGACGTGCAGGTCGATTTCCTGTAGCCGCGATACATCAACGTTGCGGGCAGGGCACCGTGATCCATGGCGTAGTCGAGAACCAAGCGGTCGATTTTTTCGGTTGGCACGCCCGGACCGACATGCTCCGTCAGCATATCCAGGCAGCGCGCGACAAGCTGGCCGGCCTTGCGCATCGCCTCGAAGGCGGCGGGCCCGTGAATCTTGATCTGGCCGGTTTTTCGTAAAGGAGCAACTGTGGCGTCGACGTAGGTCATAGGGGTAAATGTAAGGGTTGCGGCGCGCGGCGCAAGCACACTTTCAGTTAACGATGGAAACCAGCCCCGATCTCGACTTCTAGCATCAAGCGCATCAATTCGCGATCTTTCCGCCTAACTCGTCCTCGATATGCGCGTGGATAATGTCGTCGAAACTCGCCTCGGCCTTAAATCCGAGATCGCGAGCGCGTTTTGCATCAAGCCGCTCGGCCCATCCGGCAACGATTCGTTGCACAAGTTCGTCCGGAGCACGACGAATGCGAGCGACCACCTTATCGCCGGCCACGCGACGCAGTGCGTCGATTTGTTCACCGACCGTGCAAGACACTCCGGGCATGGCAAGGTTGATGCGGGGCCCGAGTTGTTCGCGGGTCAAACCCGCGGCGTGGATGAGAAAGCCCACCGCGGCCCGCGGACTCGCATGCGTGTGCCGCACGCTGTCGGAAACCGGCAGCAGCGCTTCCTGACGGGCCAGCGGTTCCCGGATGATTCCGGAGAAGAACCCGGACGCCGCCTTGTTGGGTTTGCCCGGCCGCACGCAGATGGTCGGCAATCTGATGCCGATGCCATCGAGGATGCCGCGTCGGTTGTAGTCGGCGAGCAGCAATTCGCAGATCGCCTTCTGCGTCCCGTAGGAGGTGAGCGGCGTAAGATGAAACTCATCGGGAATAGATTGAGGAAACGGCGCGCCGAACACCGCGATCGACGATGTGAACACAACCTTCGGTCTGTAATCGGCGGCACGAATTGCTTCCAGCAGTGCCCGGGTACCGTCGAGGTTGACGCGATATCCTTTTTCGAAATCGATTTCCGCCTCGCCCGAGACGACGCCGGCGAGGTGAAAGATCACGTCCGGCTTGCCTGCGATTGCCCGGGTGGCCGCGCCGGCGCTTGAGAGGTCGCTCGTCGAAACCTCGACCACACCAGAAAATCCGGCCGGCTTTTCCGGTGCGACCACGTCGATCAGGGTCAACCGATCAATCTTCTGTCCGTTGAGCTGGCCATCCTTGACCAACCTGGCGGCAAGCTTGCGGCCGATCATCCCCGCGGCACCAGTAACCAGAATATGCATTACACCCTCACTTGCTCACGATCTGCCGGCTTGAAACGGTCGATACGACGCAGATCAGGGAATAGCATCATCCACACCGCCGCCACCACCAGCGATCCCAATCCGCCGATCACCACTGACGGCACTGCGCCGAGCCAGGCAGCGATCAGACCGGATTCAAATTCCCCCAGCGTGTTCGACGAGCCGACAAACAAATAGTTGATAGCGCTCACGCGCCCGCGCTTTTCGTCCGGAGTTTCGATCTGCACCAATGAAAACCGGATGACAATACTGACCGCGTCCGAAGCGCCAAGCACGGCAAGTGCCAGGAGCGACAGCGGGAACCAGGTCGATAGCCCGAATACAATGGTTGCCACCCCAAAGATGCCCACCACGGCGAACATCTTGCGGCCGATATGTCGCTCAACCGGGTTCCGCGACAGGACGATTGCGGTGATCAATGCGCCTACGGCAGGCGCGGAGCGCAGCAGGCCGAGGCCGATCGGACCGACACTGAGAATATCCTTGGCGTAGATAGGCAGGAGCGCTGTGGCGCCTCCGAGAATCACCACGAATAAATCGAGAGTAACCACGCCAAGCAGACGACGGCGGGTGCGGATGTAGTCGAAGCCGGCGAGCACGGATGCGAACGTCGGCGGCTCGCGTTTTTCCGGCGCACCCTTGGCGCGGACGAAGCTGATCAGTGTGATCGAGCAGGCGAACAGCGCCAAGCAGACCACACCAACCAACACCGGATTTAGCGCATAGATAAGGCCGCCTAACGCAGGGCCACAGATGATGGCCGTCTGATTGGCAGAGGTCCACGCTGCCACTGCGCGCGGAATCATCGGCGCCGGCACCAGAGATGGCGCCAATGCGTGCGCTGTCGGCAGTTCGAAGGCGCGCGCGGTGCCAATCATGAAAACCGCTGCAAACAGAAGGTCGCGCCCGAGCGCACCTGTAAACAGAGCGATAGTGATCATCACGGCGGCCAACGCGTAGACACTTTGCGCCGCGCGAACGATCAGCCGCCGGTCGTAGCGATCTGCGGCGTGACCAATCAACAGTGTAAGCACCACAGCAGGGACGAACTGGATCAGTCCAACGAGCCCAAGATCGAAAGCGCTATTGGTGATCTCGTAAACTTGCCAGCCAATCGTCAGGGCCAACATCTGGTAGCCCATGGTCGCGGCGAGCCTCGCCAGCCAGAACAGCACAAAGGGCCGCTGTTGGATAAGTCCAGCCGATGACACGGTGGCTGAATTCATTCTGTCAGGATTTTGGCCGATGCGGCAGGTCGTCGTGAAAGAACTTATTCAATTCGGCATTCGATATGACGCCGCCGAAGCTATCGAACTTGCCTTCTTGCAAGATTTGCCGCGCCGACTGGACGAAGGCATGCATGGCGACGCGCGCGAGCGTGCCACCCACGCTGATACGACGTACGCCGAGTGCGGCGAGGTCATTCACCGTGTAGCCGAACGCGCCGCTGTTAAGGAAATTGATCGATTTCGGCGCGACGGCTTTGATCGTTGCGGCAATTTGCTCACGAGTTTTGATACCCGGCGAGTACAGACAATCGGCTCCCGCATCGACGAAGGCTTTCAGACGTCGGATGGTTTCGTCCAGGTCCGGCCGATTCCTGATAAAACCTTCAGTGCGTGCCGTGAAGACTACGTCACCGCCCGCTCTGTCGATTGCGTCGCGCGCTATGCGCACGCGCCTCACCGCGAGATCGAAATCATAAAGCGGGTCGGCATCGTTGCCGGTAAAATCCTCGATCGACAGGCCCGCCACGCCGGTTGCCACGCACAACCCCACATTCTCGGCGAGCTCGTCGGGATCGTCCGCGTAGCCGTTTTCGAAATCCGCATTCACCGGGATGTCCGCCGCCTGCGCGATTTCGCGGCAATGCGCGAGCACCAGGTCACGGGTTACATCGCCATCCGAATAGCCCTGCGAATGCGCGTAGCCCGAACTGGTCGTAGCCAAAGCCTTGAAGCCGAGTCCCTGTAGGTAGCGGGCGCTGCCGATGTTCCATGGGTTGGGGATGACGAAGCAACCGCTTTGATGCAGCGCACGAAATGTTCGGCGTTTGTCGGCGACGCTCATGACCTGGCCTTTGCAAGCGACGAGAACGCGACAATGCCCCCAATAGGGCCGTGATTGCAACGTTGCGCATGGCAAGCGGCCGGTCGGCGTGAGTACTTTGACCGCGTGAAACACCTGAGTCGTCGCGATATTCCGACACCGAGATGTGATCGACTCGACGCCGCTTTTACTTTGCGCTGCCCCGGCGATTCGCTAACTGAATGAAATCTCTTGCAGTCATGCAGTGTCACGGAGGACGGCGATGTCATCACTACCGCTCAAAATATTCGCCGCCGCCCTGACCGTGGCTTTCGTGTCTGCATCACCTGTTGAAGCCGCCAAGAAGAGCAAGCACAAGAAAACCACTGACTCATCCACGACGGCTCGCGCCGACACGCAGCACCGAGGTACCAATCTGGTGCCCGCCGGCCCGCTGTATTTCAGTGGCACCTATCTCGGCGATGACCCCGACCCGAATATCCGTTTTCAGCTCTTGCGGGACATCAGCGGCCGATTTGGCGGCGAGCAATGAGCTTCTGAGGACTTTCGCGAAGATGCTGTGGGCGTTTGATTTTTTCCGCCCGATCGGCTGAACTGCAAACCTCATAGAGGAGGCGTCGCCGCGGCTGGTCCGCGAATGGCGTCCGCGCGGGAGGTTTGCAGCTATGCTTCGTACAATCGCGGCCTTTGATCGTATCGGCGAGGAAAATGCCTTCGCCGTGCTTGCCCGCGCCAACGCGCTGGTCGCCCAGGGCCGCGACATTATCAATCTCGGGATCGGTCAGCCTGACTTCCGGACGCCCGATTTTATTGTCGAGGCGGCGGTGAAGGCGCTGCGCGATGGCCATCACGGCTACACGCCGGCAAACGGAATTCCGTCGCTCCGAGAGGCAGTCGCCGCAGATCTCGCCAAACGCTTCAAGGTTGAGGTTTCACCGGATAGCGTGATGATCATGCCCGGCGGCAAACCGACCATGTTCATGTCGATTTTGATGTTCGGCGAACCGGGCGCGGAGATCATGTATCCCGACCCCGGATTTCCGATCTATCGCTCGATGATCGAGTTCACCGGCGCCAAACCTGTGCCCGTCCCAATCCGCGAAGAAAACGGCTTTGCATTTTCCGCAGAAGAAACACTGAAATTGATCACACCGCGGACGCGGCTGTTAATCCTCAATTCGCCGGCCAATCCAACCGGTGGTGTCACGCCGAAGAGTGAGGTCGACAAGCTCATCGCCGGACTTGAGAAGTGGCCGGATGTCGCGATCATGTCCGACGAGATCTACGACCACATGGTCTATGACGGCGAGACGCACGTCTGTTTGCTATCTTATCAATCAATTCGCGACCGGCTGATCCTGCTCAACGGCTGGTCGAAGACTTACGCCATGACCGGCTGGCGGCTCGGCTATGCGGTGTGGCCAGGAAAACTCTATGACTATGCGCGCAAGCTTGCCGTAAACCTGCATTCCTGCGTCAATGCGTCGGCGCAATATGCCGGCCTTGCCGCGTTGAAAGGTCCGCAGGACGAAGTGCGTAAGATGATCGCTGAATTCGACAAGCGACGAAAAGTCGTGGTTGAAGGTCTCAACAAATTGCCCGGCGTTTCCTGCGCTACGCCCAAAGGTGCATTCTATGCCTTCCCTAACGTCAAGCGTACAGGATGGAAGGCAAAGGCACTGGCATCTGCATTGCTGGAAGATGCGGGTGTGGCCATCATCGGCGGGCCGGATTTTGGAATTCTCGGCGAGGGCTATGTGCGGCTGTCCTACGCCAATTCGACCGAAAATATCTTGAAAGCGCTCAACCGTATGGGCGAGTTCTTGTCGAACAGGAAAGCCGCGTAGCTGAAAAGCGCAGGGAAGGAAGCCGAAATGCTCGATCGTACATCTGCAGACCGCGGTCTATCCGATGAGCAACGGATGATGCGGCAAAGTTGCCGCGATTTCGTCGATGAGGTGGTCCTTCCATTCATCAAACAGAATTGGCAGCTCGAATGGTCAATGGTTCCGGAAGGCCGTTTGCCGTTGCACATTCTGGAAGAAGCCGAGAAAATCGGCATTCGTGCGTTGGGAGTTCCGGAGGAATACGGCGGCATAGAGCTCGAAAAGGGCACCGAGGTTCGGACGTTCGCGATGATTGCCGAGGAAATCGCCCGCGGTGACTCTGGCCTGGCCGACAAGCTGGTACAAAACTGGAAAGTATCGGTACTCCTACGCCAGCTCGCACCAAAGCATTTGCAAGAAAAATGGTTCAAGCGCTTGGTCGCTGAACCACAGTTTCTGATGGCGCATTGCCTCACCGAGCCGCGCGGCGCCTCCGATCGCTGGCTTCCCTACAACGTCCCGGAAGCTGCCATGCAGACCAAGGCCGTCAAGACCAACGGCGGCTGGGTCATCAACGGCCGCAAGCAGTTTATCTCCAACGGTTATGACGCCAGCCTTTACGTCGTCTATGCCAACACCAATCAGAAAGTCGGTATGATGCAGGGCACGTCGTCATTTCTGGTGCCGCGTGAAACCACAGGCTTCACGGTCGCGCGCTGCAACGAGACGCTTGGCTGCCGCTTCATGAACAACGGAGAAATGGTGTTCGAAGACATGTTCGTGCCCGACGACCAC
>JBGQLL010000047.1:0-15978 GCA_041500065.1 Pseudolabrys sp.
GCGTGGGGCAAGAGTGAACGCGACCTCGCTCGTGTAGTCCTTGACAGGGTGGCCGCACAGGCGCGCGCACGCGCGTTCCGTGAGGTACGCGCACGCTTCGCCGCCGGCACCGATATGTTGGTCGAAAACGCCAAACGGAAATTCAATATCGAAGCGCCATTTGGTGGCCCAACGGGATCGGGCGTGCTGACGCTGCACTGCCCTCCGGATCAGGTTTATGCGCTGACCAGCTTCCTGCGCGAGAACGGCGCCGAAGCGGTTGCAGTGGCTGAACTCGGTTACGTGTTTTCGCGCGACAATCCGCTCTACGCGAAGCTTGAAGCGGGGCTTTAGAACAACGAAAAGTCGATCGGCTTGCGCCGGTCGAGCATGCGATGCACGGGTGGCAGCGGGTACTTCAAGCCGCTGGCGCAGTTAAACAACACGACCTGATCGGTGCGCTTTACGCGTCCGTCCGCAAGGCTCTGCTTATAAGCTGCATAAGTTGCCGCACCCTCAGGGCACATGAGAAGGCCTTCCTCGCGCGCCATTTCCTCAAGCGCTGCGCTGATTGCCTCATCAGGGATCGCGATGGCGAAACCGCCGCTCTCGCGTACCGCACGCAGTATCAGAAAGTCACCGATAGCCTGCGGCACGCGGATGCCGGAGGCGATTGTGTGCGCATTTTCCCAACGGGGCGCGTGTTCTTGGCCCGCTTCGAAGGCCTTCACCATCGGCGCGCAACCGGCGGCCTGCACCGCGACCATGCGTGGGCGCTTCTTGCCGATGAAGCCAATGGTCTCAAGCTCGGCGAAAGCCTTCCACATGCCGATCAATCCGGTGCCACCCCCGGTCGGATAGAAGATCACGTCCGGCACTTGCCAGCCGAGTTGCTCGGCCAGCTCGAGACCCATCGTTTTTTTTCCTTCGATCCGGTACGGCTCCTTCAAGGTAGACGTGTCGAACCAGCCAACTTTCGCTTTTCCTTCCCCGACAATCTTGCCGCAGTCGTCGATCAAACCGTTGACGCGATAGATAGTGGCTCCTTGCGATGCGATCTCGCTGACATTCACTTCCGGGGTGTCCTCCGGACAAAAAATAGTGGTCTTGATGGCGGCTCGCGAAGCATAGGCAGCAAGCGCCGCACCAGCATTGCCATTGGTCGGCATCGCCATGTGCTTGATGCCAAGCGCCTTGGCCATCGAGACTGCTATCACCAGTCCGCGCGCCTTGAACGAACCCGTCGGCAATCGGCCTTCGTCCTTCACGAGGATCTCGCCGCCGCCAAGCTTTGCGGAAAGGCGCCGCATGCGTACAATCGGCGTCATCACTTCGCCCAAGCTGACAATGTCCTCAGCTTTGCGAACCGGCAGCAATTCGCGATAGCGCCACAGATCAGAGGCCCGCGCCGCGAGGGTTTCCTTGTTCAACGCTTTGCGAACACCTTCCAGATCGTAACGCACCAACAGCGGCTTGCCCGCCCTCGACAGGTTGTGCACCTGATCGGCCTCGTGACGCTCGCCGGTCATTGCGCATTCAAGATGCGTGACAAAGCCCGGAATCCTGGCCGTCAAGTTGTCATCGTGATGCATGGTCAGACTCGGTTTGGCGCGCAGGCACAGTCAGCTGGCGTCACTTGCGCACACGGAACACTACGAAATGCGAAAGCGAAAAGTTGACGACGAAGCTCGCCAAGATGGACACTAGCTTCGCAAACAGGATTGGCAGGAGGTAGGAAAGCGCCAAGAGAATTGCCGTGCTTGACACCATGCCGGCAACGCCCGAGGCAGAAAAGCTTGCGTAGTCGCGCCAACGTAGAACGCGTCCAGATTCCGGACCGAAGGTGATGAAGGAGTTCATCACATAGGAGCATGTCACCGCCACTAGCCATGCCAAAACGTTTGCCGGCACCAACGGCCAGTGCAGGTAGTTGGCAGTTGTCCAAAAAACGCTGAAATCAATGGCCGTATTGACCACGCCGACCAGCCCGAAACTCGCGGCCTTGAGCGCAAGAGCACGCTCGTGCCAGGCCACGACGAGACGATCGAAGATGTTTTGCAGGGGCGCTGGGATCATCGTGCGCCTTCGATTAGCACGGCAAACGATGTCCCGGTAGGCCGGGCGCGACAGCGCCATTCCGGTGCGGTATAGATCGCCGGAAAACGAGTGTGGCAAGGTTAATCCTATGGCGGTGAAACCGACCAAAGCAAGCACACGGACAACGTCCACGCCGACGCTGTCGGTCGTCGTGCCCTTGTTCAACGAGGCCAAGGGTCTGCCTGGCTTGCATGAGCGTATCGCCGAGGTCGCGCGATACTTACAGGTCAAGCGCGGGCTAAGCCTTGAAATCGTTTACGTCGACGATGGCAGCAGCGATGGGACGAGCGGCGTCGCCAAATCCTTGCCTGCCATACCGCTCGATTTCCAGGTTGTCACGTTGTCGCGGAATTTCGGCAAGGAAGCCGCCTTGCTCGCCGGCCTCGATCACGCTCGTCCAGGCGCCGTGTTGTTCATGGACGGCGATGGACAGCATCCCCCGGATCTGATCGACACGCTGGTCGCACGCTGGCTCGATGATGGTTACGATGTGGTATACACCGCCAAGACACACCGCGAGAACGAGGCCTTGTTACGGCGGATTGGTGTTCGGTTGTTCTACGCACTGCTCAACTGGGGAGCACGCCACAAAATTCCGGAAGACGCCGGCGATTTCCGACTGTTGTCGGCGCGTGCCGCAGAGGCGATGCGGCAGATGCCGGAACGCAACCGGTTCTTTAAAGGGCTGTCGAGCTGGATCGGTTTTCGTCAGGTGCGAGTAGATTATGAGCCGGCAGCGCGCGAGCATGGCAAGACAAGCTGGAACGTGCGCATGCTGGTCGGACTTTCAATCGAAGGGCTCACGTCTTTCTCGGTAGCGCCACTGCGCGTCGCCAGCCTGCTGGGCGTAGTGCTGGCCTTGACCGCTCTCTTTTTCGGCAGCTGGATCGTGCTGGAAACGCTTCTCTACGGAAAAGACGTGCCCGGCTATCCCTCGCTGGTGGTCAGCGTGATGGTGATCGGCGGTGTGCAGCTCATCCTCATCGGCGTGTTGGGTGAATACATCGGCAAGATGTTGTCCGAGATCAAAGGCCGGCCGGTCTATTTCGTCGCCGAACATAGCGTGAAGCGCGCGAGTGAATCGGCCAAAGCCCGGCCGGTAACATCTCGCGCGGCCGAGTAACCCGGCGCATCATGCGCACGGCCCTTCGCCGCATTTGGCTGTGCGCCGATGACTATGGAATTTCCCCAAGCGTCAACGCCGGCATTCGCGAGCTGGTCCTGCGCGGACGCATCAATGCGACCTCGGTCATGGTGGCAGCGCCGCATTTCAACAAGGATGAAGTGGCTGCGCTTGATACGCTCAATTCAGGCAAAAAGCGCGCGGCTGTCGGATTGCACGTGACACTCACCGCACCGTTCAAGCCGTTGAGCGCGAATTTTGTGCCCGCGCGCGAGGGTCGGTTTTTACCGCTCAATAATATGTTGAGGGCGGCGGCCACTCGACGGCTGAAGTCTGAAGCGCTGGTGATCGAGATCGCGACACAACTGCGGACATTTATCGACGCCTTTGGCCAGCCGCCGAATTTTCTTGATGGCCATCAGCATGTGCATCTTTTCCCCCAAGTGCGGGACGCTTTCCTGCAAGTCGTCGCGCGTGGAGCACCTGACGCCTGGGTAAGGCAGTGCGGTCGTTCGCGTCCCAGCCGGCGCGCGCCTGATAGCAAGGCGCTAACGCTCGATATTCTGAGCGTTGGTTTTCGTCGCAAGGCAAAACGAATGGGAGTTCCGACCAACCCGGCGTTCGCAGGAACCTACGCTTTCAACGCCAAGGCCAATTTCGCCAAAATATTCCCGCGCTTCCTGCTAGGTCTGCCCGACGGCGGTCTAATCATGTGCCATCCTGGTTTTGTCGATCCCGAACTAAAAGCGCTCGATTCGCTGACGACGCTACGCCAGCACGAATTTGCTTTCTTTAATTCCAATGCTTTCATGGAGTTGCTGACCGAACACGGTGTCGCACTGGCGCCCCCCACTGGCGAAAATGGCGGCGACGCCTAGATAACAGCGCCGACTACCATGGGAGGAGATCATGACGCCGCAAGAACGCCAAATGGTTGATGATCTGTTTGACCGGCTCGCACGGCTCGAAACAGCCCCACGCGATGCAGCCGCCGAACACGCAATCGCGGACGGCCTTGCCCGCGCACCGCACGCGATTTATCCGCTCGTCCAGACGGTGCTGGTGCAAGACGAGGCGCTCAAGCGCGCCGATGCTCGTATCCGTGAACTCTCAGGCGAGGACTCTGGCGAACCTGCAGGCGGCTTTCTTGATAGCATGCGTCAGGCGCTGACCGGACGTGCATCTGTACCAAGCGTGCGCCCCAACACGTCAACTGAACCCGAACCGCGCTGGAACAGGGGCGGAACTGTTGGCGCAGCCGCAGGGCCTTCACCGGGAGGCTCATTCCTTGGCACCGCTGCGGCATCCGCCGCCGGAGTGATTGGCGGCGCTCTGTTACTCAATTCGATCAGTTCAATGTTCGGCCATCACGGCAGCACCGCGTTCGCGGCCATGCCGCCCGCCGGCTCTCCGTGGGACAGTAGTGCCGCTGGTAGCGATCTCGCACGCGACGCGGGCTTCAATGATATCGGGAGCGGCGTGCGCGGCGACACACAGCCCGCTGGTCTTTTTGATAATGACGAGGCTGGCGATGTATCCGATCTAGGGGACGATTTCGGCAGCGACGCGGGTGGCGATTTCGGCGGCGGCGACAACGCCTGAAGTCGACTATAACACCACAACTTTTGTGCCGATCTTCACACGATCGTACAGGTCAATGACATCCCCATTACGCATGCGGATGCAGCCCGATGAAACGTTTTGGC
Organism: Pseudolabrys sp.; assembly: GCA_041500065.1. GTDB lineage: Bacteria > Pseudomonadota > Alphaproteobacteria > Rhizobiales > Xanthobacteraceae > Pseudolabrys. Next base: position 4,906 of record JBGQLL010000047.1, read on the forward strand.
CGATCGTCCAGGGCTCGTTGGAACCGTGGATACGATATAGCGTCGAGCCAAGATAGAGCGCGCGCGCGCCTAATGGATTAGTCGGACCGCCAGCTACGAAGTGAGGCAAATAGGGCTGACGCTGAAGCATTTCGTCGGGCGGCACCCAATCTGGCCATTCTTTCTTGCCCGACACCGCGTGTACGCCGGACCACGTGAACCCTGGGCGGCCGACGCCGATGCCGTAACGCACCGCCTTGCCGTCGGATTCAACCAGATAGAGAAAATGATTTGGCGTATCGACAACAATGGTACCCGGTGATTCCTTTCCGTTATACGAAACCTGTTGCCGCATGAAACGTGGATCTACGCGGTCATCCGACCGCTGCGGCCCACGCATGGGATCGAGCAGTGACGAGTTGGCATAAGTTGGCGGATCGATTTGTTCTCCGCGATAATAATCCTGCTGTGACGGCGGACCGTACCATTGCTGTGACTCGCGTTGAGGTCGCTGCGCCGAGTCGCCAAACAAGAATTCGATGAAGCCGGTGCCCGGCTTGGGCTGCAGCTGCGATTGCGCGGACACGGCGCCCATCGATGAAGGCCTGGAGGACGCGACCGAGACCGGTTGCGCAAATGCAAGATTGGACAATGAGACTGCTGCAAGCCCCAATACAAACGAACACCGCATTGACGCACCTTGAATCTCGTCGGACGCTATGCAGTAAAGAACTAAACGCACACCGATTGGTAAATTGCCGTTAAACACGATTCCACATGGTAAATGAGTGGTTTCCATGTGCACGCAACGCAGCGTTAATGCTGCCTCGGTAAGAACATCGGCTGTAATGCGTGGGGCGTAGGCGTGCAGCGCAAAGTATTTCGTATCGAGCAGATGGTCGGAGGCGGCAGCGGCACGAATGTCGCGGGACATGTCCACAGCCAGCCCGATCACGCCAGCGAGGCACATCCCTGGATGGAAAAGCAATCGTCAGTGGCGCACGAGCTTGTAGCCATTCAATCTGCGATTGCCCGCAACATGCGTGAACTTTCGGTACTCGTCAACGACGGCAATGAACGGCGAATGACGTGCGGGGCCGGCGAACTCGGCGCCGCCGTTGGGGGAATGGAGACCGCCACACAGAAGATCTTGGCCTCGGCTGAGGTTATCGACGACTGCGCACGAGCTCTCGCCGCGGCCTTAAACAACGACTATCACCATGGGCTGGCGCAGGACCTACAGGACCATGTGGTCCGCATCTACGAAGCCTGTAATTTTCAGGATCTCGCCGGCCAGCGGATTGGCAAAGTCATCGCGATGCTCATCATGATCGAGGAGCGCCTTGTGGCTATGATCCAACGCTACAGCGGGACCAGCGAGCAGGCCACAGAAGCGACTAAACCCTCCTCAAGCGACCTCATCAACGGTCCCCGACTTGACGGAGCTGGTGGCCACGCCAGTCAGCATGACATCGACGCGATGTTTGCCTAACCCGGCCGACGGATCGCGACGAAACAAATCAGCGCAATCGATGCAAAACCGGCGGCGAGAGCCAATGCCGCCGGGTCGGACGTGTATTCGACCACAAACGCCATTACCAAAGGAGCGGCTGATTGCACCAGCAGGAATGGTGCGGCAAGCCGACCCATGAGACGCCCATAGCTGGACGCGCCAAACAGCGCCAGTGGAACCGCGCCGCGCGTAATGGTGACCAGGCCGTTGGCGCCGCCGAACATGAGCGCGAATGCCGCAGCCGTGCCGGTCGATATGCCTAACAGCGCCAGCATGACGAAAGCGCACAACAATGCGCTAAGCGCGAAACGTACGACCCATAGCGGATGCAAATTGCGACCAAAAGTGAATTCGATGAGCCGCGCGCCGACCTGCGCTGGTCCGAACAATGCGCCGATCCAGACCACCGTCCCGGCATCAATGCCGGTCCGCGTGAATATCGTCAGCAGGTGGGCTGAGAGGCCGGAGGGGACGAACGCATACGATGCAAATGCCGAGGCGACGAGTATGAAGATTAAGCCGTGCGGTGGCAGGACCTCGATTGGTTGTTCTTGCCCGTCTGACGTTGGCACATCCGCTTCGAAACGAGTTCGTGGCAAGGCGAATGCGTGTAGGGGCGCTGCGACGCATGCGAGGAGCAGGGCATACACAAGATAAGTGCCACTCCACCCAACGCTTTCGATCAGAAAATGAGTGACCGGCCAACTCACGGTCGACGCAAAGCCACCAGCAAGCGTGAGCGCTGTGATCGGCCGGCGCGCGCTAAACCCGAATATGCGGCCAAGTGTAGCAAAAGCCGAATCGTACAAGTTTGCCGCCATCGCGACACCAAGCACCATCCAGACGGCATAGTAAGCGACCGGCTGGGCGGAATGTACGATCAGAAAAAGACCGAGCGCCCCGATCAGGGAGCCGATCGTCATGACGACATGACCGCCGAAGCGATCGATCGAGCGGCCGACATAAGGTGCGACCAGCCCGGCGACCAAAAGCCCGACCGAAAACCCACCCATAGTGAAGGAGATCGACCACCCACGATCAGCCGCAATCAACGGAACGATCAACACCGGTGTGTAGAAGATCGTGCCCCAGGAAAGAATTTGCGTGACGCCAAGGACGGGCACAGCACGCCACGGGCCCTCGATGAAGTCACGTGAAGAACTCATGTAGCGGTCATCGCGGACAACGATGGCTATACCTTTAGCACGCCGGCGCAGTCGCGCTCACGCGTTCTACGGCGTGCAGGCAATCACTGCGCAGGTCTTGGTGGCGGCGGTGCCGTTCTCGGCTTCGGTTTGGGCTTAGTCGCGGCCGGCTTGGCGCCCGCAGTCCCGCAACGGACATAGACCATAGTGCCGTAGCGGCCCTGCACTTCCGAATCCATCCAGCGGAGGATGAGTATGCGGCCGTCAAAAAGAACCACTTCCCGGTCCTGAGCGCCGCCTGCCTCGCCGTCGGCTGGCCCGATGTAGGTTTTGCCGCCGGGGCCTCCTTTCAGGCGCAACTCAGTTGGCGTCGCCTCGTCGGCGAGATGCATCATGACGCCCCCGCTTGGGCCAAGCGTAATCACGTAAGGCTGCTTGCACTGCCCGGCCGCCGCCGCTTCAGTGCGCGTGCGATCCTCTTCCTTGTGATAGGCCGCAAGCCCCCAGCGCCCAACAATGTCCTGCGGCGGGAAGGCTGGTGGCAGGACCGGGCCCCCAGCCGGCACACCCGGTTGCTCCACTTGCGGTCCGGTTGCGCAGCCGGAAAGCCCGAGTGCGAATACGCCCAGGGCGATTGCAACCGTCAATGCGGGGCGATTGGGATGGTTCATTCCGGCTCCTCGGGAAGAAAGCCCCAAGACTTTGGAGTGCATCAGCGGACAGCGCAAGCACGGTTTCACGAACTGCGTCCGTATTTTACCAACCCTTACCTTGACACCCCGGCGCGAAGGCAATATTTCCCGGGCAGCGATTAGCACTCTCCTGGTACGAGTGCTAAATGACTGAAAAATAGATACTTTTCGTTTCACGGAGACGCGGGTTCGCGCAAAAGGAAGCCTATGGCCAAAACTAAATTCCGCCCCCTACATGATCGCGTGGTCGTGCGCCGTATCAACGCCGAAGAGAAAACCAAAGGCGGCATCATCATTCCCGACACCGCCAAGGAAAAGCCCCAGGAAGGCGAGGTTATCGCTGTCGGACCTGGTGGCCGCGACGAAAGCGGCAAGCTGATCCCGATCGACGTCAAACCAGGCAGCCGCGTGCTGTTCGGCAAGTGGTCGGGCACCGAAGTCAAACTGGATGGCGAAGAACTCCTGATCATGAAGGAGTCCGACATCATGGGCGTGATCGCCTGACATCTTTTCCAAATTCAACGGAGTAATTTGAAATGGCTGCCAAAGACGTAAAATTTTCCGGCGATGCGCGCGATCGTATGCTGCGCGGTGTCGACATTCTCGCAAACGCTGTGAAGGTGACGCTCGGCCCGAAAGGCCGCAACGTCGTGCTCGATAAATCGTTCGGTGCTCCGCGCATCACCAAGGACGGGGTGACAGTCGCCAAAGAAATCGAGCTGGAAGACAAGTTCGAGAACATGGGCGCGCAGATGGTGCGCGAAGTTGCCCAGAAGACAAACGATCTCGCCGGTGATGGCACGACCACTGCGACCGTACTGGCGCAAGCGATCATAAGGGAAGGCGCCAAATCCGTCGCCGCCGGCATGAACCCGATGGACCTCAAGCGCGGGATCGACATCGCCGTAACCGCCGTGGTCAAAGACATCGAGAAGCGCGCGAAAAAAGTTGGTTCGTCCGCGGAAGTCGCCCAGGTCGGCACCATCTCGTCGAACGGCGACGCCAATGTCGGTCAGATGATTGCCAAAGCGATGCAGAAGGTCGGCAACGAGGGCGTGATTACGGTAGAGGAAGCCAAGTCCCTTGAGACCGAGGTCGAAATCGTTGAGGGCATGCAGTTCGACCGCGGCTATATTTCGCCGTACTTCATCACGAACGCCGAGAAGATGCTGGCCGAGCTCGAGGATGCGTACATTCTCCTGCACGAAAAGAAGCTGTCCGGCTTGCAATCGATGCTTCCTGTGCTCGAAGCGGTCGTGCAATCGGGCAAGCCGCTCGTCATCATCGCTGAGGATGTCGAAGGCGAGGCAATTGCCACGCTTGTTGTCAACAAGTTGCGCGGCGGGCTGAAAGTTGCTGCGGTGAAAGCCCCCGGGTTTGGCGACCGTCGCAAGGCCATGCTTGAGGACATCGCGATCCTCACCGGCGGGCAGTTGATCTCCGAAGATCTCGGCATCAAGCTCGAAAACGTGACCACGGCCATGCTTGGTCGCGCTAAGAAGGTCATCATCGAGAAGGAAAAAACCACGATCGTCCACGGCGCCGGAAAGAAACCCGACATCGAGGCACGCGTGCATCAGATCAAGGCGCAAATCGAGGAAACCACCTCCGATTACGACCGGGAGAAGTTGCAGGAAAGGCTGGCCAAACTCGCCGGCGGTGTTGCTGTGATCCGCGTCGGCGGCGCCACCGAAATCGAGGTGAAGGAGAAGAAGGACCGCGTCGAAGATGCGCTCAACGCAACACGCGCTGCGGTCGAGGAAGGCATTGTTCCGGGCGGCGGTGTTGCCCTGCTTCGCGCCAAAAAGGCGGTCGGTCGCATTCACAATGAGAATCCGGACGTGCAAGCGGGCATCAATATCGTGCTGAAGGCCCTGGAGGCTCCAATCCGCCAGATCGCGGAGAATGCTGGAGTCGAAGGCTCTATCGTGGTCGGCAAAATTGCAGACGAAAAGTCGGAGACTTACGGCTTCGACGCCCAGACCGAAAAGTATGTCGACATGGTCGACGCCGGCATCATCGATCCGGCGAAGGTTGTGCGTACGGCTTTGCAGGACGCGGGCTCTGTTGCCGGTCTCTTGGTCACCACCGAAGCCATGGTCGCCGAGTTGCCGAAGGAACCGGCTCCGGCAATGCCGCCTGGCGGCGGAATGGGCGGTGGAATGGGCTTTTAATCCAGCCCGATTGGCCACAAAACTTGAGGGCGCGGCCCAGGCCGCGCTCTTTTTCGTGTCTTTATTACGCGCGGATCAATGATCGCTGGCCCGAAATTTAAGTGGCTTGGGTCCCTCCAGCACGATGCCTTCTTCTGCCCGGCGCCACCCGGTTATCTGGCCAAACGTTGCGAGTAAGTCCTCGTCCGCCTGCATACGTTCGGGCGTGCATTGCCCGGCGCTCATCATTTCGGGCTGGCCTTCCGGCAATGCGCCGGTTTCAATTTTCATGGCTTCGTCGGAAATTTCTATCCGTGCAGATACGGTTCTGCACCACAGGTCTATTTTCGCATCTCCGTTCGGCTCGACGGTAAGAAGCGGCATCCGCTTGCCCGGCCGCATCGGTGGAGCGTCGAGCAAGAATTCCTGATCGAATGGAAACGAATCAGCGGAAATAGCTGTCCCAAACGTCAGACACAACAGAACGGCGGCGGTAGCGCCGCGCATAAGAGCGTGCCACGTCATTCTGCCTCGGCGAGTTGCTCTACAAGAGCGCGCGCAGTGCGCAGTAGCCGTTCATCACGCCCAGACGCCCCAACCAGCTGTACACCGATCGGAAGACCATCCGCGTTCGCCAGAAGCGGCACATTGAGCGACGGAAATCCGGTCAAGGTCCACAGCGTACAGAATACGGGATCGCCAGTCGCCTCGATGCCCAGTGGCGCAACGCCCCTGGCCGACAGGGTAATGATCGCGTCGGCCAGTTGCTCGAAAATGCTTGCCATGCCATCGGCATAACGTCGCGCGTCGCGTATTGCGGCCAGATACTCAGTTGCCGTTACTTTGCGACCCTCCGCGATGAGTTCACGGAAAGTCTTGCTGGCCTCGCCGCCATTGTCGACAAAGTCACCAAGATTGTGGGCCATTTCAACGGCCATGATCGCGCGTAATCCGCTCCAGGCATCGCGATAGGTGTCCGGCAGATCGACCTCGCGCGCGCCCAACTCCTTGGCGAGATCTTCGACGGCGTCACGCGCATCGGCATCCGCCTTCTCCCACATCGGCGTGCGTACCAGCACAAAGCTCGGTGGAATCGGCGGCGGCTCAGCCGCGCTGGCGCGAAATTTCGGCGACGCATAAGGCCGCGAGTCAGGGTCGGCGGAATCCTGACCAACGAGGACATCAAGAACAAGCGCGAGATCGTCAATTGAGCGCGCAAATGCGCCGACGTGATCCAATGTGCGAGATAGTGTCAGCGCGCCGCCGCGAGAAATCAGACCGTGGCTTGGCTTGACGCCGAACACGCCGCAAAACGCGGCCGGCCGGATCATTGAACCATTGGTCTGCGACCCGAGCGCCAGCGGCACCATGCCGGCTGCCACCGCCGCGGCCGAGCCCGACGACGAGCCACCGGGCGTTCGATTCAGGTCGCGCGGATTTCGTGTCTTACCAGGATTGAAATAGGCAAATTCGGTTGTCACCGTCTTGCCGATGATGACCGCACCGGCTTCACGCAGCTTGCGGACAACGGTGGCATCGGCAGTCGGCCGACGGCCCGCAAAGATGGGCGAACCGTACTCGGTCGGATAGTCGGCGGTATCAAAGATGTCCTTGATCGCGACCGGAATGCCGTGCAACGGCCCGATCCGGTCACCATCGGACTTGAGATGATCGAGCACGCGGGCCTGCGCCAGCGCATGAGCGGGATCGAGATGGATGAAGGCCTGCACATCGCCTTCGACCGCTGCGATGCGGTCGAGACAGGCGCGGGTAAAATCCTCGGCCGATATCGTGCCGCGCGCGATGTTGGCGGCGGCTTGCGTCGCCGTGAGCAAGGTTAGGTCAGCCGCCGCCATAGAGATAGTTCGGCAGCCACAGTGTCATCCCCGGCCAGAAATACATGATGACCATGCACACGATCACGATCAGCATGTAGGGCATCATGCCGGCAAATATCTGATTGAGGGTGACATGCTTGGGCGCAACGCCCTTGAGATAGAACGCCGACATCGCCACCGGCGGCGACAGGAACGCCGCCTGCAGGTTCACGAACACCAGCGTGCCCCACAGCACCGGGTCGATGTTGAAGTGCCTGAGCATCGGCAGGAAGATCGGCACGAAGATGATGATGATCTCGGTCCACTCCAACGGCCAGCCGAGCACGAAGATGATCGCTTGCGACAGGAGCATGAACGTTATCGGCGACATATTGAGCCCGAGCACCCAATGCTCGAGCAGCGCCTGACCGCCAAGGATCGCGAACACGCCCGAGAACAGCGCCGAGCCGACGAATAGCCAGCACACCATGGCGGTGGTCTTGGCGGTCAGGAACACCGCCTCCTTGGTGCGTTTCCAGTCCAGCGTGCGGGCTTGCACCGCCAGCAAAAACGCGCCGAACGCGCCAACGGCGGCGGACTCGGTCGCGGTGCAGATTCCGAACAGGATAACGGCAAGCACGACGACGGTAAGAATGCCCAGCGGCATCGTCGACGAGGTCAGCAGTTTCACGATCTGCAGCCGCTCGGCGTTAAAACTCCAATAGTAGCGCACTTGCAGCAGCGCGCAGACGGCGGTGATGCCCCAGAACCAGAGGTAGAATTCGCGAGTTGGCCCCAATTCGGCGGCCGTAGCCTCGCTCTTAACCAGCTCTGGTGTGCCCAATTGCTGCACCCCAGTCACGGCGACATCGGCAGCCGCCTGCTGATGAATGACGACGTACCACCAGACCGTGCAAAGCGTGCCGGCGACTAACATAAACGGCACCAGCGCGTAACAAAGATTTGTAGCCAGCATCCAATAGCTGACGGGACGGCCATCCGCGTCGATCTTCCTCGCCTTCGACGGCGAGAGAACCCCCTTGATCAACGAGATCAGGATCGATTGCGAACGATAGGCGTCCTCGAACTTCGCCAGCCACGCCGGCACCGGCACTTTCGTTTGGTCTTCCGGCAACCGCGGCGCGATCCTCGGATTGATCATCGCCCAGCCGATGATATAGACGAGGTACAGGAACGACAGGAAAAAGCCGGGAAACATTGCCGCCGCGTATAGCTTGACGATCGACTGACCGGCGACCGCCGCGTAGACGATGATCATGACCGACGGCGGAATCAGGATGCCGAGCGTGCCGCCTGCCGTGATAACGCCGGAGGCGAGTTTCACGTCGTATCCCGCCTTGAGCATGGGATTAAACGCGATGACCCCCATCAGCACCACCACCGCGCCCACCAGGCCGCTGGCGATGCCCCAGAACGTGCACACGATCAGCGTGGCGACGGCGAGCGAGGCCGGCACTTTCCGGAACGCGAGCTGGATCGAGTAGAACATCTTGTCGACCAGCGCGCCGCGCTCCATCACGTATCCCATGAGAACAAATAACGGGATGGAGATCAGAACGTCGTTGGTCATGGCGCCGTAGGTGCGCTCGACCATCAAATCGAACACGCGGTTGTCGAACCACGGATGCGACGGGTTGTAAAACGCGATGTAGCCAAAAAACATCCCGAGGCCCATCAGCGTGAAGGCGGTCGGGAAGCCCATCATGATCACAATCACAATGAGCGTTAGCATCAAGAGCCCAAGTGCCGGATCGCTCATGTGTTCGTGTCCCCGCCCATGCCGCGCTGGCGCGCGAGCTCGTCGATCCGCTGGGCGCCCTCAATCGCGATTTTGCGCGACTCCTCGTCGACATATTCGCTGTGCGCGAGCTGTTCCTCGATGACGTCGATCTCGGCGACGTCTTTCAGACGGCTCGGCCATTCGCCGGTCCGCAGGCAGACGACGCAGCGCACGATTTCGGCGACGCCTTGCACCATCACCAATACGCCGGCGAGCGGGATCATCGCCTTGAACTGGTAGACCGGCGGCCCGTCCGCCGTCACATTCGAATGCTCCGCGATCCGCCACGAGTCGGACGCGTAGTCAAAGCCGGCGTATATGAGGGCGGCGATTCCAGGGATAAAAAAGACAACATAAAGCACGATATCGAGCGAGGCCTGCATCCGCGGCCGCATCGAGCTGTAAAGGAAGTCGCCGCGGACATGGGCGTTCTGCGCCAGCGTATAGGCCCCGCACAGCATAAACGCCGTTCCGTACAGCATATTGTCGAGGTCGAAAATCCACGCTGTCGGCATGTTCATGATGTAGCGCTTGAAGACTTCGACGCACACAACGGCCATTAGCAAAATAATCAGCCAGGCCGCAGTCTTGCCGAACCATGTGCTGATTCCGTCAATGATCAGGAGGAATTTCTGGACCGTCATTGGTCGTCGCCAATTGTTCAGAAGAAAGATTAAAATGACAAAGCACCATCCGGTCGCCGTCCCGAACGGTGCTTTGCCGGTTCAGTGCGCCGTCAGGTCTTCAACGTTCCTTTCGGCCCGAAGTAGTAGTCGAACGCCATCTTGCGGCTTACGACGGTATCCTGTTCCCATTGCGTCGCCCGCCTTGCAAACGCGATCTGAGAATCGACGATCTCCTTGAACAGCGGATTGTCGACCGATTTCTTCTTCACAATGTCGTCGTAGATCGTGAGCTGCGCTTGGAGGATTGAATCCGGCGTCTTGTAGAACTTCACTTTGTCCTTGGTCTGCAGCTCAATGTAGTCCTTCGAGTAGCGGTCGATCGCCTTCCATTGCATCTCTTGCGAAGCGGCGCTGACCGCATTGGCGATGATCGCCTTCATCTTGTCGGGCAGCGCGTCGTACTTGGTTTTGTTGAAGGTGATCTCGAGCTGTTCGGCGTTCTGGTGGTAGCTCTGTAGCATGCATACCTTGGAGACGTCGGCGAAGCCGAGGATCCGGTCCGACGTGGCGTTGTTGAATTCGGCCGCGTCGAGCAGGCCGCGGTCGATCGCCGACACGATCTCGCCGCCGGGCAGCGCGTTCACCGCGGCGCCCATGGCGGTGAACATGTCAATCGAGATGCCGACGGTGCGGTATTTGATGCCCTTGAAGTCGTCGGCCTTGGTAACCGGGTTTTTGAACCAGCCGAGCGGCTGCGTCGGCATCGGGGCGTACGGAAACGAGACGACGTTCAGTCCGATCGACGAATAAAGCTTGGCGAGAAGCTCCTTGCCACCGCCCCACCTGTGCCAAGCCAGCAGCATGTTGGCGTCCATGGCGTAGCCGGGGCCCGAGCCCCACAACGCCAGCGCGTTTTGCTTGCCGTAGTGGTAGACCAACACGCCGTGGCCGCCGTCGAGCGTGCCCTTCGACACCGCATCTATCAGCCCGAACGCGGGCACCACGGCGCCGGCGGGAAGCACCTCGATCTTGAGGTCGCCGCCGGTCATGTCGTTGACCGTCTTGGCGTAGTCGAGCGCGTATTCGTGGAAGATATCCTTCGACGGCCAGGTGCTCTGCCATCGCATCGAGATCGGCCCCTGCGCCTTGACGACGCTTGGTGCCACGACGGCTGCGCCGGCGACGGTTGCGCTGGTCAGAAATTTGCGGCGTGTAGAAGCCGCGGACGGTTTGTTATTGGGCATGTTGATGTCCCTCCCTTGGATCACTACCCCGTGAACATTTTTCGCCGGGTCTTATTCCACGACCCGGCCTTTGGCCGGGATCAGGTAAACCCTTGAGATGCAA
>JBGQLL010000048.1:0-15849 GCA_041500065.1 Pseudolabrys sp.
GCGCCGCCTGGAGGAGGATGTCGCCGCCTTGCAGGATGCGCGCCTCGTCGCCGGTGATCGCGCCAAAGCTGCATCCGATGCGGTCGTGGGGGCTTTCAATTCCGCGGCCGAGCGCATCGAAGGCATCACGAAGAAACTTAACCAAACGGTCGGCAACGGCAGCGTAGCGATAGGATGAGGCGGCTTTAACCGCTTCTCGCAAGGCGGCGGCGAGCGCTGTAGCGCTCCCCTTTTTTAATGACTACATTGTCTATGCGGGGCTGCGAGGTGCGACGGAGAAAATTCCCCGGGGCCTTACGATCCTAACGGGAGCTGTCCCTGGCCGGGACCGTGGTTTCGGTCATATGGCGCCCACCTACTTATGTAGGTTCCCGGGATCACACTCCGACGGCCATCGCGGCTCCGTACTTTTTCTCAGTATTGCGCTTCAATCATAATGGCCGGGCTTGTCGCCGCAGGTCGGGTTTACCCGATCTGCGGTTGTTTGGATTTATGCGACTCGGGCAGGCCCGAGTTGCATATGCCATCCACGTCTTTGATGATGGCAGCTTCTGGAAGGCGTGGATGCCCGGCACAGGGCCGTGCTTGGGCCGGCCTTCGGCTGGACCCGAGTGCGGGGCATGACGGAGCAAGTGTGAGCGTACCCGACACAACCGCCGCCGATCAAAAAGCGCGCCTCCGCGCAAAGGCTCTCGAATTGCGTGACGCGTTGCCTGCGGCTGTGCGTGCTGCTGCCGCCGAGACGATTGCCGTGCGGCCCTTCCCGATAAAATTCGCGCGCGGCACGATCGTCTCCGGGTTTTCGCCGATGAAAAGCGAAATCAATCCGGTTCCGCTGATGCGCAAGCTCGCTGATGCCGGTGCAAAGCTTGCGCTGCCTGCGATCGCCGGCCGCGGCAAGCCGCTGATCATGCGCGCGTGGATATTTGGCGAGCCGTTGGCCTCCGGCCAGTGGGGGATTCGTGAGCCAGTGCCGGAGGCGCCTGAGGTTGCGCCCGACATTCTGATTATTCCGCTCGCCGCCTTCGACCGTGCCGGCCATCGCATCGGATACGGTGCGGGCTACTACGACATGACCATCAATGCGTTGCGCGCAAGGAAGAAGGTCACCGCCATCGGCATCGCCTTCGCAGCCCAGGAGATCCAGTCTATCCCGGCCACCGAGCGCGACGCGCGGCTCGATCTCGTGCTAACGGAACGTGACGTGATCGATTTTCGCAGCGCGTGATTCCGGTTTTCGGAGCCTGCCCGAATAGGTAGATTGGACCTATGCGTATCCTTTTCATCGGCGATGTCGTTGGCCGCTCCGGACGCACCATCGTGATCGAGCGGCTCCCGGGCCTGATCGCCGGATGGAAGCTCGATCTGGTCGTGATCAACGGCGAAAATGCGGCCGGCGGTTTCGGCATCACCGAGGTCATCTACAACGAACTCATCGATGCCGGCGCAGATGCCATCACGCTCGGCAACCATGCGTGGGATCAGCGCGAGGCGCTGGTGTTTATCGAACGGGCGCCACGCCTGATCCGCCCGCTCAATTATCCCAAAGGCACACCCGGCCGCGGTGTCGCGTTGGTCGATACAAAGAACGGCAAGCGCGCGCTGGTCATCAATGCCATGGGCCGGATTTTCATGGATCCGCTCGATGATCCCTTTGCCGCGATCGAGCGCGAACTTTCCGCCTGCGCACTCAAGTCGGGCGCGGATGCGATCGTCATCGATTTCCATTGCGAGGCCACCAGCGAGAAGCAGGCTATGGGCTATTTCACCGACGGCCGCGCGAGCCTCGTGGTGGGCACGCATACGCATGCACCAACCGCCGATGACAGGATTCTGCCGAACGGCACAGCCTTCGTGTCGGATGTCGGTATGACCGCCGACTACGATTCCATCATCGGCATGAACAAGGACGAACCGATGAACCGGTTTCTGCGCAAGCTCCCGGGCTCGAAATTCGAAGCGTCAAATGGCCCCGCAACGCTGTGCGCGCTTGCTGTAGAGACTGATGATGTCACTGGCCTCGCTCGCAAGGTGGGGGCTGTGCGGCTCGGAGGTATTCTGCAAGAGACGCGGCCGAAGTTCTGGGACTGAAAATATTTAAACCTGCGCGGGTTGACCACGAATCACGGCAGTGATTCGGTAGGTGAAGTTGATTCGCCGGCATGTGCTGGGTCCGGCATAGCGACCTCGGCACGGGCGCCCATGAATCTGCACGTCGATAGCAATCTAGCTCTGGAACTGCCGCCCGACGCCACGTCCCAATCGCCGGCGCGAAAAAAGAAATCAGATCCTCGGGCCGCGCTCGCCTCCCAATTTGTCCCCTCCGGCGCCCGTGTGCTCGATCTCAGCGGCGATCAGGCGCTTCAGCCGCTATTGCCGGGCGGCTGCAGTTACAGCGGTATCGGGCGTGGCAGCACGAAACGTCCAGCGCTTGCCTGCGATCTGGATACCGGCCATTTCCCCACCGAGGCTGCGTGCCAATGCGATGTCATCGTGATGCTCGGCGCGCTCGAGTGGATCGCAGACATAGAGAGCCTGTTCACCCACCTGCGCTTCTGCAAGCGCGACGTCATCCTCAGCTATTGTGCGACTGACCTGGCCAAGGGCCTCGATCGTGGCGCGCTTGGTTTTGCCAATCACCTGAGTTTCTACGATCTGGCGCTGCTGTTCGACCGCTACGGCTTCCGCATCGAATGCACGACTCCGATCGACGATACTCAAGTGCTGATACGACTCACGCCGACGGAAAATCTCGCGCCGGCTGCGCCGTGCAGCGTGGCGGTGATCGCAGATGAGGCCGCGGGAAATTTCGGCGCGCGGCTCGGCTGCCAGATGATAAATGCATTGTTACCGGGCGAGGCGGAGGTGGATCATCTGACCTTCCGCACGCTCAATGCAGCGCGCGCCGGCTACGATTTGGTCATTCTTGGCACTGGCAACGGCCTCTTCCCACCCCTTCTCGGAGAGGAGGTGCTCGATATCGTTTCGCGGTCCAAGGCGGCGATTGGTATTTTCGGCACGCAAGGTCTGGAGCTGATCTCGCGTCCGACGCTCGACCGTCTGATCGACCGGCTCGACACATGGTTCGCGCGTTACGAGGATGACGTGCTCATGTATGGACGCGGACGCAGCAACGTCGTTCACATCGGCGACTGGCTGATCGACCAATTTCCGCTCACGCGGGCAATCAACGACGAACCTTTGGTCGTCGACAACGAACTCGGTCAGGAACTTGCCCTCGATCGCGCTATCAGCACCATTCAAAGACACAAGCAGGTCTATTCGACCGTGCCGACGGCGCTGCTGTGCGCGCTCACGTCTGCCGAGCTTGCAGCCTATGCTGAAATCCCGGCGCAGCAACCCGATCTCACGACCGGTCAATTCCGCAGCATGCTGATCGACGTTTTTGGCCGCGCCTATCCGGAACAGAAATTCTTCCTGGTCGATCGGGACCCGATCACCCGCTACAAGGCGCGTGTCCATCGCAACGTGGCCAAGGTCGGCGCGCGCATCGGATCGATCCTGCGCAACGTGGCGGTTGCGGCCTAAACTGCTTTCACCGATATTTATTTTCCTGCGCAGTCGGCCTATATAGCCGCCGGCATCAACAGTCATCGCAAGTTTCACCATGGCCGGTCATTCCCAATTCAAGAACATCATGCACAAGAAAGGGCGTGCGGATAAGGCACGCTCGAAGCTGTTCGGCAAGCTTGCGCGTGAAATCACGGTGGCCGCCAAGCTCGGCATGCCAGACCCGGCATTCAATCCGCGTCTGCGGGCTGCTGTCCTTGCAGCCCGTGCCGAAAACATGCCGAAGGACAATATCGAGCGGGCCATCAAGAAATCGCAAGGCGGCGACACCGAGAGCTACGATGAGATTCGCTACGAGGGCTACGGGCCGGGCGGCGTGGCCGTGATCGTGGAGGCCCTGACCGACAACCGGAACCGCACCGCAGGCGAGGTGCGCGCGATCTTCTCGAAGAACGGCGGCAATCTGGCCGAGACCGGCGCCGTCTCGTTTATGTTCAATCATGTTGGCGTGGTCGAATACGACGCGAAAGTCGCCAGCGCCGATGCCATGCTGGATGCGGCGATAGAAGCTGGCGCAGAAGACGTGGCGTCAAACGAGGACGGTCATCAGGTCGTGACAACCCCCGCGACACTCAACGACGTCGCCAAGGCGCTCGAAGCCAAATTCGGCGAGCCGCGCAAGTCATCGATGCTATGGAAACCGCAGAACACCATCGCACTCGACGACGAAGCGGGCGAAAAGATTCTCAAGCTGATGGAATCGCTCGACGACAGCGACGACGTGCAAAATGTCTACGCCAATTTTGAAGTGTCCGATGCGCTCGTGCAGAAAATGAGCGCGTAGGGACATTCCGTCATGGCCGGGCATAGCCGTCCAAAGGACGGCGTGCTTTCGCACGCCTATGTCCCGGCCATCCACGTCTTACACTCTTTCAAAGACGTGGATGCCCGGCACAGGGCCTGTGCTCGGGCCGGCCTCCGGCCGGACCCCGAGTGCCGGGCATGACATGGTTCAGCCGTTGAATTCGAGAATATAAAGCCCGGCATTGTAGTCGGTCGCATAGATCAAACCCTTCGCATCCACAAAGACGTCCGCCGACTGGATCACGCGAGCGCGGTTTGGGCGCGTGTCCGCAAGCTTTGCCGGCTGCGGCGGCACCAATGCGCCGACTTCTTTTGGCGCGAAGGCGTTGGAGATATCGAAGACGCGGATTCCCGCATTTTGGTAGGTCGCAAAAATCAGTTGCGAGCTCACGAACGTGCCGGGCCGGTTCTCGTGGATATTGTGCGGGCCGAAGTGGCCGCCCTTGGCTTTGTAGTCGGCGTCTGCCGGTGTCGGAAACGCCGAGATGCTGACGGGGTTCTCGCGCGCGCGGTTGTCGAAGACCCAGATCAGTTTCAGTCCGTCTTCCTGATGGTCGAGCACGGCCTCGTCCAGGACCACCAGCAGATCGCGATCCGGCAACGGCAAGCAGTTGTGCGTACCGCCGCCGAATGGCGGTGACCAGTTCCTGTGCACGATCAGCTTCGGTTTGGCGCGGTCGGCGATATCAAGCACCACCATGCCGGCATCGCGCCATGCGGCATACGCGGTGTCACCGTGAATGATCGCATGGTGCAGGCCATAGCGACGCGTGGCGGCCCATGATGGCGCTTCTCCCGCTGCCAGATTCATGCCGGGAATCCACCAGCGGCCCGCTTCGCGCGGCTCCGCCGGGTTGCTCATGTCGACGGTCATGAAGATGTGGTCGGCAAATCCATCGAGCAGCACTGACACGTAGGCCCATCGTCCGCCGGTGTACCAGATGCGATGAATGCCGCCGCCGTCGACCGGCATGAAACCGACGCGTCGCGGCACATCGGGTTTGCTGATGTCATAGACGGCGATCCCTGCGCTCCAGTCGCGCGCCCGCTTTGCTTCCGCCGTGCCGACGGTCTTGCCGAGCGCGCCACTGTAATAGGCGCGCTCGTCGGCGAATTCAGCGGCCGCGAACATGTCCTTGGCATGGATCACCAGCAGCAGATCGCCATGCACCTGCAAATGGATATTCCAGGTGTTCGGCGGAGCGGCAGCATAGTTCACGGCGCGTGGATTTTTGGCGTCGCGCACGTCGATGACAGAAAAGCCTTTGGAGAACATGTGCCCGACATAGGCGTAGCCGCGATGTACCATCACCTGCACGCCATCGGGCCGCCCGCCCTGATCGGAGTGACCGACGATACGCATGTTGCGCGCGTAGTCCGGTTTCGGCAGATCGGTCATAGCCAAATCCGCTCATTCCCGCGGAAGCGGGAATCCAGTTCTTTGGCCACACGTTCTGCTGCTCTGGGTCCCCGCTTTCGCGGGGACGAACGGAAGTGATGTGTCGTGGTCATTTGTGCGCGTCGAGGAAATTCGGCACGGCGATCCAGTCCAGCATGGCGCCGTCGCTTTGCAAGAGGTCATGCATACGGCGATCCTCCTCAGTCTTGAGATTGACGCCAAGGTGTGTGCCGAGCTTGCGTCCATGCAGCACAATATTATTGCCGATCGGCTGGCGCTCCGCGTTGTATGCCTTTAGCCCGGTGTCGACGTCGTCATGGTCGCGCAAATGTTTTGCCAGCGCCTGCGCGTCGGTGCCCGCCTTTGCCATGCCGAAACCCATATGCGGCCGCGCGTTGGCGGCGGCGTCGCCAACCATGGCGACGCGGCCGAATACAATTGCGGGAGAGGTGAAATCGTAGATCGGCGTGATGAACGGTTGCTTGATCTTCATCAGCGCGTCGAGCAGGGCAGGTGGCAAAATCTCGCGTGCATCCTTGTACATGTCCGCGATCAGGTCTTTACGGATCAGCGGCGGCGGCACCGAATATTCGTGTTGCACTCCGTTCTCGTCGACATTCATGTCGCGCAGCTTGGCGGCATCGGCAACGCGATACCAGATGAAGTTGAAGCGGCGTTTTCCCGGCCGCAGATCGTTGTCAAATCCGGAAATCGGGTAGGTGATCACCTGCTGTTGTCTGGGCAGGTAGAATGTGAACAGCGGGTAGATCGTGCGCAGCGTCTCCGGCGCGAGGTCTGCTTCGTTCGGCGCACCGCGCCAGATGTAATAGCCGGCGTAGACCGGCTGCACGTCCGGCGCCATTTGCGCGCGCACGCTCGAAAGAATTCCGTCGCCACCCACGAGAATATCGGCCTGCTCGACACGGCCGCCGGAAAATTGCACACGCACGCCGTGCTCGTCCTGGTCGACGCGTTCGAAATTCCAGCCGAGATGGTAGCGCGCCTCGTCGATGGTCGCGCGCAGAAGCCGCTGCAGGCGATCCCATGAGGTAAGGATTTGCCGCAGCGGGCGCTCATCGGTGATGCGGCCTGCGCGGTCGATGGCGATACGCTTGGGCACCTCGATACCGAGATCCGTGGTGCCGGCGCCGCTCGCTTCCAGCGTTTCAAGGAGTTCGGGATGGCCGGTGATCCCGGCGCCGCGGCCGACCAGTTCCACGCTTGAACGCTCATAGACGTCGACATCCCACCCGATCTGGCGCAGGAACGCGGCCGAAAACAGCCCCGACATCGAACCACCAATAATAACGGCCCGACGCTTGGCGCGGCGGGAAGGGGAAGATCCCGGCATGGCGCGAACATAGCGGCCTGTATCGCGCTGTCCATTGCGCGGCCGGGAATGGCACCCATAAACGATCGGGTGCAAAATACACGAGGCGGGGCTATCAACGGGGCCATGTCCCGGCATCCGATTCGCATTCTCGGCATCGATCCGGGGCTCCGCCGCACCGGCTGGGGCCTGATAGAATCTGACGGCAACAAGCTGATCCACATCGCTTGCGGTTCGCTGGAAACCAACGAGCGCGCCGATCTCGGCGTGCGGCTGCTCGCGATTCATGACGGATTGATCGCGGTGATCGAGCAATATCAGCCGCATGAAGCGGCGGTCGAGGCAACTTTCGTCAATGCAAATGCGGCAGCAACCTTGAAACTTGGCCAGGCACGCGGCATCGCCATGCTGGTGCCCGCCAAAGCCGGGCTGACGGTTGCCGAATACGCGCCCAATGTCGTGAAGAAGACGGTGGTCGGCGCCGGCCACGGCGAGAAGGCGCAGATCCGCATGATGATCGGTGTGCTGCTGCCGAAGGCCGACCCGCAAAGCGAGGACGCCGCAGACGCATTGGCGATCGCCGTGTGTCACGCGCATCACCGGACGAGCGCGGTGCTGAGGGTCGCGGCGTCATGATCGGCAAGCTCAAGGGCATCATCGACAGCTATGGCGAGGACTACATCATCCTCGACGTCGGTGGCGTCGGCTACCAGGTGCATTGCTCGGCACGGACGCTCCAGGCGCTTCCATCGCCCGGCGAACCCGTCACGCTGTCGATCGAAACTTATGTACGCGAAGATCAGATCAAACTCTTCGGGTTTGCGAGCGACATCGAGCGCGAATGGTTCCGGTTGCTGCAGACCGTGCAGGGCGTCGGCGCCAAGGTGGCGATGTCGGTGCTCGGCACGCTAAAGGCGTCCGAACTCGCGTCAGCGGTCGCCATGCGCGACAAGGCCATGGTGGCCCGGTCACCCGGCGTCGGCCAGAAAGTCGCCGAGCGTATCGTCACCGAATTGAAGGATAAGGTGCCCGCCTTCGCCAACATCGACCCGGCGGTGGTGCATCTCGCCGGCGCGCTCGACGAGAACCGCGCGCCGAGGCCGGTGGCCGACGCTGTTTCCGCGCTGGTCAATCTCGGCTACGGACAGCCGCAGGCCGCCGCCGCCATCGCTGCCGCCGCGCGCAATGTGGGGGAGGGCGCCGACACCGCGACGCTGATCCGGCAGGGGCTTAAGGAGCTGGCGAGATGAATAAACTGCAAATTCGTTTCCCGGGCGCAGCGCAGCGCCATAAGCGCGATTACGCGCGTCTTCGACGCGCTATGGCGGTGCGCTGCAGACCCGGGACCGCAAAAATCTGGAACGGTCCCGGATCAGCGGTGCATCACTTCGCTCCGCTCGCGCTGCACCGCATCAGGGACACGAGGTCTTCCTCATGAATAGTCCGCGCCGTCTTGTGGCTGCCGACAAGCGCAATGATGATGCGGATGCTTCGTTGCGCCCGCAGCGGCTGTCGGAATTCATCGGGCAGGAACAGGCGCGAGCCAATCTCTCGGTATTCATCGAAGCGGCACGTGCGCGCAAGGAAGCGCTCGATCACGTGCTATTTGTGGGACCGCCCGGTCTCGGGAAGACCACGCTGGCGCAGATTGTTGCGCGCGAATTGGGCGTCAACTTCCGTGCCACGTCCGGTCCGGTCATTGCCAAGGCCGGCGACCTTGCCGCGCTGCTGACCAATCTCGAACCGCGCGACGTGCTGTTTATCGACGAGATCCACCGGCTCAATCCGGCGGTGGAGGAAATCCTCTATCCGGCGATGGAAGATTTCCAACTCGACCTGATCATCGGTGAGGGTCCGGCGGCGCGTTCGGTAAAGATCGATCTGTCGCCTTTCACGCTGGTCGGCGCCACCACCCGCGCCGGCCTTCTGACCAATCCACTGCGCGACCGCTTCGGCATTCCGGTGCGGCTTAATTTCTATTCCGAGAAGGAGCTTGAAGAGATCGTCAATCGCGGCGCGCGCGTGCTCGGCATCGGCATCGCGGCCGACGGTGCTAACGAAATCGCGCGCCGTGCACGCGGCACCCCGCGCATCGCCGGCCGCCTGCTGCGCCGGGTGCGCGACTTCGCCCATGTCGACGGTGCCAAGACCATCGACCGAAAGGTCGCCGACCGCGCACTGTTCGCGCTCGAGGTCGATGCCGCCGGTCTCGATGCCATGGATCGGCGCTATCTCAAGACCATCGCAGAGAACTATGGCGGTGGACCGGTCGGCGTTGACACGCTGGCAGCGGCTTTGTCGGAGCCGCGCGATGCCATTGAGGACATTATCGAGCCGTTTCTGATCCAGAAAGGATTTCTGCAACGTACACCGCGTGGACGGCTGCTCACCGGGCCCGCCTTCCAGCATCTTGGCTTGCCCGAGCCGGCGCGCGATCCTGCGCAATTCGGGTTATTCGGACAGGACGAGGACGAATAATATTCCGTCGTGCCCGGCACTCGGATCCGGCCGAAGGCCGGCCCGAGCAAAGGCCTTGTGCCGGGCATCCCTCTTGAATCATCTTAACACTGCAAGGCGTGGATGGCCGGGACCAACCCGGCCATGACAACGGAAAGGTTTGTCGATGAATCCGCTCGACGGCGAAATCCGCGATGGCCGCCACTCTCAGCCCGTGCGTGTGTATTATGAGGACACGGATTTTTCCGGCGTGGTCTATCACGCAAGCTACCTGCGCTTCATGGAGCGCGGGCGCACCAATTATCTGCGGCTTATCGGGGCCGACCATCGCGCGCTGTTCGAGCAGGCAGCGAAGGAGGCGCCGGGCTTTGCTTTCGTTGTGCGCCACATGAGTATCGATTTCAGGAAGCCCGCGCACATGGATGATGTGCTCGCCATCGTCACCGCACCGGAGGAAGTCAAAGGCGCTTCCGTCACGCTGAATCAGAAAGTGATGCGCGGCGAGGAACTCCTGGTGGAAGCGCACGTGCAGGTCGCGTTCGTGTCCGGTGGCCGGGCCCGGCCGATCCCCAAGCCGCTGCGTATCGCCATGAAGGCCGACCAGGAATCGGGCGGTGGCGCCTGACAGCACGTGCTAGTCTCTGCGCCATGACGACTTACAGCTTTTCATTGTTCGATACGGCAATTGGCACGTGCGGAATCGTCTGGACCGCACGCGGTATCGCTGGTGTGCAGATTCACAACGCGAGTGAACGCGCAACCCGCGCGACCCTGCTGCGCCGCTTTGCCGGCGCGGAAGAGACGACGCCTCCAGCGCAAATACAGCGGGCGATCGATGGCATCGTGGCGCTGCTGCGCGGCGAGAAGCGAGATCTCAGTGATGTGACAATCGATGCCGACGACTTGCCGGAATTCAATCGCAAGGTCTACGACATCGCGCGCACGATCCCGCCGGGTTCAACGCTGACCTATGGCGAGATTGCCGAACGTCTCGGCGACAAGTTACTCGCGCGCGACGTGGGCCAGGCACTGGGGCAAAATCCGATCCCGCTGATCGTCCCGTGCCATCGCGTGCTGGCCGCCGGCGGCAAGACGGGCGGCTTTTCAGCCCCGGGTGGCGTGGTCAGCAAGCTGCGTCTGCTGACCATCGAAGGCGCGCAGCCGAGCGGCCCGACGCTGTTCGACCGTCTGCCATTGGCTGCCAAACGCCGCCGGCGCTGATAGACGCCGCCCGCATCGACGCCGCCTCCGCCTTAATGTAAAAGCGATTCACATGAGATGGGGCAAGCGTGGCCATGCGGCCCGCGGCTATCACCACGGCAACCTGAAAGAAGCCTTGGTGCGCGCCGCGCTCGAACTGATCGCCGAGAAGGGCCCGGCGGGATTTACGTTCGCCGATGCGGCGCGCTGGGCGGGCGTGAGCCCGGCTGCGCCGTACCGTCATTTTCGTGATCGCGACGCGTTGCTTGCAGACGTCGCGCGCCGCGGCTTCGAGGAATTCGCAACTGCGCTGGCGAAGTCGTGGGACGAAGGCAAGCCGGACGTAATGACTGCGTTCGACCGGCTCGGCAAAACCTATCTCGCTTTTGCCAAGCGCGAGCCGGCCTACTACTCGGCAATGTTCGAAGCCGGCGTTCCACTCGATATGGATCGCGAGTTGCGCGAGGCGAGTGAGACTGCCTTTGCAGTTCTGCGCGCGGCGGCCGAAAAACTCGTCGCGCTCATACCGGCGCAGGCGCGCCCGCCCGCGCTGATGGTTGCTCTGCACGTGTGGTCGATGACGCACGGCATCGCCTCGCTATTTGGTCGCGGTGACGCGGCGCGGCGTACCTTGCCGATGCAGCCGGAAGAGCTGCTGGAAGCCGCCGTGCTGATCTACCTGCGCGGACTCGGCCTCGACACCGCAGCGGCAAAGCGTTGCTGAGTTCCAGATTCTGGCAGGGACTGGCGCGGCGGGTTGACGCTCCCCAATTTAATCTTCGCGCTTCTTGACACCGGCCTTGCACCGAATTAGTTATGTAAATGTTATTTACATTCACGCGAGGCCGACAATGCCTATCACCGCACAACTAGACGCCTTCGGAAAACCCGCCTGGATCGCGCTGATCATCCTTGGCTTCATGGTCTGGTGGCCGCTTGGGCTAAGCGTCCTCGCCTTCACCATTGGGAGCGGAAGAATGGGATGCGGACATCAAGGCCACTGGCAGAACAAAATGGATCGCATGCAGCGCAAGATGGATTGGATGCGCTCCCGCATGGGCGGCGGCCCGTGGAATTATGCGCCCTCGAGCGGAAATCGGGCCTTCGACGAGTACCGCGCGGATACCTTGCGACGGCTGGAAGAAGAGCAGCGCGAATTTCGGGAATTCCTTGATCGCCTGCGCTTCGCCAAGGACAAGACCGAGTTCGACCAGTTCATGGCCGAGCGCGGCAACCGGCCTTCGCCGGAGGCCAGCCAGCCGCAGGGCTAAAATTTGCAACACCGAGCAAGGCCGCCCCAATGAGGGCGGCCTTTGCCGTTGGCCAGGCCCCGCTCGGCGGTAAGTAACGACTCCTTAACCACAATCAGCGCTGTTTAGGGGGCTATAAGTCCGCTTCCGCGCCCAAGTTTGGCCAAGTTTCGCGGGGATTTCGTAGGTCGCCGGTGGACGGGACGTACGATTTTCGCGAGACATTCGTTTTTCGGCTTGGCGCGTGGGCGGGATCGTCGCGCGCGCACGTTGATTTCGGAAATTGCGCCGCGCTGGTCCGACCGACGGAAACCGGATCGAGCGGAAAGGACGTGCCCATGAATCCTGCCGACGTGGCACAGTCGGTGCTCCCGCTGACCTCCTCCGATCTTTCACTGTTCACGCTATTCTGGAACGCCCATTGGGTCGTGAAGACGGTCATGGTCGGGCTTCTGGTCTGCTCGGTCTGGGTATGGGCGATCGCGATCGACAAGACGGTGCTTTATGCCCGTACGCGCCGCGCCATGGATCGTTTCGAGCAGGCGTTCTGGTCGGGACAGTCGCTGGACGAGCTCTACCGGGCGCTATCGGCACGTCCGGCGCATTCGATGGCGGCGTTATTCGTTGCCGCCATGCGTGAATGGAAACGCAGTTTCGAGGGCAGCACGCGTTCCATCGGCGGGCTGCAAATGCGCATCGAGAAAGTCATGGAAGTGACGATTGCGCGCGAAGTGGAACGGCTTGAAAAGCGGCTGCTTGTGCTCGCCACCGTCGGATCGGCCGGGCCGTTTGTCGGTTTGTTCGGCACGGTTTGGGGCATCATGACAAGCTTCCAGTCGATCGCCGCCTCGAAAAACACGTCTCTGGCAGTGGTTGCCCCGGGCATTGCAGAGGCACTGTTTGCGACCGCGCTTGGTCTTGTCGCCGCCATACCAGCGACCATTTTCTATAACAAGTTCGCGTCCGAGGTTAACAAGCAGGCCCAGCGGCTCGAGGGATTCGCCGACGAATTCGCCGCTATTCTGTCGCGCCAGATCGACGAGCGCGGGTAAGGGATCATCTTATGGCTGCCAATGCAGGCACGCCGGTCATGGGGAAGCGAAGGCATCACCGCCGCCGGGTGATGAGCGAGATCAACGTCACGCCGATGGTCGATGTGATGCTGGTGTTGCTGATTATCTTCATGGTGTCGGCGCCGCTGTTGACGGTCGGCGTGCCGATCGACCTGCCGCAGAGTCAGGCCAAGAACCTGGAGCAGGACAAGGAGCCGCTCACCGTTTCCGTCAACGACAAGGGCCAGATATTTCTGCAGAACAGCGAGATTGCGGTCGACGATCTGGTTCCAAAGATGCAGGCGGTGGCCGAGGCGCGCGGCGGCACCGAGGCCCGTGTATATGTGCGTGGCGACAAGAAGGTTGATTACGGGACCATGATGAAAGTGATGGGGCGGCTGTCATCAGCCGGGTTTCATCGTGTAGCCTTGGTCACTGAATTCGAACAGGGCGCGAAAGCGCGGTGATGAGAAAAGCGACAGCGATCTCGACCGGCCTGCACGCAGCGGTGCTCCTGTGGGCGACGCTGTCATTTTCCGGAAAGACGTTCGATGTGACACCGGCGGAATCGCTGCCGGTCGATCTGGTCAGCGAGAAGGACTTCTCGCAGTTGACCAAAGGCGTGAAGGACGCCCCCAAGGTCGAAACGCCGAAGCCCTTGGCGGAAAAGAAAGCGGAAGAACCGCCGAAGCCGATTGAGGATTCGAAGGCCAAGATCACCGAGAAGAAAGAAGTGCAGGCGGCGAAGGAAATGACCCCGCCGCCCGAACCGCAGCCACCGAAGCCCGATCCGATCGCGGACAAGATCAAGCAGCCGGACGAACCGAAACAGCAGACCAAAGTCGACCAGCCGCTGCCGCCGAAAAAACCGCCGCAGAAGCCGCAGCCGAAATTCGATGCTGACAAGATCGCAGCTCTCCTCGACAAGCGCGACGCGCAGCGCAATGCAGCGGTCGGCCCGGACCGCAATGACGTGGCTTCGCTGGGCACGCCCGCCGGCATGGCTGCCCAACTCTCGCAGTCCGAGATTGATGCGCTGCGCGCACGGCTGATGGCGCTATGGAGCCCGCCGGTCGGTGTAAAGGATCCAAATGAGCTGATTGTCACTGTCACCGTCAGGCTGCGCCGCGACGGACGCCTCGCGGCACCGCCTTTCGCTCGCGTCGGCAGCAATAGCGTTGCAGCGCAAGCCTCGCGTGACAGCGCGGTGCGCGCGGTGCTCACGGGCCAACCATTCGACATGCTTAAGCCGGAGCACTATGACAACTGGAAGGAAATCGAGCTGACCTTCGATCCCAAAGACATGCTCCGGTCCAACTAACTCCCCCAATCGAAATGATTCAGTCCAATATTTCTCCCTTGTGGCCCTCGCGCCGCCGGCTGCTGGCCGGTGCCGGCGCTCTCGTCGCCCTTGCGTCTCGCCCGGCACACGCGGTGCTCAAGCTCGACATCACACAAGGCAATGTGCAGCCGATGCCGATTGCGCTGCCCGACTTCATTTCGGACACCGATACGGGGCGCAATGTCACCGGCGTCATTACCAATAACCTTCAGCGCAGCGGCCTGTTCGCACCCATCAATCCCGCCGCCTTCATCGAAAAAATCACCAACAGCGATAGCGTGCCGCGCTTTGCCGACTGGCGCACGATCAACGCACAGGCGTTGGTCACGGGCCGCATCACGCGCCAGGGCGACGGCCGGCTCAAGGCCGAGTTCCGCCTTTGGGATGTCTTTGCCGGACAGCAGCTCGACGGGAAGCAGTACTTCACCACGCCCGACAACTGGCGGCGCATCGCGCACATCATTTCGGACGCGATCTATGAGCGCCTCACGGGCGAGAAGGGTTATTTCGATAGCCGCATCGTGTTCGTGGACGAGACCGGTCCGAAAGACCGGCGCGTGAAGCGCCTCGCCATCATGGATCAGGACGGCGCCGGCGTTCGCTACCTGACGCGCGGCGATGATCTGGTGCTGACGCCACGGTTCAATCCGTCGACGCAAGAGATCACTTATATGTCGTACGGGCAGGGCGATCCGCGCGTTTATCTGCTCAACATCGAGACCGGACAGCGGGAGATCGTCGGAAATTTCCCCGGCATGACCTTCGCCCCGAGATTCTCACCCGACGGCCAACGCGTGATCATGAGCTTGCAGCAGGGTGGCAACGCCAACCTGTTTGTGATGGACCTGCGATCAAAGCAGACGACGCGTCTCACCGACACACCGGCGATCGACACCGCGCCTTGCTATTCGCCCGACGGTTCTCGCATCTGCTTCGAGAGCGATCGCGGCGGTACACAGCAGATCTACGTCATGGCGGCCTCAGGCGGCCCGGCAACGCGCATCAGTTTTGGTGAAGGGCATCATTCGACGCCGGTTTGGTCGCCGCGCGGCGACTACATTGCCTTCACCGGGCAGGCGCGAGGCAATTTCGCGATCGGCGTCCTCAAGCCCGATGGTTCGGGCGAGCGCGTGCTCACCGAGGGCTTCCACAACGAAGGGCCAACCTTCGCGCCCAACGGACGGGTGCTGATGTTCTTCCGCGACGTGGGGCAGGGGCCGTCGCTTTTTACGATCGACATCAGCGGCCGCAACGAACTGAAGGTTCCAACGCCCAGTTACGCTTCGGACCCGGCATGGTCCCCGCTTTTGTCTTGATAGCCGTAAACAGGCCTTATTTTCACCCTGTCTTAACCATCAGAAATGGTTTAAGGGGGTCCCACAGTTTTATTGGGTCTGCGCAATGTTCCATCAAGGTTGATGGAA
>JBGQLL010000049.1:0-15118 GCA_041500065.1 Pseudolabrys sp.
ACTACGCGAGGCCTTGTACCCGCGCAGCCAGGCTGCGGAGTAAGCATTGCGCGGAAGAAATGGTCGTGCGAATTTGCGCGACGCATGTCTTCTCGCCCAAACCTTGGTCCCAAACCCCGTCTCGGATATTCCGATAGTCGCATCGAGCGCGCGGCCGAGCTCCGCGCCGATCCCGCTGCCATCGCTGCGCTGGCGCACGACCCGCGCGCGGGAGCCTATGTGATCGGCGGCGAGTGGATCGTGATGAGAAAAGGTGTGCCCTTCCATGAGCCTTTGTTCAAGCTGAACGACGCGCAAGCGCTTTCTCCCGCGACCGAAACAATTTTCCTTGGACTGCTCGACGGGGCACCGCGGTTCGGCCACGGTCTTTCGCCGCAAGTAGCGGAAACACTGAAAGGACGGGATGATTTGCACGCGACGGACCTGCGCTCAATTGCGGTGCAGGGCCTCGTCGCACCTGACCACCTACCCCCGATCGCCGAAGCGAAGGCCGTGCTACATTGGCACGCTCGCCACCGCTTTTGCCCAAACTGCGGCGCAGCGACCCGACTTGTGTCCGGGGGCTGGCGGCGTGACTGCCCGCAATGCAAGGCCGAGCACTTTCCTCGTACGGACCCTGTGGTGATCATGCTGGCGGCTGACCACGAGCGTTGCCTTCTCGGACGCTCGCCGCGCTTTGTGCCGACGATGTGGTCGTGCCTCGCCGGCTATGTTGAACCGGGCGAATCGATCGAAGACGCCGTCCGTCGGGAAACCCGCGAGGAGGCTGGCATCACTTGCGGGCGCGTGGGCTATTTTGCCTCCCAACCCTGGCCATTTCCGACATCATTGATGATCGGCTGCCACGCGGAAGCACTTACGCACGAAATTGTGGTCGATCGGGAGGAACTTGAAGACGCCCGCTGGTTTAGCAGGAGCGAGATCGAGACGATGCTGATGCGCAAACACCCGCAAGGACTCACTACTCCACCGCCCGTGGCGATTGCGCATCACATCATCCGCGCCTGGGTCGAGGACGAAATCAGCTTTGACTGACCGCCTGCCAAAAATCCTCTGCGCCGGCATCGCCGTGCAAGACATCGTCATGCGCGTGCAAAGCTTCCCCGCGCCTGGCACCAAAGTGGCGGCGAGCGAATTCGTCATCACGGGAGGCGGGTGCGCCGCCAACGCAGCGGTTACGATCGCGCGGCTCAATGGACGCGCGGCCTTCGCCGGTCCGCTCGGTGGAAGCGGAGATGCCGTGAGCAATCGCATTCTGTCCGACCTTGAAAAGGAGGGTGTTGATTGCTCCGGTGTCGCACGCGTTGACGGCGGCACAGCGTCGGTTTCATTAATCCTGCTCGATGCGACGGGCGAAAAAACCATTGCGACGCGCCGCGGCGTCAATCTCGGCGATATACTGCCGAACGACCCTGCCAGGCTGGTTGCGGACGCTGACGCAGTTCTCGTGGATAACCGTTTTCCGGAATTCGTGACCGCGGTGTGCCGCGCCGCGCACGCGCGCAAAATTCCAATCGTCATTGATCTGGATCAGGCGACAAGAGTAGACGATCCCCTGCTAGCGCTTGGCACCCACGTGGTGGCATCGGCGGAGGCGTTGTTCGGAATGACGGGCTTGAAGGACTACAAGGAGGCCCTTGGGAGGCTCGCCAAGCATCTTCCGGGATTTGTTGCCATCACCGATGGTCCGAAAGGCGTTTACTGGCTCGAAGGCAGCGAGCTGAGCCACTTGCCGGCCTTCAAAATCAAGGCGATCGATTCACTTGGCGCCGGCGACGCCTTCCATGGCGGCTTCACGCTGGCACTGGCGGAAGGTCGCGCTCTTTCCGACATTATGCGCTTTGCCAGCGCAACCGCGGCACTCAAATGCACGAAATTTGGCGGCGCCTCCGGCGCGCCGACGCGCGCCGAAGTCGACGCATTCTTGACTAAAAACTAGGTCGCTTTGTTCTCGAATCCGTAAAGCCGGGCTGGATTGTCGACCAGGATTTTCTTGCGCATGTCCGCGTCCGGCGCCCATTTCGCCATTTGATTGAACAGCAGACCATCATCGATTGGGAATGGCGCGGTGATCTCGGTGAGCGGTTTGCCGCGTCCTGCATCCGAGTTCGGATGCGGCCAGTCGGTGCCCCAAACGATGCGGTCCGGGTTGGCCTTCACGAGCGCCTGTGCCAGCGGCATGACGTCGGCATAATCCGGCGCTTTGTCTGAGCAGCGATAAGCACCGGAGATTTTCACATAGGCGCGACCCGATTTGACCAGATCGAGAAGGGCGTCAAAGCCCGGTTGATTTAAGCCATCCGCCGCCGTGGCACGACCAAAGTGGTCGAACACCAGCGGGAACGGCATCTGCCCGAAATGATCCTTCAGCGCCGCGATAGTCGTCAGGCGCGTATAGAACTGAACATGCCAGCCACGCCCGCCGATCTGCTGCACGGTTGCATCGAGAAGCGCCTTGGCCGAATCTGGATCGAATTTTCCGGCCGTGTTCGTTTCGAGGTTGAGCCGGACGCCGCGGATGCCGGCAGCAGCCATATCGTCGAGTGCCGCCGATGGAGTGGATTTGTCAATGACGGCAACACCGCGTGCACGAGCGCCCATGCGTCGGACAGCGTCAACGGTGCAGGAATTATCGGCAGCGTAGACGCTCGGCTGCACGACCACCACGCGATCAAGATGCAGCGAGCTCTGTAATTGCAATAGTTCCTCGACCGAGGCGCCCGGGGGCGAATAGATGCGCTTCTCGGCGAACGGAAACTTCGCCGGATCGCCAAACACATGCACATGGCAATCGCAGGCGCCTCGCGGGACTTCAAAATTGGGCGCGCTGCGTTCGGACGGCATGGCGGCGGCCGCGATGCCGGCACGCAGAGCCGCGGCCGAAACACCCGCGGCACCGAGATGATGAAGTATATCGCGTCTGGTCAGCATGCCCCCTCCCCGGTTGAGGACGCCATGTTACGCCGATGCAAGAGCGATAGCAGCTACTTCTTTTGTGTCGATGGACAGGGCGCACCGCAAGGCGCGCAAGCGCCGGCGAAATCCTCTGGGGACAGCGCGCGGCCGCTCGAGGGGCTCGAGAGGTGGTCAACCAAGATGCTCGCGACCCCGACTAGCACGACAATGATGTAGATAGTGCGCATCGGCTACTCCCGCGACAAGCCGAACAACGGCCGCAAGCGTATGCCGACCAGGCAGCCCGGCAGCGCTGCCAGAAACCAGATCCAACCATGCAGCGAGCCGGAGGCGACGCCGCCGACAAAGGCACCGATGTTGCAGCCGAAACCGAGTCGCGCGCCGCACCCCATCAGTAAGCCGCCGATTCCGGCCGCCAGCAGTGACTTCACCGGCGGCCACGGCAACATGGCAAATGGTTTGCTGGCGGCCGCCGCCGCCATAGCACCGAACAGCATCCCGAAATCGGTGAGGCTGGACGTGTCGGACAACACCGATTCCACAAGCGCGCGCTTTGGTCCCGGCCATTGCCAAAAAGCCGAATGCGAAAGATCGAGCCCGAGTGCGGTCGCGGCTTTGGCGCCCCACACCGTGTAGCCGAAAGTCACGCTCCACGGATGACCGCCGGCAGCGAACACGACGACGCAGAGCAAGCCTATGATGACTCCACCGATCACGTAGTTACGTGACGGCACGAAGTTGGCATCGCGGCGCCTCGCAACCGCAACAATAAGCGCGGCCGCCATGGCAATGCTGACGAGCGTCGCTGCAAGCCCGCCCCAAGGGCCAAGATAGTCCGACGCCAGCACCGGATCGGCGCCGCCGAGGGAAAGAAACGCAGGAAGCAACAAGCTGCCGAATACACTTCCGATGACAAAAAACAACAGCGCGATCAGCATGCGACCCGACCCGCCGCCCACAGTGTAAAGCGTGCCTGAGCCGCAGCCGTTGGCTAGCTGCATGCCGATGCCGAAGACAAACGCGCCGAGTATCAGCGAGGGACCAATAGGCGCGATGGCCCCGCCAAATTTCTGAGTCAGCGCAGCCACCGGCACCACTGCGAGCGCGCAGATCGCGATCACAATCAGTCCACCGATTAGACCGCCGGCCTCCCCGCGCGTGAGAAAGCGCCGCCAGGATGCGGTGTAGCTGAATTCTGCCTTCAAGAACGCGATACCGAGACCGAAACCGCCGATGATCAGCACCGCCGAAAGCGGTTGGTGGTCGAGCAGCACCAGCGCTATCAGGATCGCGGTAGAGCCGAGCGCGATGCCGAGAAAAAGG
Source organism: Pseudolabrys sp. (assembly GCA_041500065.1). Lineage (GTDB taxonomy): Bacteria > Pseudomonadota > Alphaproteobacteria > Rhizobiales > Xanthobacteraceae > Pseudolabrys. The sequence continues at coordinate 4,240 of JBGQLL010000049.1, forward strand.
CGATCCATACGAACGGCTGCGTCCTGGTTGGACGCAGCCAAGCTTGCCGTAGACATAGAAACTCCAGAGCGCGGATCAGGAACCGAGGCCGAGGGCCTTTTTCAGATCGTCCCACTTCGTGCGCGAGGATTCAATCGGCCGGTCCGCACCGCTGGTCCACTCGACCATCGAGCCCGCATAAAGTCGCGCTTCCTTTCGACCAAGCAGCTCATGCAGCACGAACCAGTCTGTCGCCGCCCAATGGCCAGTATTGCAGTAACTCACCACCGGTCCGCCCGGTACAATATTGGCGATTGCCGCGAGCTCTGACTTCGGCTTCAGCCGGTTGGTATTCGGGTCGTAGAATTCCGCGCTGTCGACATTCAGCGCGCCAGGAATGTGGCCGTAGGCCTGCGAGGCCGGGGCCTTCTCTTTACCGAGGAAAAATGTGGCAGGTCGCGCGTCGACAAGCGTAGCCCCGCCCTTGCCTTCGATAGTCTCAACATCACTCGCCGCGGCCAAGATACTCTTGTCGACCGCCGCTGTGAAAATCTTCGGCGACGGCGTCTTTGGTCCGCTCTCGAGCGGCAACCCGGCTTGACGCCAGGCAGCAACGCCACCGTCGAGGATCGAGATGTCCTTCACGCCGACATACTTCAGCGTCCAATAGGTGCGCGCAGCCGATCCGAAATCCAGAACGTTCACACCTGCCGGCACGACGACCACGTGAGTGTCTTCATCGATTCCGAGATCGCCGATCAGCTTTTCCAGTTCGGCCGCAGTTGGAACCATAAATGGCACATTGTTGCGGGTAACCCGCCATCCAGCCTTGTCGTAGTCGCTATGGACACTGCCGGGGATATGCGCGGCCGCGTAAGCCTGTGCACCGCCACCGTCGATCGCCGACCGGATGTCGAGCACGACAAGATTTGGATCGGTTCGATGGTTATTGAGCCACTGCACGGTCACCAGCGGTTCGGCATGTGCACCTGCGACCGAAGCCGCCATCGCGGCGCTGAATAGGATCGCTGCGCCGAGGCGGCGCAGGGCATTGGCAGGACGAAATCGAAATGAGGTTTTCATGGCACGCGCATTCGTTGTTGGCGGCTGCTCACGGGGGCAACAGATTGTGCTTGAAATAGAATATTGTTCTCTATAAGACAGGTGAAGGGGTCAAATAAAAAAATAATTCTATATTGCAATAACTTTGGGGATGCTTGTTCCAAGTCTGGAGATCCAGAGAGAATGGACGCTATCGACCGGAAGATCCTCGCCGTCGTGCAGCAGGACGCCTCGCTCTCGGTTGCAGAGATCGGCCAGCGCGTCGGCTTGTCGTCGACCCCCTGCTGGAAACGGCTGCAGCGGCTTGAGGCGGACGGCGTCATCACGCGACGTGTGGCGATCATCGACCCGCAGAAGGTCGGTCTTGGCATCACCGTGTTTGTTTCGATCGAGACCGGTGACCACTCGCAGGATTGGCTCAAACGCTTTGCCGACGTGGTTGGTGCGATGCCCGAGGTGATGGAGTTCTATCGAATGGCCGGCGACGTCGACTACATGTTACGCGTGGTCGTGACCGACATCGCGGGTTACGATGCATTCTACAAGAAGCTGATCGCCACGGTACCGCTGAAGAACGTCACATCGCGCTTCGCAATGGAACGCATCAAATCGACAACGGCGCTACCGATTGCAGAATCCGCGAAGTGAGTGACACGCTCTCAACTGCAAGAAATGGCGTTGTAGACCGGCGGCGTGATGCGCGGGCTCATGTACATCTGGTCCGACAGCGTAATTCCTGTTGTTGAGATGTAGCTGAAGTTGCTGGAGCCAGGGGCGAATCCGGTAACCGGGATATACAGGTAGCTGACTTCGCTCCATATCAGGTACGAATTCGGCACCCTCAGATCCACGGGAACGGTGACGACATCGCCTGTCGCATGTGGGGTTGTCCCAGCCGTCGCGAATCCCCAAGACACTGTCGTCGTGCCGTCGGCGGCGATTTTGAGGCACGACACCCTGGCCGAGGTCGTGCCGTCGTAAGGTGACATAACCGCGATCGACGCTTGCAAAATATTGTCTTTGTCTGTTGGGGAGATGGTGGTGACCTGCGACGCAAGGTTGGCAAGAGCACCCGCAGCTAGTGTCACCTTACGGTCGGCGGCCACACCCTCAGAGATCTCGACGCAACCAATGTAGAGCGTGAGCATCAGGGGCGCTAAAAGGGCAAATTCAATCGCAGATGCGCCACGTCGGTCGTGGCCGAAGCGACGCAAGAACCGGGGCATGCGGAATGTCATTGCTGTCATGGCGCACCGCCTCATTGGAAAGGTTCGTTGCGGAAGACCGCTGTCGCTATCAGCAAACGATTGTTGCCATTCAGGGTAGACAGATTGTTGCTGAGCAAGGAAACGTAGACCGGCCATTGATAGTAGAGCGTGACGACCTCGATATCGCCGACTCCACCGGGGTTATAGTTCAGATTTGTGGTGTCGAGTTGGCCGTTCGTTACAGGCGGAGTCTGATTGATGGCGGCAAAGCTGTTGTAGGTTTTGACATCGACGTAAATGCCGTTGGCGCAATCGAACAATCCATAGATGTGATCGCACACGGCATGCTTGAAATCGTCCTTGGTCCAGCCATTCGTTTGCGCCTGACCGGTCATGATTAGCCGCGCCGAATCTGTGACCGCAGTTTCGAGTGTTTGGCCCGCGAAAAAGACCAGCGCTGTCTCAAGAATGGCGAAAGTCAGGCCCAGGAACGGAAGCGCCACCATGCCGAATTCGACGGCCGCGGATCCGTCCTGCTGGCGCACAAATCGGCGCAACAGGCGCGAGGGCAACAGTCGACAGGCACACGCGGAAATTTTGCTGCGCATAGTTGGCATGACATGCAACCCGATTGCTAAACGGTGCCGAAACACCAAAATTCATAGCAAGGGCGCGTTTTTTAATTCTTGCCAAAATCCTAAGGAACCGCACCGGTCGCGTTAAGCAATCGCTAACCGTAACACGCGCGCCCAGTGCTACTTCGGTGCGGTGGCCTGTGCCTGGCCATTGCGAGCGGCGCTTTCGGCCAGATTTGCATTGAAATAGGCCGTTGAGTCGCCGAGGGTAATGCGGCGCTGACAATCCGATGCGCAGCTGTAGGTCTCGCGCTCTACCCCCTTGTAAACGACAACGATATCGTCAGTGCCGGCGCCGAGGACCTGCACGGTCTTGCTCATGAGCACACGCCCGGCCCGGTCAAGCGCCTGCAGATTGGTCGCTCCGTATCCCTTGCCGGTAACGACGAGGACGCCTCCGCTTTGGAGGGTAGCGTCCGCGATCAAGGGGTTTCCGATGACGATTGTGGCGACGCGGTCCGGCAATTGCAGGATCTGCGCCTGATCGAGATTTATCGTCACAGTCTCTGATTGCGCTGATGCTACTCCGATGCCGATGGCCACCACAGCCAAAGGCACCACACCGAAATATTGCCTCCAGCGTTCTAACAGGACTGACATCGCGCTCTCCCGCACGGTACGCCCGCCGCAATATTAGGCGGCGAACCCCCATAAGTTAAGTTGACTGTAAATTGGTGAATGAAGTGCAAAGAGTTGGCACCGGACGCTGCAAAAACAAACAAAAATCAGCGCTGAAAGGGGTACAGCATCTGGGCGCCAAAGCTCTCCGGAAAGCTCGTATCATCGATGCCATAGGCGTCCGGCAGGACATTCGCAGGCATATAAAACGTTCCGAACAGAAGATCCCAGATGGGGAATGTGCCTGCAAAATTTTTGGATCCGCCTCGATCTGACGCGGTGTGGTGCCAACGATGGAAGACAGGCCCGGCGATGACGTATTTGAATGGCCCGAGGGTCCAGTTCAAATTCGCGTGCACGAAGGCCGACGTCGCGGTTGTGAATGGGCCGACCCACAGCATCACGTTGGGCGAAATGCCGGCAAGCAGCAAGCCGGCATCCACGAGGACGGTGCCGAAAAAAATGTTGACTGGGTGGAACCGGGCCGCAGATATCCAGTCGAGTTCCTCCGAGGAATGATGGACGGAGTGATATTTCCAGAGACCATCACCATGGAAGCCGCGGTGGATCCAGTATGTCAGGAAGTCCGACACAATCAAAAAGGTGAGCGCTTGTGCCCATAACGGCAGCTGCGCGAGGGGCCCGAAACCATCGTCGTAGAACTTGATCAAGGCCTCGGCGCCACGAATATCGTAGATATACGCGGCACCCATCACCATGAAGCCGATGCGTACAAAGCGCGCAGCGAGCGGGATCAAGAACCAATAGCAGATGTCAGTGGCGATCTCGCGTTTGCGCCACCAGGGGCGACCGGGATTGCATGCCGACCAATGCGTCAACACCGCGAACACGATGCCGAAGGCGACCGAAATTGGTACCAATTTGAGCATGGTCTCGCCGGCAACTTTTACAACTGACAGCGTCTCGGCGAGCATCGACAAGGTACCCAGATGGCGGAGCTTGACGAACTCCGGTATCGGGGGGCGCGGTTAAAATGCAATAAACAGATGCTTGCTAGAGGGACAATAATAAAAAAAGTTGGCAGACCAGATATTCGATTCGATTGGAGGACGCGCGAACAATCTAGATCGCATTAACGATTTCTTAACCTTTGGATTTTTTGATTCATAATTTGTTAACTCAAACAAATATCGGTTCGAAATACAGGACAATTCCTCTGCTTTCTCAAGCAAATTAACCGGCGCGCAAGGCGCGATCATTTACGTTTTCAAGCGGGCAGCGAAGTGCGGACGACTTCCGATGAAGACCTTATTGGTGCGTTTCGTGACGGACGACTCGGGCGCCACGGCAATCGAATACGGCCTTATCGCCGCAGGCATATCGGTGGCGATCATCGCCGTTGTCAACGGTATCGGTAGTAACTTGAACTCCAAATTCAACACAGTTTCGACTCAGCTGAGATAATTGAGCCTCGGCAGTCAGTGAGTTGCGTCAGGTAACGAGTGATGACGGTAACGGATGTAATTCGGCTTGTGCTGTTCCCGGCCCTGATGGCCTTTGCGGCATCAAGCGATCTCTTGACCATGACGATCTCCAACCGGCTGTCGCTGGCGCTCGCCGGCGGATTTTTTGTGCTCACGCTCATTACCGGCATGGGTCTGCACGCTTTCGGCATGCATCTCGCCGCGGCGACGGTGGTGCTGGTGGCCGCATTTGTCTTCTTCTCACAAGGATGGATTGGTGGCGGCGATGCGAAGCTCGCAGCCGCGACCGCATTGTGGTTCGGATTTGACCATCTGCTCGACTATCTGATTTACGCGTCGCTATTCGGCGGTGCCTTGACGTTGGCAATTATCCAGTTCCGCAAACTACCGCTGCCGGCCGTGCTGGCCCGTCAGGGCTGGATTCTTCGCTTGCATGAAACCGACGGCGGCGTGCCTTACGGCATCGCACTCGCGGCCGCGGCCCTCGCGGTCTATCCCAAAACCGGTTGGATGCCGGCTTACGGCCTTTGAGATCTATCGGGTTAGCGACGCAATAAAATATTAACTCGATTTAGATACCGCTCCTTAACCATACCTTGACCTTTAGCTGTTGAAATCCGGTGCAAGTAGCCGCATCGGCGGCAACTGATTTTACGCGGCCAAGCCGGCCGCCTGTCACGGTGAGAGTGAGCGTATGAAAGCTGCACGTGTCGTAGTGCTGACAGTGGCCATAGCAGCGGGTGGCGTTGCCGCCATGCTGGCCGGCCGTTCCGAAAAGCCTCCCGAAATCAAGGTAGAGGCGCCCAAATTCGACACCGTCGATATCCTCGTCGCCAAAGCTGACATTCCAAGAGGCCAGACGCTGTCTCCGTCAGATGTCTTTTGGCAAGCCTGGCCGGCGACTACCGCCAGCGGCAATTTCATCCGCAAGACCGATCGGCCGAAGGCGGTCGACAATCTCAACGGCATGATCGTGCGTACGCCTTTTGTTGCGGGCGAGCCGATTCGCGAAGCGAAACTGGTGAATGCGAAGGGCTCGGGCTTCATGGCCGCAATCCTTCCGTCGGGAATGCGCGCCATTTCTACCCAAATTTCGCCAGAGACCGGCGCCGGAGGCTTCATTCTGCCGAATGACCGGGTCGACGTTATCCTGACACCGCGCGTCAATCGCGATTCCGACAAGGGTGGCGGCGCCAGCGAGACAATCCTCCGCAACATTCGCGTCTTGGCGATCGATCAAACCATAGAAGAGAAGAATGGTCAGAAGGTTGTGGTCGGTAAGACCGCAACGCTCGAGCTCGCGCCCGGTCAGGCGGAAACCTTAGCATTGTCACAACAGCTGGGCACGCTGGCGTTGGCGCTACGCAGCATCGCCGACGGCTCTGCTGATGATTCGAAGTCAGACGAATCTGAATCTCGACGCAACATCAATGTCGTCCGGTTTGGCGTGAGCACCACGACCACACCGCGATGACCTATTGGGGGATGATGGGGGACATGGCGAACAGGACATTGACTCGCACCGTCGCACTGGGGGCACTGATTGTCTTCACTGGATTGGCGCCATTCACCCCGGCAATAACGGCTGAGACAGCCGGCAACACTCCTGTCATTCAGGTGGCTGCGAGCGAAGGAACGTCACGGTTTATCCCGCTCGGAATTGGCAAATCGGTTGCCATCGACTTGCCGGCCGACATCAAAGATGTCCTCGTTGCTGATCCCAAGATCGCCAATGCGGTGATCCGGTCTTCTCGCCGCGTTTACATGATCGGCGTTGCCGTCGGGCAAACCAACATTTTCTTCTTTGACGCCGATGGCAAGCAAATTGCCGGCTTTGATATTGCGGTTAAGCGTGATCTTAACGGCGTTCGCGCGGCTCTTAAGCAGGCGATGCCCGATGCCAGCCTTCAAATTGAAGGCATCGGCGACGGTGTCGTCCTTTCCGGCAGTGCAGCGAGCGCTGCCGAATCGCAACAAGCATACGATATCGCTTCACGGCTGGTTGGCGGTGGCGAGAAGGTCGTGAACGGCATTGCCATTCGCGGGCGCGATCAGGTCATGCTCAGGGTGACGGTCGCAGAAGTGCGGCGTGACGTAATCAAGCAGCTCGGTATCGATCTGTCTGGCACGATCAACTATGGCTCAGCAGTAGTGAACTTTAATACGACCAACCCATTCTCCGCCAATGGCGGGCCGTTGAGCGAAAGCTTTCTGACCGGCGCTTTCCCCAACGTCACGGCAACTTTGCGCGCGATGGATCGCGCTGGCGTTATTCGCACCTTGGCCGAACCGAACTTGACCGCGATCTCGGGCGAGACCGCGACGTTTATGGCGGGCGGCGAATTCCCGATTCCAAATGGCCTGTCCTGCGACACAACCCGGTCGCCGCCGCTGTGTCAGCCCCAGATCACATTCAAGAAATTCGGCGTTAGCCTGGTGTTTACGCCTGTCGTGCTGTCGGAAGGTCGGATCAGCTTGAAAGTAATGACCGAGGTGTCCGATCTTTCGACCGAAAACGCCATGACCTTGCAGGTTACGGGCTCAACCACTTCACTGACGGTGCCGTCGATCCAGACCCGTCGCGCCGAAACAACCGTTGAAATTCCCTCGGGCGGCTCGCTCGCATTGGCCGGAATGATTCAGGAGCAGACGAGGCAGGCAATCAACGGCATCCCGGCCCTTATGCAGGTTCCGGTTCTGGGTGCGCTCTTCAAAAGTCGCGACTACGTCAACCACCAATCCGAGTTGATGGTGCTCGTCACTCCGTACGTGGTGCGCGCGGTGGCGCAAAAGCAGCTGTCGCGGCCGGATGATGGATTCGCTGATCCGAATGACCCGCAGGGCGTTCTGCTTGGCCAGTTGAATCGAATCTACGGTGTCGCCGGCAAGAACGATATGCGGCCTACCGGCGACTATCACGGTAAGTACGGATTCATTCTCGACTGAGCGGGGGAGAGAAAATGACTGCAAATCTAAAGGCGCTGAGAACGCGCCACAGTCGAGCGGCGCTACAGCTGTTGGCAACGGCCGGCCTCGCGGCTGCCCTTGCCGGCTGTTACCAGACCGAAGCTCAGGTCGAGTATCCGGTCGACTATCGCCAGCGCCACCCGATTACCGTGCGCGAAGGCGTACAAAACGTCGAAGTCATGGTAGGCCGCAATCGAGGCGGACTCACTCCGAGTCAACGCGCTGACGTTGTTTCGTTCGCGCAAGCCTGGCGCCGAGAGTCGGGCAGCGGGATCATCATCGATGTGCCGAAGGGCGGGCCAACGGACCGTGCCGCTGCAGATGCGATGCGCGAGATCCGCTCTATTCTTGCGGCCGTCGAGGTACCGTCCAATGCGGTCTATGTGCGCCACTATCGTCCCACGCGGTTTTCGCTTGCTAGCATCAAGCTCAACTATTCGAGGCTCGTTGCAGAGGCGGGACCTTGCGGGCAGTGGCCGACCGACCTTGGCCCATCTCTAAAGTCCGGCTTCATAGAAAACCGGCCGTACTGGAATCTCGGTTGCGCCAGTCAACGCAACCTTGCGGCCATGGTCGACAATCCGGCTGATCTCCTGCAGCCGCGTGGCGAGGTACCGCCCTATGCGCCGCGCCGCACAGTCGTACTTGACCGTTACAAGAAAGGTGAAAATCCCTCTGGTACTTACGTTGGCTATGACACCGGCAAAATCAGCGATCTGGGAAAATGACCAAGCACGCTCAGCAAGTCGCCGTCGAAAACGCGCAGATGCCAAGCATCGGCGACGACACACACATCGCACCTGCACCGCGAGTATCGGTCCAGGCATTTTGCGAAACGGTTGAGACCGCCGCAGCGGTCCAGGCCGCCGGAGAGGACCGGCGTCTGGCTAAGGCACATGTGAAAATCCAGATGGGCGGCATCGCCGCCGCAACCGAGGCCTATGACAATTCGCCCACACCGAACGTTATCCTGATTGAGAGCGACAGCCGTACTGACAATATTCTAGGTGGGCTCGATCGGTTGGCTGAGGTCTGCGACGCCGGTACACGGGTGATCGTCGTGGGGCGCGTCAACGACGTCGCGCTCTATCGTGGACTCACGCGGCGCGGTGTGAGCGAATACCTGATCGCACCCGTTGGCACCATCGACATCGTGCGGGCAATCTGCAGTCTGTTTACATCGCCGGATGCCAAGGCGGTGGGTCGCATTATAGCGGTCGTCGGAGCCAAGGGCGGCGTCGGTGCTTCCACCGTGGCGCACAACATTGCATGGGCCATCGGCCGCGACATCGCACTCGACTCCGTCGTTGCAGATCTCGATCTGGCGTTTGGCACCGCTGGCCTCGACTACAACCAGGATCCTCCGCAAGGCATTGCCGATGCGGTTTTTTCCCCTGACCGTGTCGATATCGCATTTGTCGACCGCCTGCTGTCTAAATGTACCGATCACCTGAGCCTGCTGGCCGCGCCGGCCACCTTGGACCGCGTCTATGATTTCGGCGCCGATGCCTTCGACACGACGCTCGATTCTTTGCGCAGCTCGATTCCCTGTATTGTTCTCGATGTTCCGCATCAATGGGCGGCTTGGACCAAGCGGATTCTCGTAAGCGCTGATGAGATTCTTGTGGTCGCCAGCCCCGACCTCGCGAATTTGCGCAACGCGAAGAACCTGGTCGATCTCCTGCGCACATCACGCCCGAATGACCATCGCCCACATTACTGTCTAAACCAGGTTGGAGTGCCGAAGCGGCCCGAAATCACGCCAGCAGACTTCGCAAAGGCGCTGGAAAACGAACCGATCGCAGTAATTCCGTTCGAACCGCAACTTTTCGGATCCGCTGCAAACAACGGCCAGATGATCGGTGAAGTGTCGGCGAGCCATAAGACTGCAGAAATGTTCCGCCAAATTGCGCAAGCGCTCACCGGCCGCGCTGAGATGAAGCGATCTCGCGGCGGTTTGCTCTCGCCGTTGCTTTCCAAGCTGATTAAGCGAGCAGGCTGAAACCTGTCGGGAGTGTCTCGTCTTGTTTGGTAAGCGTAGTGGAACTTCAGAAGCTCGCGCACCTGCACCGCCGGTGCCCGCTGTTGCAATGCCTGCGCAGGTAGAGCCAACCGCGCCACCTGCCAGCACTCCCATGGAAACTGGCCGCACGCCATTTCCATCCGACGGCTTGGGTGCGCCGCTGGTGTCCGCGCCAGCCGCGAATCGCGGATCCGCACCTGCCAATAGCGCGCCCTCTTCAGTCGATACGCGCCGGTCAGAATCGTATTACGAGACCAAGGGTACCATTTTCGGTGCGCTGATCGAGGCGATCGACCTCGCACAGTTGGCCCGACTTGATATCGAATCAGCGCGTGAAGAAATTCGCGATATTGTCAACGAGATCATCGCGATCAAAAGTATCGTGATGTCGATCTCCGAGCAGGAAGACCTGCTCGATGATATCTGCAACGACGTGCTCGGATTTGGTCCGCTCGAACCACTGCTCGCGCGCGACGACATTGCCGACATCATGGTGAATGGCTCGGGCACCGTTTACATTGAAGTGAAAGGCAAGATTCAGAGGACAGGTATTCGTTTTCGCGACAATCAGCAGTTATTGAACATCTGCCAGCGCATTGTCAGCCAGATCGGACGCCGGGTTGACGAATCTTCACCAATTTGCGACGCGCGCTTGCCAGATGGGTCACGCGTGAATGCCATCGTGCCGCCATTGGCAATCGACGGGCCAGCGCTCACAATCCGCAAATTCAAAAAGGACAAACTGACACTCGATCAACTTGTCAGGTTCGGCACTATCACCCCTCAAGGCGCCGAAATCCTTCGTATCATCGGCCGCAGTCGCGTTAATACCCTTGTATCCGGAGGCACCGGCTCGGGAAAAACCACGCTCCTTAACTGCCTCACACAATTCATCGACGACGACGAGCGCATCATCACTTGTGAAGACGCTGCGGAATTGCA